>DATEZY010000189.1:0-3956 GCA_035255085.1 Azospira sp. | reverse complement strand
GTAGGAGTCCTTGCCCCACAGGGCCGGGAATACCGAGGTCACCCCCACCTTCTTGCCCTCGCCGTTGTCGCCGTGGCACAGGGCGCACTGCTTCTCATAGACCGCCTTGCCCCGGGCGATGTCGTAGCCGCCCTTGGGTGGCGGCGGCTCGTCGAAGCCCCGGCCCGGCAGGGCCTTGCCGGTGGGCGCGTTGGTGGACAGCCAGTAGGCGTAAGTTGAAAGGGCGGTGAGCACTTCGCTATCGGCGGCCGGGGCCTTGCCGTTCATGCTGAACTGGAAGCAGCCCTGCATGCGCTCGACGAAGGTATTCACCTTGTTGTTCTTCTTGCGGTAGGCCGGATACATCGGATAGGCCGCCCACAAAGGTGCCGAGTTGGCCTTGCGGCCCCGGTCGATGTGGCAGTTCACGCAGTTCATCTCGTTGCCCACGTATTCGGGCGCCAGGGCCTTGGTGTTCATGAACAGGTCCTGGCCCCGGCGCACCAGGTCGCCGAAGGCGTTGTTGGGAATGTCGGTGTCGGTCGGGGGCTGGAAGTACTGCCGGCTGGCCGGCTTGGCCGGGGCCTTGGGCAGCTGGCTCTGGTCGTCCAGGCGGGAATTGCGGGGGCTGTCAGCCGCCTGCAACGGGCTGGCAACCAGACCAGAACAGAGCAGCAGGGCGGCAAAAATCTTGGCATTTTTCATGGCGGGAATCCTTTCGATGAATGGGGGAAGTTCGGCTCAGCGCAGACGGTGCTGGCTTTCGTCGAAGGCTTCCTTGGATTCCCCCAGGCCGGCGAAATAGTCGGCCACGGCCTTGATCTCGGCGTCGCTCAGATCCACGGCGATGTGGGCCATCAGCCCGTTGGGGTCGTTGCGGCGGCTGGGCGGCACGGCAGCCACTGCCTTGGTTTTGCGGGTCGCAGGCACGGCCTTGGCATCGCGCCAGGCCTTGAGCTGGTTCTCGATGTAGAGGGCGGACTGGCCCGCCAGGGGCGGGAAGGTGCTGCCCACGCCGACCCCGGCGGGGCCGTGGCACAGGGTGCATTCGGGGATGTTGCGCTCCCAAGCGCCGCGCAGGGCGATCCAGGCGCCGCTGCCGGGCTGGGGCCGCTCCACCGGGCCGGCCTTGACGTTCACCTTGGGATGTTCGGCGTAGGCCTTGGCCACTGCGGCCACTTCTTCGTCCGTCAGGGACTGGGCGATGGGCTGCATCACCGGGTTCTCCCGGCGGCCGGCCTTGAAGTCGTTAAGCTGCTTGACGATGTAGGCCTCGGGCAGACCCGCCAGGCGGGGAAAGCCGGCAGCGGCCATGCCCTTGCCGTCGGCGCCGTGGCAGGTAATGCAGGGCATGGCCGCCGGGTTGGCGCCACCCTTCTGCATGATGTCGCTGCCGTCGGCACCGTGGGCCAGCAGCGGCAACAGCAGGAACAGGGGAATCAGTTTTCTCATGGGGTTCTCTCCTCCGGAGTTTGTAACGAGATAACGAGAGATATGGGGCGATCGGGCGCCCTCTGTTCTGGGGGTGAAGCAGGGAATCGGGCTGGTTTTCTCCTTTACAGGCTGCTCGAGGAAAAAAAACCGCCCCGGTGGGAGGGGCGGTTGCCTCAGGCAAAAGGTGGATCGGAAAGGTGGATGAAAGGGCGGGTCTCAGTAACGGGCGTCGTCCGGCTTCTTGTCCTTGGGCCAGTCCTTCACCTTTTCGGGGAAGTCCGGGCGGGGCTGGTGGCTAAAGTACTCGGCCACATCCAGGGCCTCCTGGTCGGAGAGACCGCCCTGGCCCAGGGGGAAGTTGTTGTGGAAGCCGATGGGCATGTTGCGTTTGACGAAGGCGGCAGCGGTGTAGGTGCGGGCCATGCCGGCGCCGATGTTGAAGGACTGCTCGCCCCACAGCGGCGGATAGACCATCTTGCCGTCGGCGGACTTGAGGCCTTCACCGTTCTCCCCGTGGCACACGGCGCACTGGGCTGCGTAGATCTTCTTGCCGTTGTCGCTATCGGGCTTCAGGGAGCGGTCGATCTTGCCGACGCCGCGGCCGGGCACCTTGTCTTCCGGCTTGGTGGCGCCCTTCATCCAGTCGAAGTAGGCGACCATGGCCTTCATATCCGGGGAATCCACGGGCAGGGGCTTGCCGTTCATGGAGCGCTTGAAGCAGCCGTTGATGCGGTCCTCCAGGGTGATGATGCGGCCGGCCCGGGGCGCGTAGCTGGGGAAGAAGGCGGAGACGCCGACGAAGGGCGAGCCGTCGGCCACGGTACCGGCATTGAGGTGGCAGCTGGTGCAGTTGAGCTGGTCGCCCACATGGTTGGGCAGCAGGTCCTTGGTTTCCAGGTGCAGACGCATGCCGCGCACCAGCTGTTCGGCGTTGGGCTTGGCCAGCATGTCGGCCAGGCGCGGCGTCTCGAACTTGCTGTTGTCGATGGCCTTGGGGTCCTGCTTCACCACTTCGGCCCGCATCTTCTTCACCTGGGAGGCGGTCACGGCTTCGCCGCCGTTGCCCCAGCTGCTGCGGACGAAGGTGATCAGCTCGGCCAGTTCCTGGTCGTTGAGGCGGGCAAAGCCGGGCATGGTGAATACCCGGGGATGGGCCGCCGTAGAGGCGGTCTTCCAGCCGGTGAGGGTGATGTGCAGCAGGGTGGCCGGGTCCTTCGCCGTCACCGCAGGGTTGCCGGCCAGGGGCGGGAAGATCTTGCTGACGCCGTTGCCGTCCTGGCGGTGGCAGTCGCCGCAGAACTGCACGTAGGCCAGACCGCCGCGGGAGCTGAAGAGATTGCCCGGCACCTTGCCCGCCACCTCGCTGCGGGGCACGCTGGGGGCCGGCAGTTCATGCTCGCCCGGGGGCAGGGACTTGAGATAGGTGGCGATGGCCACCAGGTCCTCGTCCTTCACATGCTGGGTGCTGTGGTGGATGACCTCGGCCATATTGCCGGAGGCGGTGGCAAAGCGGTTCTGCCCGGTCTTGAGGAACAGGGCGGTGTCCTCCACCGTCCACAGGCCGCGCAAGCTCAGGGCGCGCCAGGATTCCACGGTCTCCCCGGCGAGGAAGTGCTTGCCCTTGCTGCCGGCGTCGCTCATGACCTTCTCCTGGAAGGCGATGCCCCGGGGCGTGTGACAGGCGCCGCAGTGGCCCAGGCCCTGGACCAGGTAGGCGCCCCGGTTCCAGGTGGCGTCCTTGCCGGCGTCGGGCTGGAAGGGCGAGGCGTCGAGGAAGGCCCAGTTCCACAGGGAAAGGCCCCAGCGCTGGTTGAAGGGCCAGCGCATGGCGGTGGGCTTGTTGGCCTGCTTCACCGGCGCCAGGCCCTGCATCAGGTAGGCGTAGAGGGCCTGCATGTCCTCGCCGGTCATTTTGGCGTAGGAGGGATAGGGCATGGCCGGGTAGAGATTGTGGCCGTCCGCCGCCACGCCCTTGCGCATGGCCCGGTCGAACTGGGCGAAGGTGTAGTTGCCGATGCCCGTTTCCTTGTCCGGCGTGATGTTGGTGGAGAAGAGCACGCCGAAGGGCGTGGCCAGTTCCCGGCCGCCGGCCATGGACTTGCCGCCTTCGGCGGTGTGGCAGGCGACGCAATCGCCCAGGCGGGCCAAGTACTCGCCCCGAGCGATCTGGCTGTTATCGGCGGCCCGGGCCTGGCCCACCGTGGCGGCCAGGCAGAAGCCGGCAACGACGGTCGCCGCCACACTGCGCAGCAGGCGCACGGCGAAGGAAGAGGCCCGTGGCTCCTGCATGGGCCTCGAACCGAGGGCTGCGAGGGGCCCGGAAATATGGTCTTGCATGGCTGTACTCCCCGACTTGGTTGTTTGGGTCCAAGTCTAGACAGGACAAGCCCCAGCGGCTATTCGGACATCCGGCTAGGGCAATAACCGAAAGTGACTATTGCCAGGGGCAGCCCGAGCTGAACCAGGGGGCGGGAACGGCGCGACAGCCATCGGCCAGGAACGGCACTTTCCGGGGCAACGAAACAGCCTCTGGACTTCATTAA
>DATEZY010000188.1:0-7135 GCA_035255085.1 Azospira sp. | reverse complement strand
CTTCCAGGGGCAGGGGGTCGCCGGCGATCTGGCTGGCCAGGAATTCCCCGGCGAAGGCGGACCAGACGAAGCCCCGGGCGCCGAAGCCGCTGGCCAGCCACAGGCCGGGGCGGCGGGGCAGGCTGTGGAGCCGGGCATTGGTGCCGGCAGGCGCGTTCTCCGGCAGGGGGCCGAGCATGGGCAGGCGGTCCGGGGAAATGGGGCGGAAGCCTACCCGCCCTTGCAGTTGGGCCGGATCAAACTCGGGCCGCTGCGGGTCGATGAAGCCGGGAAGAATGAAATTGAGCTTGGCCAGGTTGTCCTGGTGTTCCTCCGGGCGGAGTTCCCGGCCTTCGTCCCCGGTGACAAAAGAGGCGCCGCAGACCCGTAGGCCATCCACCGCCGGGGTCACATAGCCGAGGCGGCAGACCACCAGGTCGAGGGGCGGCGTGGCGCTTTCCGGCAGCAGGGTGGTCTGGCCCCGGGCGTTGCGCAGGGGCAGCCAGTCGGCTCCGGCCAGGCGCTTGGCGTCGGCGGCATTGGCCAGGACCACGGTTTCTGCTGCGGCGATTAGCTGGCCGTCTTCATCCAGGGCCTGCCAGAGGTTTTCCGAGTGCTCCAGGCGGGCCACGGTCCGGCCGAACAGGGTACGGATGCGCTCCGGGTGCCGGGCCAGGTTGGCGCGGCACAGGGACGGGGGAACGCCCCAGCCGCCGCTGGGGAAGTGCCAGCCACCGACGTTGAGCGGCTGGCCGGTGAGGCGGGATGCCTCTTCCCGGTCGGCGAAGCGCAGGTAGTCGGGGGGCGAGCGGTGGCTATCCACCACCTGTTTTTGCAGTGCTTCCTGGGTCGCATCCCGGGCCAGATGCAGCACGCCGGAGGCACCCCAGCGCACCGGCAGGCCTTCGCCGCTCAGGGCCTGCAGATGCTGGCGGGTATAGAGGAAGGCGGCCCGGGTCAGGCGGGAGAGGCGGTTGTCGTCCAGGCTCGGCAGGGGGCGCAGCACGCCTACCCGGTTACCCGAGGCGCCGCAGCCGGCCTCCGCTTCCCGGTCGATCACTGTTACCTCGAAGCCCCGGGCAGCCAGGCGCTCGGCCACCGAGGTGCCGGCAAAACCGGCGCCGATGACCAGGGCGCTGGTGCCGGCTGGCGGCGACTGGCGCACCCCGGGGCCCCGGTACTGGCCCCGCAGCATGTCCCGCTTGCTGCCGAAGCCCGGGGCTTTCTCGCTGGTGAAGCCGACGGCCTTGAGGCCTTCGCGCACGGCGGCGGCCACCGTCCAGGTGGCCAGGGTGGCGCCGGGGCCGGCCAGGCGGGCGAGGCCGCGAAACACCTGCTCCGACCACAGTTCCGGATTCTTCGTCGGGGCGAAGCCATCCAGATAGAAGGCATCGGCACTGGCCCGGATCTGGGGCAGCAGCTGCAGAGCATCGCCGAAGAAGAGAGTGAGGCTCACCTGCCCATTGTCAAAATGCAGGCGCTGGGCGCCGGGCAGGAGCGCAGCCCATTGTTGCTGCAACTGGTTGGCTAGGCCGGCCAGTTCCGGGTAGGCGCTGATTTCGGGAAAGGCCCGATAGGCGGCGGCCAGGTCGGCGGCGGTGAACGGGTGCTTTTCCAGGGAAACGAAATGCAGCTGGCGGCAGCGCCCCGGGTCGGCTTTCCAGGCCGCCCAGGTGGTGAGGAAATTCAGGCCCAGGCCGAAACCGGTTTCGACGATGGTGAAACGCTCCCGCCCCTGCCAGCGCCCGGGCAGGCCGTTGCCGCCGAGAAAGACATGGCGCGCCTGGCCTACGGCTCCCGCGTCCGAGTGGTAGATGTCGCCATAGATCTCGGAAAAGGGCACGCCCGCCGGGCTCAGGGTGAGCTGGGCGGGAACGATGGGGTGGGGGAAGTCAGGCTTGGCCTGGGGGGCGGCGGCAGGATTCGGGTTCATGGACCGGGATTTTCGCACGGCCCAAGCCTGGCCGCCCAGGGGCATCGGTAGTGGCGGCTGCCGGGGAGGGGACCCCGGCAGCCTGGCCCGGGAGGGCTTTAGCGGGCGACGATGGCGCCGTTTTCCACCCGTACCCGCTCGCCGATGCGCCAGCCGGGCATGGTGCTTTCGGTGAAGACCCGGCTGCTGCCGTCTTCCAGGCGCACGGTGACCTGGTATTGCTTGGTGCTGCGCACATTCTTTTCTACCTGATGGCCGGCGTAGGCGCCGCCTACGGCACCGGCGACCGCAGCCACATCCTTGCCATGGCCGGCGCCGATCTGGCTGCCGAGGAGGCCGCCCAACACACCGCCGGCGATGGCGCCCAGGCCCGTGCCTTCGCCCTTCTGGTCCACTTCCTGCACGCTTTCGATGACGCCGCATTCGCGGCAGGCAGCTGCCGTCGAGCTGGGGCGGGCCGGTTCAGTATAGGCGCCCTGGCTGTCCGGGCTGGCGCTGGATTCGTGCTTGGCCGTGGTGGCGGGCGGCGTGGCGCGCCGATGCACCTTGGGGGCCGGCGCCGGGGCAGGGGGCGCGGAGGCCGTAGCCCCAGGGGTAGCGGGCTGGGCCACTGCAGCGGGTGCGGGAGTGGGGGTCGAAGTGGGCCCGTTGGCCAGCGGAGGCGTGGTGGCGGTCGACGAGGCCGGCGGTACCGTCGCGGTAGCGGCGGGATGGCTCTCCTGGCCGGGCATGGGCAGAAGGCCGGTCAGCACGCCGACGCCGGCGAGGCTGACGGCCGTGACCGAGATGGCAGCGATCTTGACCAGAAGGCTGGCGCTGCTGCTAGGACTGGTGGCGGCTTCCATGAGGGCTCCGTGGCAAAAAATAAGGCAAGTTAGCAGGTAACGCCGGGGGCCGCTTGGCGGTGGACCGGGGATACACATTGTTACTTTCTTAAGAATATCCGGTGCCGTGAAAGTTGCCGGGAAAATATGCCAGGAAATAACAATTCCGCCCATGCTGCCGTGCTTTTGCCTTGACTTGGCCAAGGCCCCAGGCTTTCCCTGGGGGGCGGGAGCCGATAAAATGCCCCCCTCATAGAGGCGACGCGCCTGCCGTGGCGCCTCATAAAATCAATTCGAATGCCCAGGGAGGGCCATGCGTTTACCGGTGCTGCTTGTCGCCGCGGCTATTGGGTCCTGGGGGGCTTGGGGAAGCGCCGGGGCCCGGGCCGAGGCAGTCGGGGGGGCTTTAGGGGATCAGCCAGGAGAGCAGGATCTTCCCAGGCATCTGGCCGGCTTGCCCATGGAGGAATTGCTGCGCACCGAGGTCAGCTCGGTCCTCAAGCACTCTTCCGAACTGGTGAATTCCCCGGCGGCAACGACGGTGTTGCGGCGTGAGGACATCCTGCGCCTGGGGGCCACCACCCTGCCGGATCTGCTGCGGGTGGTGCCCGGCCTGCATGTGGCCCAGATCGACGGCAACAAGTGGGGCGTTTCCGCCCGGGGTTTCAACGGCTTTTTCGGCGGCAAGCTGCTGGTCCTGGTGGATGGCCGCAGCGTTTACAACTCCATCTATTCCGGCGTTTTCTGGGATGCCAGCGACGTTCCCCTGGACAATATCGCCCGCATCGAGATCGTGCGCGGCCCCGGCGCTGCCCTGTGGGGCGCCAATGCGGTCAATGGCGTGATCAACATCGTCACCCGTTCCGCCCACGAAACCCAGGGCGGCCAGGTAAGTGTCAGCACCGGCAACGTGGACCAGGGCAGCGCCAGCCTGCGCTGGGGCAGCACCACGGAAGACGGTGCCGCCTGGCGCGTCTACAGCCAAAGCCGGCATCGGGCCGCCCAGTCAGCGGTGGTCGGCAACGGCAATCCGGGGGATAGCACCCGGGCGGACCGGGTGGGGTTCCGCGCCGACGGCGCCCCCGGCGGCAACACCTGGATGCTCACCGGCGAGGCCTATGCGGGCCAGAGCGGCGGCGCCGCCAACCCCCTGTCCACCAGCAACGACATTTCCGGCCAGCATCTCCTGGGCCGCGTCAATCGGCGCCTGGATAGCGGCTCCACGCTCCAGGTCCAGGCCTATCTGGACCATTCCTGGCGGCGGGAGCCTTCCTCCGGCAGCGTCCTGGAAGAGAGCGTGGCTGATCTGGATCTGCAGCATACGGTGGAGCTGACCCCGGCCCATCGCCTGCTGTGGGGCGGCGGCTGGCGCCAGTATCGTTTCGACTCCGTCGGTTCGGCCAAGCTTTCCTTCAATCCGGGCAACTCGACCAAGAACATCGCCAACCTGTTCATCCAGGACGAATGGACGGTGCTGCCCGATACCCTGCAAATCATTGCCGGCGCCCGCCTGGAGCAGGTGCCCAACCACCAGGCCGAGTTGCAGCCCAATCTGCGGGCAGTGTGGCAGGCCGCGCCCCGGCATACCCTGTGGGCCGGCACGGCCAGCGCCGTGCGTTCGCCCAACCAGGTGGATACGGCCATTCGCTATACCGGCGCTGGCCTGGACCTGCCGCCGGGGGGCGCGTCCCTGGGCAATCCGAATTTCAAGCCGGAGCGCCTCACCAGCCTGGAGGCCGGCTGGCGTGCCCAGCTGGCGCCGACCCTGAGCAGCGACCTGGCGATCTACCACAACCACTACCGGGATTTGCAGACACTGGAATTCGACGGCGTGGCCAATCTCATCTACTACAACCATGCCCAGGGTTCTACCCGGGGCCTGGAGTGGGCCCTGGACTGGCAGGCCGCCGACAACTGGCAGCTGCGGGGCGGCCTGACCCTGTACCGGGAGGACCTGGAATTCAGCAAGCCCCCCGCCGGGCCGGCGATCATCTCCTTCCAGGGCGGCTTTCCCAAGCACCAGCTCTTCCTGCGCTCCCTCTGGGACGTGGCGCCCGGCCAGCGCTTCGATGTCACTTGGCGCGGTGTCGGCGCCATGCCCGAACGGGGCGTTCCCGGCTATGGCACCTTCGACCTGCGCTGGGCCTGGAAACTGGCGCCGCGCACCGAGCTTGCCCTCATCGGCCGCAACCTGGGCGGCCCCCTGCATCGGGAATTCGGTGACCAGCCCTTCTTCCAGGAAACCCGCATGCGTCGCGACGTGAGCGTCATGCTCTCCTGGGGATTCTGAGATCGTGGCCCGCCTGCTGGGGCGCTTGAGTCTGCTGTGCGCGCTCCTGGGGGGCGGCTCGGCCTGGGCGGCTCCGCCCGAGGCGGCGGTGAAGGCCGCCCTGGTCGCCAACCTGGCCCAATACGCCGAATGGCCTGAACATGCCTGGTCGGGCAATACCACCCAGGCGTCTACCCTCATTTGCGTTGCCGGCCGGGGCCCCGTGGTGGAGGCCCTGCAAGCCCTGGACGGCCAGCTGCTGTACGGGCGGCGTATCAGTATTTCCCTGCGCCTGCGGCCGGTGGACGGGCGGGACTGCCAGGTCCTGTTCCTCGGCGAGGGCGGGCGCCCGACCGGGGAGTGGGTCCAGGAACTGGCCGCTGCCCCGGTGCTGACGGTATGCGAAGGCGATGACTTCATCGGCCATGGCACCATGGTCGGGCTGGTGCGGGAAAATGCCCGGGTCGCCTTCGACGTCAATCTGACTGCCGTGCGCCGCGCCAACCTGCGCTTTAGCGCCCAGCTCCTGCGTCTGGCGCGCACCATCTACGGGAGACCATAGAACGTGTCCCTGCAAAGTTCCTTCCTCTCCCTGAGCATGGGCCGCAAGCTGCGACTGGTGCTGATGGCTGTCGCCGGCTTGGCCCTGGCGGTGTATGCCAGCCTGACCCTTATTCACGGCCTGCGCGAAGTGGAGCAGCTCAACCGGGAGAGCCTCACCGCCCTGCTGGACGTGACGGCGCGCAACCTGGAAGCTCCCCTGGTGTTCAGCGATGGCCATTCGGCCCAGGAAACCCTGCGTGCCCTGGCTGCCGACCCCGGAGTGGTGGAAGTGCGGGTGCTGGACCGGGAAGGGAAACTGTTTGCCCGCTACGTGCGCGGCAGCCAGGAGGGGAAAAGCAGCGACCCGGGGGCCGATGCCTGGCTGCCCCAGGCCTGGAACCGGCTCACCCTGGGGCGGGAAGTCAGCTTCCACAATGCCCCCGTGGGTCGGGTGGAACTGGTCGCCACCCGGGAGCGTTACTGGGCGGCGGTGGCCCGGGGTGGCCTGATCTGGGCCGGCGTCACCTGCCTGGCCCTGCTTGCCGCCAGCCTGCTGGCGCGGCGCTTGCAGCGCGTTCTCACCGAACCCCTGGAGCGGCTGGAGCAGGCGGCCCGGGATATCGCCAAGCGCAAGCGTTTTTCCGTGCGGGTGGAGCGCGGGGCGGAGGACGAGATCGGCCACCTGATCGACAGCTTCAATGCCATGCTGGCCGAGATCGAACACCGGGACCAGCGCCTCAACCAGCAGCGGGAAAACCTGGAGGCGGAAGTCCTGGTGCGGACCGAGGAACTGGTGGCCTCCCGGGATGCGGCCGAGGAGGCGACCCGGGTCAAGAGCCGTTTCCTGGCCACCATGAGCCACGAAATCCGCACCCCACTGAACGGCCTGCTGGGCATGATGCGCCTGCTCCAGGCCTCGCCCCTGAGCCCGGAACAGGCGCGCATGAGCGAGGCCGCACTGCGTTCCGGCGAAACCCTGATGCATCTGCTCAACGACATCCTGGATTTTTCCAAGATCGAGGCCGGCCGCTTGAGCCTGGATGCGGTGCCCTTCGACCTGGCCGATACGGTGGAGAGTGCCGTCCAGCTCCTCGCTGGCAATGCCCGGGAGAAGCGCCTGGAGCTTGCCGTCAACCTGGCCGACAACCTGCCCGCGACCGTGGCCGGGGATCCGAACCGCCTCAAGCAGGTGCTGTTCAATCTCCTGGGCAATGCCATCAAATTCACCGACCAGGGCGAGGTGGTGCTGAGCGTGACCAAGGTTCCCCCCGCCCCCGGTGCTGCCGGCAGCTATGGCGAGAACGTGGCGTGGCTGCGCTTCGCGGTGCGCGATAGCGGAGTGGGTATCCCGGTGGCGGACCAGGGCAAGCTTTTCCATGCCTTCAACCAGGCCGACATGGTGGGCAGCCGCCGCACCAGCGGCACCGGCCTGGGTCTCTCCATTTCCCGGGAACTGGTGCGGCTCATGGGGGGCGACCTCACCGTGAACAGCCAGGAAGGGGAGGGGGCCGAGTTCGTTTTCGAACTGCCCCTGCACGTGGTGCGGGATAACCCCACCGCCATCCTTTACCCCGGCTGCAGTCTGCT
>DATEZY010000187.1:0-7197 GCA_035255085.1 Azospira sp. | reverse complement strand
AAGGCCAGGGTCCTGGCGGTGGCGCCCCGGTGGGCTGCTGCGAAATGCGACGCCGCATCCTTCATGGTGCGGCGTTTTTCTTGGTCGGTCAGAAGTTCCTGGATGGCCGGGGGCAATTCCTGTGGGCCTGACAGGCGCCGGGTGGCGCCACAGGCCACGGCATCCTCTGCCGCCTGGGCAAAATTGTATGTATGGGGCCCGACCAGGGTCGGGCAGCCGCAGGCGGCAGCTTCGATCAGGTTCTGACCGCCAAAGGGTAGCAGGCTGCCGCCCATCACGGCCAGGTCGGCTAGGGTGTAGTAGGCCGCCATTTCTCCCATGCTGTCGCCGAGCCAGACTCGGGTATCCGCATCCGGCAGGCCTTGGCTGCGGCGCTGCAAGGCAATTCCCCGCTGCTGGACCAGCCCCGCCACGGTTTCAAAGCGTTGCGGATGGCGTGGCACCAGGGCCAAAAGCAAGCCGGGAATGGCGAGTTGCTCCAGGGCGTCCAGAATCAACTCCTCTTCGCCTTCCCGGGTGCTGGCGGCGAGCCAGATTGGCCGCGGTCCGATGGTGTGGCGCCAGGATTGGCCCAGGGCCAGTGCCGATGGGTTGGGGGCGACGTCGAATTTGAGGTTGCCGAAAATCTGGACATTCTGCCCTCCGAGATCCTGCAAACGGGCAGCGTCGGCGTTGGTTTGGGCGGCTATCGCCGCCAGGCTTTGCAGACCTGGCGCGAACAGGGCGCGCAGGCGTGCGTAACCCCGGGCGGAGCGCGCCGAGAGGCGGGCGTTTACGAGCATCACCGGTACCTTCGCTGCCTGGCAGCCGGCGAGCAGGTTGGGCCACAGCTCCGTCTCCATGAGTAGCCCGAGGCGGGGGCGGAAGACGGCGAGGAAGCGGCGCACCGCCCAGGGATAGTCGTAGGGCAGGTAGGCGTAGGTCACCCGGTTGCCGAAGACCTGGGCGGCAGTATCTCGGCCGGTGGGAGTCATGCCGGTCAATAGCAGGCGATGCTCGGGGTAGCGCTGGAGCAGGGCTTCCACCAGGGGCTGGGCGCCGCGGGTTTCGCCGACAGAGACCGCATGGAGCCAGATCCAGGGGGTCTTGCCGTGGCGGGGGGCGTCGGGATAGCGGCCGAAGCGCTCGCCCCAGTACTCCCGGTAAGCCGGTTGGCGGCGGGCGCGCCACAGCAGGCGCAGCAGCACCGCCGGCAGGGCCAGGTGCAACAGCAGGGTATAGAGCCAGCGCGCCAGCATGGCGGTCAAAGCGGGTTGGGCAGGGTTGGTTCCAAGGCCTTTTCCAGGGCGGCGAGAATGGTGGCCCGGTCCGGCGGTGCCCCCTTCTTGCCGAAGCTGGCACAGTAGGCGTCACCGAAAACGGCGGCCTGCTCGCCATCGGAATCGCAGAATATGCCGATGGTAGGCCGGCCCAAGGCCGCGGCGAAGTGGGTGAAGCCGGTATCCAGTCCCACCACCACCCGGGCCCCGGCGAGGAAGCGGGCGGCTACGCTGAGGTCCATCAGGGGCGGGACCACCGAGCCCGGCAGGGCCCGGGTCAGGCGTTCGCTACGCTCTTTCTCCTCGGGGCTGCCCCAGGGGAAGACAGCGCGGATGCCGTGGCCGGCCAGCTGCTGCCCGACGGCGATCCAGTCCGCCTCGGGCCAGAGTTTGGGCGGTCGGCTGGCAGCGTGCATCAGCACGGCGTAGGGCGCGTCCTTTGGCAGCCAGGGCGCCTCCAGGGGGGCGGCGCTGATGTTGTAGTGGGGCGGGGTGTCCAGGGAGTACCCCAGGGCGCCGGCAGCCACGGCCCGGCAGCGATCCACCACATGGCGGGACCAGGCGATGGGCAGGCCCCGGTCGTAGAAGCGGGCAGTGAGGGGTTCCTTGATGCTGTGGCGATCCCCGCCGACGATCAGTCCGCCGGGAGCCAGTTTTGCCAGGCGCGCCACTGCCACGCTTTTCAGCAGCCCCTGGGTGTCGAGGATGAAGTCGTAGGCGGTTTCCTGCAGCTGCCGTCGGAAGTCACCCATCTCGCGCCAGGTAGCCCCCTCCAGCAAGTGCTTGCGCCAGCGCCGCCAGGCGATGGGGATGACTCGCCGCACACCGGGGTGCAGGGCGGGGATGGGAACGTAGGCCTCTTCCGCCACCCAGTCGATGCAGGCATCCGGGTAATGGGCCAGGATGTCCGTGACCACCGGGCAGTTGTGCACCAGGTCGCCCATGGAGGAGGTTTTGACCAGCAGGATCTTGAGCATGGTGAGGGTGGGTGGGGGAGGTCGGGGCGGCCGGTGGCACCAATGAAGTTTGGGCGGCGGCCCGCAAGCCAGTAGAATCGGGGAAAGTTCGCATTGTAGCTTGAGATAGCCCGATCATGCCCCCCCTCACCCCGCCTCCGGGTTCCCCCGTTTCCGCTGTCCTCATCACCCTCAATGCCGCTGGGCAGCTGGAGGCTTGCCTGTCCAGCCTGTCTTTTGCCGACGAAATCGTGATCGTGGATTCGGGCAGCAGCGATGCCACCCTGGAAATCGCTGTCCGCCACGGGGCTCGGGTGATCCGCCAGGAGTGGCTGGGCTTCGGCCCCCAGAAACAGTTTGCCGTCAGCCAGGCCCGTCATGACTGGGTGTTCTGCATCGATGCGGACGAAAAGGTGACGCCGGAGCTGGCGCTTGCCATCGAGGCGGCCCTCCGGGAACCCCGCTTTCAGGCTTACCGGGTTCCCCGCTGCAATCGCTTCCTCGGGCGTTTCCTGCGTCACGGGGAAGGCTATCCGGACTGGAACCTGCGCTTGTTCCACCGGGACCATGCCCGCTGGTCCGACGACCGGGTGCATGAACATGTCCAGACCACCGGAGCGGTGGGGGCGCTGGCCGGCGACCTGCTGCATGATTCGGCGGAAACCCTGGAAAGCTATCTGGCCAAGCAGAACCGCTATACCAGCCTGGCCGCCGAGGCAGCACTGGAGGCGGGTAAGCGCACTGGCGTCGGGCGTCTGCTGCTGTCACCCCTGTTCCGCTTTTTTAAGTTTTATGTGCTGCGCCGGGGATTCCTGGATGGGATGCCTGGGCTGGTGCATACCCTGATCGGCTGCATGAACAGTTTCACCAAGTATGCGAAAATGCTCGACTTGCAGCAGCGACGCTCGTCTCGCCCCTGATCTTTGCCTGCCTGCGCCCTAATTTCCCCAATTCCGATTCCCGACCATGAAAATTCTCGTTACCGGCGCCGCCGGATTTATCGGCATGCACCTCTCCCTCCGTCTCCTGGAGCGCGGCGACGAGGTGGTGGGCCTGGATAACCTGAACGACTACTACGACGTATCCCTCAAGGAAGCCCGCCTGGCCCGCCTCCAGGCCTATCCAAAGTTCCGTCATGAACGCATGGATCTGGCCGATACGGCTGGCGTCGCAGCCCTGTTCGCCCGGGAAGGCTTCCAGCGGGTGGTGAACCTGGCGGCCCAGGCCGGGGTACGCTATTCCCTGACCAACCCCCAGGCCTACGTTCAGTCCAACCTGGTGGGCTTCGTCAATATCCTGGAAGGGTGCCGGCATACCGGGGTGGAACACCTGGCCTACGCCAGCAGTTCCAGCGTTTATGGCGGCAACAAGCGCCTGCCGTTCTCCGAGCACGACAACGTGGATCATCCGGTGAGCCTCTATGCGGCCACCAAGAAGTCCAACGAACTGATGGCCCATACCTACAGCCACCTGTTCAACCTGCCTACCACCGGCCTGCGCTTCTTCACCGTCTATGGCCCCTGGGGGCGGCCGGACATGGCCCTGTTCCTGTTCACCAAGGCCATCCTGGAAGGTCGTCCCATCGACGTCTTCAACCACGGCAAGATGCAGCGGGACTTCACCTATATCGACGATATCGTGGAGGGGGTGATCCGGGTGCTGGACAACCCCGCCGCCGCCAATCCGGACTTCGATCCGCTGCGACCCGATCCGGCCACCAGCAACGTACCCTACCGGGTGTTCAACATCGGTAACCATAATCCGGTGGAGTTGATGGCCTATGTCGAGACCCTCGAGGCTTGCCTGGGCCGCAAGGCAGAAAAGAATTTCCTGCCGCTGCAGGATGGCGATGTGCCGGCCACCAGTGCCGATACGGCGGAGCTGGCAGCGGCCGTCGGCTTTGCGCCGGCAACCCCGGTAACGGAGGGCGTTGCCCGCTTCGTTGCCTGGTACCGTGACTACTACAAGGTGTGATCGCCATGAGCGTCCAGAATCCCCTTTCCGCCGATACCGTTGTCGGCGTCGTTGGCCTCGGCTACGTGGGCCTGCCCTTGGCCGTGGAATTCGGCAAGCGGTTCCGTACCATCGGTTTCGACTTGTCTCCGGCCAAGGTCGCTGCCTACCAGGAGGGCTATGACCCCACCGGCGAGGTTTCCCGGGAAGAACTGGCCGCAGCCAAGCTGCTGCAACCTTCCTGCGATCCCCAGGCCCTGGCCGCTGCCGATTTCATCGTCGTCGCCGTCCCGACCCCGGTGGATGATGCCCATCAGCCGGACTTCTCGCCCTTGGTGGGGGCCTCGGAAACCGTCGGGCGCTACATGAAAAAAGGCGCCGTGGTGGTCTACGAATCCACGGTCTATCCCGGGGCCACGGAGGAAATCTGCATTCCGGTGCTGGAAAAGAACTCGGGACTGAAGTGGCTTGCCGACTTCCACGTCGGCTATTCCCCCGAGCGCATCAACCCCGGCGACCGGGAGCACACCCTGACCCGCATTATCAAGGTAGTGTCCGGCGATACCCCGGCTACCCTGGATGCCGTGGCGGCCCTCTATGGCGCGGTGGTTGCCGCCGGCGTGCACCGGGCCTCCAGCATCAAGGTGGCAGAAGCCGCCAAGGTCATCGAAAACACCCAGCGGGACCTCAATATTGCCCTAATGAACGAACTGGCCTTGATATTTGACCGGCTCGGCATCGATACCGCCGAGGTGCTGGAGGCGGCCGGCACCAAGTGGAACTTCCTCAAGTTCAAGCCCGGCCTCGTGGGTGGGCACTGCATCGGTGTGGATCCCTACTACCTGACCCACAAAGCAGAAATGCTGGGCTACCACCCCCAGGTAATCCTGGCGGGGCGCCGCATCAACGACGGTATGGGCAAGTTCATCGCCGAAAAGACCGTCAAGCTCATGATCCGCGCCGGCCACAACATCAAGGGGGCCAAGGTGAATGTGCTCGGCCTGACTTTCAAGGAAAACTGCCCGGACCTGCGTAATTCCCGTGTGCCGGACATCATCCGCGAGCTGCAGAGCTATGGCGTCGAGGTGTTGGTGCACGATCCCCTGGCCGATGCCGATGAGGCTGCCCATGAATATGGCCTGGACTTGACCCCTTGGGAGTCCTTGCCCCAGGCGGCAGCCCTGGTATTGGCTGTGTCGCATCAGGACTACCACGACAAAACTGCGGCAGACCTGCTGGCCAAGCTTGCCCCCGGCGGGGTTGTTACCGACGTCAAGGCGGTCCTGGATTCACGCCCCTTTGCTGCTGCGGGCGCCGCAATTTGGCGTTTGTGACGACAGCATTATTACTTAGGTAATATTTTGGGGTTAGGCCGGGTCTGTTAAAATCATGGCCCCAAAAAAGCCTCTGGAAACAATGGGGTGTGAATAACTCCACATCATTTTTTTATCAGTGAGGGGCCTCGCCATCAGGAGGTTTTGGTTGAGCCTGTTCCTGGTTTTTTGTTCGGCTTGTCGACGGCAAATCCCCTGTCCACGCGCTGTATCTGCGCGCAAAGCGGTGTTCCCGCCCATGGCCGCTAGCAATGCGGTTGTCAAATATCTAACGATCGAAAACAGTTCTAACTAAGGATTTCTAAGCGCTATGACCATTCTGGTGACTGGAGGGGCGGGTTTTATCGGTAGTAATTTCGTGCTGGATTGGCTGGCGCAAAGCGATGAGCCCATCGTCAATCTCGACAAGCTGACTTACGCCGGTAACCTGCAAAATCTCTCGACTCTGCAAGGCGACTCCCGGCACATCTTTGTCCAAGGGGATATCGGTGATGCCAAGCTGGTAGCGGACTTGTTGGTCAAGCACCAAGTGCGTGCTGTCGTGAATTTTGCCGCCGAATCCCACGTGGATCGCTCCATTCATGGGCCGGGGGAGTTTATTCAGACCAACATCGTTGGCACCTTTAACTTGCTCGAGGCCGTGCGTGCCTACTGGGGAGGGCTGCCCGAGGCGCAAAAAGGGGACTTCCGTTTCCTGCATGTCTCCACCGACGAAGTGTACGGCTCTCTCGACAAGACCGATCCTCCGTTCTCCGAGACCAATCGCTACGAACCCAACAGCCCCTATTCGGCCAGCAAGGCGGCATCCGATCACCTGGTGCGCGCCTACCACCACACCTATGGGCTACCGGTGCTCACCACCAATTGCTCGAACAACTACGGTCCGTATCACTTCCCGGAAAAGCTGATTCCCCTGTGCATCCTGAATGCCCTGGCCGGCAAGCCGTTGCCGATCTATGGCGATGGCCAGCAGATTCGCGACTGGCTCTATGTCAAAGACCATTGCAGCGCCATTCGCCGCGTGCTTGAAGCGGGCAAGGTTGGCGAGGTCTACAACGTGGGTGGTTGGAACGAGAAGCCTAACCTGGACGTGGTCAGAACCTTGTGCACTATCCTCGACGAGGAACAGCCAAGGGCGGACAGCAAGCCCTACGCCGACCAAATCACCTATGTGAAGGACCGGCCGGGCCATGACCGCCGGTACGCCATTGACGCCCGCAAGCTGGAACGGGAATTGGGCTGGAAACCCGCCGAGACCTTCGAAACCGGCATTCGCAAGACGGTCCGCTGGTATCTGGATAATCAGGAGTGGGTCGCCAATGTAACGAGCGGCGTTTATCGCAACTGGCTCGAAAAGCAATACGGCGCATGACCCCGCCGACCATTCTGCTGCTAGGAAAGGATGGGCAGGTAGGGCGAGAGCTCCAGCGCACCCTGCTCCCCCTTGGCAATCTGATTGCCGTGGGTCGGAAGGAAGCAGACCTGAGCGATCTGGATGCGCTGCAGGCGGTGCTGGAAGCTGTCCGCCCTAACGTTGTCGTCAACGCGGCCGCCTACACCGCGGTGGATAAGGCTGAGTCCGATGCCGAGATGGCTTTTCGCATCAACGCCGAGGCCGTCGAGTTGCTGGCCCGCTACGCTCGCAAGGCCAATGCCCTGCTGGTGCATTACTCCACCGACTACGTGTTCGACGGG
>DATEZY010000186.1:0-9057 GCA_035255085.1 Azospira sp. | reverse complement strand
CCTGCAAGCCCATCCCCAGATTGCCCTGCGCATCTTCAATCCCTTTGCCTATCGGGGGCATGTGGAGCTGTTTCGCTTCACCGAATTCCTCTTCCACAAATCCCGCCTCGACTACCGCATGCACAACAAATTGCTGGTGGTCGATAACGCCCTGGCGCTGATGGGCGGGCGTAATATCGGCGACCAATATTTCCAGATCGACCCAAACCTCCAGTTAGGCGACGACGACATTTTTTCCGTGGGGCCCGTGGTCAAACAGCTCTCCGCTACCTTCGACGATTACTGGAACAGCGCCAGCGCCATCCCCGCCCAGGCCCTGGCCCCGGCATCGGAGGAGGCCTCGAATCAGGCCTTGAGCGCCTATCGCCGGCAATTGGCGGAGCACCGGCAGAAATTGCAGGCGGATGGCGCCGATTACGTAACCCGCATCGCCTCCGGCGAACCCCTGGCGGGCATGATCTCCGGTGCCTTGCCCCTGGTCTGGGCCCCGGCCCAGGTGGTTTGCGACAGTCCCGAAAAGTCCAAGGTGGAAAAAGGAGAAATCGTTGGCCGCCTGATGCATCGGGCGGTGGCCAAACGGGTGGCGGAGGTGCAATCCGAGTTGTTGATCATCACCCCCTACTTCATCCCCGGCGCCGAAGGCATGAAGCTGCTCCAGGATTTGCGCCGGCGCCAGGTGCGCGTCCGCGTCCTGACCAATTCCCTGATGTCCACCAACGTCCTCGCCGCCCACGCCGGCTACATGCACTATCGCCAGCCCCTGCTGGAATCCGGGGTGGAGCTCTACGAAATTCGTGACCTGCTGGGCAGTGCCAAGGGCAGCGGCCAGTCCAAGGCCATGTCGCGCTTCGGCAACTATGCCCTGCACGCAAAGCTGTTCGTCTTCGACCGCAAGCGGCTGTTCATCGGCTCCATGAACTTCGACCAGCGCTCCATGCACCTCAACACCGAAGTCGGCTTGATCATCGACAGCTCCGAGCTGGCCCAACAGATCGCCGCCAGATTCGAGGCGTTCGCCAAGCCGAGCAACAGCTACAGCCTGCTCCTGCCGGTGGAAGAAGGCGGCGCCCCGCCTGAGTTACGTTGGCGCACCGAGGAAGGCGGCAAGACCATCGATTACACCAAGGAGCCGGCCCAAAGCGGCTGGCAGCGCTTCAAGGCCAACTGGCTGTCGCTGCTGCCGCTGGATGGGGAGCTTTGAGTGAACGCGGTGGGGGGCTGGTGAAGGAAGTGGACCGCTCCGGCCTAAGCAGTTCGCCTATCTGACAATTCCAATGATTCACCAGATATTGCAGCTTGCGAGTTACCGCCCCAGCCAGTTCAGAATCCGTGGCGGTTGGCGGGGCACCGGTGGGCCGTTGTCGGCGGGGACGCCGACGATGATCGGGGCCACGGCCAGGGTATCTGCCGGCAGACCAATCTCGGCGCGGATGTCCGGGGTGTTGAGGCCTTCCACGGCGGAGCCGATGACGCAGGTGCCCAGGCCCTGGGCGTGGGCGGCCAGCATCAGGTTTTCCGCCGCCAGCCAGCAGTCCGCCGGGGCGAAGTCGCTGGCCTGGGGGGCGCAGATGACGATCAAGGTGCCGGCGTTGTAGAAGACGCTGAAGGCCGGGTCGGCGCAGAGCTTGGCATAGTCGCCCAAGTCCAGATGCTTGCGCCGCACCTCGTCCAGAAACAGGGCCTTGGCCCGGTTGGAGATGCGCCCCAGCAAGGGCGGGTCCTGGACGACGATGAAGCGCCAGGGCTCGGCATGCATGGCGGTCGGGGCCCGGACCGCAGCGGCAAGCAGGGCCTCGACGGTGGTCCCGTCCAGGCCCTGGGGCGAGTAGTCGCGCACCGAGCGGCGGTTCTGGATCGCCTCGAACACGGTCATGGGCTGGGTATTATGGGTCATGGTCGCCTTCCTTTTCTCTGTGCCCGCCTGCCTCGGAGCGCTGGGCGGGAGTTTCTTCAGCATAGAAGCTATTTGGGCAAGGCGCTGGCCTGGTGTTGGGGTTGGCCGAACTTTAGAAACTAGCCTCGGCCAGCTGCGACTCGGTGTTCGGTGCTCGTCCGTTGAAGCGGGACATCCAGCTCCCGAAGGCAAATCGGGACGAAGGGCACCATTCGCGAGACTGTGAGGGAGCCGGCTCGTCGGAGCGCGGATGGAACCCGCAAGCCACACTTGCGGGCGGTTCAGCTGACTGAGGTTGGGTTAGAGCTTTCTGTGTCACATACTTATCGAGTGGCCTTAGAAAGGGATGTCTTCCTCGAAGTCGCTGAAGGTCGATTTCTCATTCGGTGGTGATTGAATAGTGAGTAGTTCCTTATGCGAGCGGAGCCATGCGATGCCTTCTGGTGTGATCTGGTAGTGCTTGGCGCTATATGACTCGCCCCCAGAATCCCATTCGGTTACCTCCCGCTCTAACAGAAATTCACGCTCAAGTAGATTGGCAATGCCAAGAGCAATTCCGACTTCGGTGTATCGGTCACGTTTGAGCTTTTTCTCAAGATCCCAGTGGCTGATGCTGCCTGCTGGAGTGGGCCAAAAGGCAAAGGTGGTGGTGAGAATTGCAACATCGTATGCTTCTAGGTCGGTGGAGGTCTCGCTCCCTGGGCGCAGGGTTGGGGCGCTGGCGATTCGCTGCGCCGTTTGTAGCTCGTGTGTCACTGACTTGATGATGCTTGCTTCCAGTTCGTCATACCCACTCTTTGAATCAGTGCGGTAGTAGATGACCGGACGGTGTTGTACATCAAATGGCAGTTTTGGACGAACAGTCCTTTCGCAAAGAATGACGGTCGGCCTAGCAAGAGCCAGAGCGTATCCAAGTTCGAGCCAGACGTTCGGATTGTCTTCGCTGACCTCCGCGAGGCAAATGGAAGCGGCCTCGATGGCTGATTCAATCTTCTCGATGACCGGGTTCAGCCCCAATATCTCGTCGGCACGCTGAGGGTCTGCCCCAGCCCTTTCCAAAGCCGGACGAATCGTTTCACGATATCGACGATCGTATTTTCCACCGTCGAAAGACTGGATCACGAAGCAGGTTGGTTTTCCGTTGCGATCATCGGACATAGGGAGGAATCCTTAATGGCAAAAAGTCAGTATTTCAATACGGCCTCGAAGGTCCGCTATGGGAGGAGATTTTGAATGACTTCTTCTGGCAGCCGATTACTGTCCTAGGGGAAATCAACGAACTAAATCCGTTTTTAGCAGATTTGCTTTCACCCCTTCCCGATCCGCCTCGCTCCGGTTCTGACTCATCTTCCACTTCCCCGTCAGCTTCTCTACCGCCAGTTCTATCCCCACCACTGCCTTGAGTTGGGCGGCCAGGTAGTCTTCCGGCGCGTCTTTCAGCTGCCAGGCATGGGGCTGGCTGGCTTCGTGCACGGCGGTGAGTTGCGCCAGCAGTCCGCGTAGCTCTTCGGTATCTTCGATCACCCGCAGCGGCCCCTGGGCTTCCACCACGGCGTAGTTCCAGGTGGGGACGGCCTTGCCGTGTTCGGCTTTGCTCGGGTACCAGTTGGGGCTGATGTAGGCGTTGGGGCCGGTGAAGATGGCGAGGGCGGGCACGGCGGGGTTGTAGCCTTGCCATTGGGGATTGGCCCGGGCCAGGTGGCCGCGCAGGAGCCCGTGGGGCGCGCCCTCCCGGGGTGTGGGATCGTAGTGCAGGGGGACGGGGCTCATTTCCAGGCCGTCGGGGCCCAGGGTGACGAGGCTGGCCAGGGGATGCTGGGCGATCAGGGCGGCTATGATTTCCGGGTTGTCTTCCCGGAACAGGCGGGGAACGTACATGACGGGTGGTTTGAGTTGGGTCGCGGTCATTCTAGCGCCGGGGCTCGGGCGGGGCTAGGGGAGGTATGCCAGGAGCAAGGCGTGGCGCGGCTCAGGGCCGGGCGCTGGGCCAGGAGCGGCGCGGAAAGCCGGTCTTTACGTTAGGGCGAGAGGTGCCGGGCGGTTGGGGCCGGGTCTTTGCGGGTAATATGCCAAAAGCGGTAGCCGTGGCATTGGCATATAAAACGATAAATAGGTCATACCGCGTTTCTGCCCCGGGCAGGCAAGCTTTCGGGTTTGCTCGCGGGGCCGTGAGCGGCCAATAAAAACGATGCAGGGAGCAGGGAATGAGTTCGGTGAATTCGGTGCCAACGCAGGGTAAGTTGCCTGGAGTGCAGGAAAGCCACGTGTCCTTCGCCGAACGGCTGGCGGCCCAGCTCCATCCCCGCATCGACATTTCCGTCGGGGCGGCCTTCGCTTTCCTGGCCTTGCTCTTCGGAGTGCATCTCACCAGCCATTACAACTACCTGCTGTTCCACAGCGTGGCGGAGCTGTTCAGCATTTTCATCGCCGTCACGGTCTTCATCATCGCCATCAACTGCTGGAATTCCATCCGCAACCAGTACGTGCTCTTTGTCGGCCTGGGCTACCTCTTCGTCGGCATCATCGACCTGCTGCATACCCTGTCCTACAAGGGCATGCCCATCTTCACCGACTACGACTATTACGCGCCCCAGTTCTGGATCGCCGCCCGCTACCTGGAATCCCTGAGCATGCTGGTGGGCTTCGGCTACCTGATGAGCGGCCGGCGGGTGCATCTGCCCCTGGTGATCAGCGCCTTCTCCCTGCTCACCACCGCCCTGGTGGTGTCGATCCTTTACCTCAAGGTCTTCCCCGTCTGCTTTGTCGCCGGCAAGGGGCTGACGCCCTTCAAGGTGGTGAGCGAATACCTCATCTGCGGCCTGCTGCTGACCAGCATTTTCCTGCTGTGGCGGCAGAAGCGGGTGTTCGATCCCCGGGTGTATCTGTTCATCCAGGCTTCCCTGGGGCTGATGGTGCTCACCGAACTGTGCTTTACCCTCTACGTCTCCGACGCCATGAGCGATGCCTTCAACGAGATCGGCCATTTGTTGAAGATCACCGCCTTCTACCTGATCTACAAGGCGGTCATCGTCACCGGCCTGCGGGACCCGATCAAGCTGCTGTTCCGGGACCTCAAGGAGAGCGAGGAAAGCCTGCTCGAAGCCCAGCAGCTGGCCCGCCTGGGGCGCTGGGAATGGAGCCTGGCGCCGGAGGGCTGGCGCTGGACCCGGGAGGTGGCCCGTTTCTTCGGCCTGCCCGAAGGGGCCCGCCCCGGGCTGGACAGGCTGCTGGCGGCGCTGCCCGATGCGGATGGGCAGAAGCTGAGCCAGTCCCTGGCCCAGGCCCGGGAGAGCGGTACATCCTTCGAGGTGCTGCTGCGCCGCGAGTCTGCTGCGGGCACCGGTGAGGGGGGCGGCGAGGGCGATGCGGAAGAGGACCACCATGGCCGCTTCGCCCAACTGCGGGGCGAGGCCTTCCGCGACGAGGCGGGCAAGGTGGTGCGCATTGCCGGCACCCTGCAGGACGTGACCGAGCAGCAGCGCATGCTCGACGCCCTGAAGGCGGCCAAGGCCATGGCGGATTCGGCCAATGCGGCCAAGAGCGCCTTCCTCGCCAACATGAGCCACGAGATCCGCACCCCGATGAACGCCATCCTCGGGCTGGCCCACCTGATGCGGCGGGACGCGGTGCTGCCGCGCCAGGTGCAGCAGCTGAACAAGATCACCGATGCGGCCCAGCACCTCCTGGGCATCATCAACGACATCCTGGACTTCTCCAAGATCGAGGCTGGCAAGCTGGCCCTGGAGGCCACGGATTTCTCCCTGGAGGAGGTGTTTCAGGGCCTGCACACCCTCATCTGCGACAAGGCGGAAGCCAAGGGCCTGGAAATTATCACCCGCATCGACCCGGCCCTGCCGCGCTTCCTCCACGGCGACCGCCTGCGCCTGGGCCAAATCCTGCTCAATTTCGCCAACAACGCGGTGAAATTCACCGAGAGCGGCACGGTCATCCTGCGCGCCCGCCTGGACGGCCAGGGCCAGGATTGCGTCGGTGTGCGTTTCGAGGTCTGCGACACCGGCATCGGCCTCAATGCCGAGCAGCAGGCCAACCTGTTCCGCCCCTTCGAACAGGCGGACGCGTCCGTCACCCGCAAGTTCGGCGGCACCGGCCTGGGCTTGGCCATTTCCAAGCGCCTGGCCGAGCTGATGGGCGGCACGGTGGGGGTGGAGAGCACGGCGGGCATGGGCAGCACCTTCTGGTTCGAGGCCGGCTTCGCCCTGGGCAAGGCCCAGGAACCCGCCCCGGCTCCCCGTTCCCTGGCCCGGGAGCTGGAGGTGCTGGTGGTGGATGACGTGGAGGAAGCCCGGGAAACCCTGGCGGACATGCTGCGCACCGTGGATGCCCGGGTGGCCCTGGCCGACAGCGGCGAGGCGGCCCTGGCGGCCATCGACCAGGCCGCGGCCAACGGCCATCCCTTCGACCTGGTGCTGCTCGACTGGAAAATGCCCGGCATGGACGGCATCGAGGTGGCGGCGGAAATCCGCCGGCGTTACCCCGAGCCGCCGCCCAGCCTGGTAATGGTCACCGCCTACGGCCGGGAGTGCCCCGCCGAGGCCCTGGAGAAGGCCGGCATTGCGGCGGCCATCGCCAAGCCGGTGACCGCCTCGGCCCTGCTCGATACCATCATCCAGAGCGTCACCGGCCAGCGGGTGGTGGCGCCCCCGAGCAAGGGCGCGATCACCGACCTGTCGCCGCTGAAAGGGCGGCGGGTGCTGCTGGCCGAGGACAATCCGGTCAACCAGGAAGTGGCCCTGGAGCTGCTGCGGGACGTGGGCCTCATCGTCGGCCTGGCGGAGGATGGCCAGATGGCCGTGGATCTGGTGCGCCAGGGTTACTACGACCTGGTGCTGATGGACATCCACATGCCCCGCATGGACGGCATCACGGCCACCAAGGAAATCCGCCGCCTGCCCGGGCGCCACTCCCTGCCCATCCTCGCCATGACCGCCAACGCCTTCAGCGAGGACCGCCAGGCCTGCCTGGATGCGGGCATGAACGACCACATTGCCAAGCCGGTGAATCCCGACGTGCTCTACGCCGCCATCCTGCGCTGGCTGCCGGCGCAGGCTGCGCCGGCGGCGTCTGCCGCGGTAGCCTCCCTGGCTGCGACGGGCGAGGGCGGGGCGCCGGCCCCGGCGGCAGGCAGCGAAGCGGGGGAGGCGGTAGCTGAAGCTGCCCTGCGCGCCCGGCTGGCCCGGATCGAGGGCCTGGATGCGGCGGCCGGCCTGAAGGTGGTGCGGGACAAGTTGCCGAGCTATCTGCGCATCCTTGCCCTCTTTGCCCAGAAGCATGCCCGGGATGGGGAACGGCTGCGGGAGTTGCTGGCCCAGTCCCAATGGGCGGAGGCCCAGCTGGCCGCCCATTCCCTCAAGGGCGTGGCGGCGAATATCGGGGCGGAAGGCGTGCGTCGCCTGGCCCTGGAGATCGAACAGGCCATCGCCCAGGGTTCCGCCGCGGCGGCCAAGCAACCCCTGGCGGCCCTGATGGCGGCCCTGCCCAAGCTGGCCGCGGAGCTGGAAGAGGTGGGGAATATGGGTGCCCAGCCCCAGGCCGAACCCCCAGCCGATGCGCCGGCGCCCGGCGCCGTGAATGGGGGCTTGCAACAGCTCAAGGCCCTGCTGGCCTGCGACGACATGGGGGCGCGCCGCCTGTTCCGCAGCTTGCGGCCGGCCCTGGCCGATAGCCTGGGGCAGCCCCTGGTGGATCAGCTGGCCGCCGCCATCGAGAATTTCGCCTATGCCGAGGCTTTAACCCTTTTACAAGCGCACCATGGCAACTCAAATTGATACCGTGCTGGTCGTGGATGACCAGCCTGAAAACCTGGCGATCCTTGGCGACCTGCTGGAGCCCCACTATCGGGTGCGGGTCGCCGATTCCGGCGAGCGGGCGCTGCGGGTCGCCGCCTCCGAACCCAAGCCGGACCTGATCCTGCTCGATGTGATGATGCCCGACCTGGACGGCTACGCCGTGCTGGCTCGGCTGCGGGGCAATCCCGTGACCCAGGACATCCCGGTGATTTTCGTCACCGGCCTGGATGCGGCCACCGACGAGGAGCGGGGCTTTTCCCTCGGCGCCGCCGACTACATCGCCAAGCCGATCAAGCCCCTGGTGGTCCTGGCCCGGGTGCGCACCCAGCTGGAAAACAAACGGGCCAAGGAATGCCTGAGCGATCAGAACAAGTACCTGGAATCGGAGATCGTGCATCGCATGCACGACAACGAAATCATCCAGAACGCCAGCCTGACGGCCCTGGCCGTCCTGGCCGAAGTCCGGGACCCGGAAACCGGCAACCACATCTACCGCACCCAGGGCTACGTGGAGGTGCTGGGCAAGGCTCTGCAGGCCAGGCCCGAGCTGGCCGGGGAACTGACCCGGGAACAGCTGGGACTGCTGGTGAAGGCGGCGCCCCTGCACGACATCGGCAAGGTCGGCATTCCCGACCGGGTGCTGCTCAAGCCGGGCCGGCTGACCGACGAAGAACTGGTGATCATGCGCACCCATGCCACCATCGGCAGCGACGCCATCACCCTGGCCATGGAGCGGGTGCAGGCAGCGGACAGTTCCATCTACCGGGGCGATTCCACGCCCCTGGCCTTTCTCGAAGTGGCGCGGCAGATCGCCCGTTCCCACCATGAGCGCTGGGACGGCAGCGGCTACCCGGATGGGCTGCAGGGGCGGGACATTCCGCTGCCGGCGCGCATCATGGCCCTGGCCGACGTATTCGACGCCCTCATCAGCCGGCGGGTTTATAAGGGCCCCATGCCCCAGGAGGAGGCAACCCGGATCATCGTCGCGGAAAGAGGGCGGCACTTTGATCCGGCGATTGTCGATATCTTCCTGGAACTGCAGGACCAGTTCCAGGCCATCGCCCGGCGCTACTCCGACGCCTGACCCCTTGGGTTGGGCCGGGGGTTTGCCCCTCAGGCAGCGAGGAGGCGTTCGAGCAGGGCGTAGAGTTCCTGGGAGCGGATGGGCTTGGAGAGGTAGTCGTCCATGCCTGCCGCCAGGCAACGTTCCCGGTCGCCCTGCATGGCGTTGGCAGTCATGGCGACGATGGGGGTGCGGCGGCGCTGCTGCGCCTCTTCCAGGCTGCGGATGGCCCGGGTGGCTTCGATGCCGTCCATTTCCGGCATCTGCATATCCATCAGTACGGCGGCGAAGGG
>DATEZY010000185.1:0-4170 GCA_035255085.1 Azospira sp. | reverse complement strand
CGCATTTCGGCGATGAGGGCGCGGGCGTCGATGTCCGGGGCGCCGAACAGTTCCAGGGGGCGGGTGGTGCCCCGGCCTTCGGACAGCGTCGTGCCTTCGAGCATCACGGTGCCGGCGTAGGCCCGGGCCATGGAGAGGTTGGGGGCGTTGGGGCTGGGGTTCACCCAGCTGCGCTCGCCCAGGGGCCAGCCGTAACCGGGGGCGGCCTCAGGCTGCCAGCCGGCCATAGTGACCACCTGGCAATCCACGTCCAGCTTCAGGGTGGCAATGAACCAGCGGGCCAGTTCGCCCATGGTCAGGCCGTGGCGCATGGGCATGGGGCCGGCGCCGACGAAGCTCTCCCAGCCTTCGCGCAGCAGCAGGCCTTCCACCGGGCGGCCGGCGGGGTTGGGGCGGTCCAGCACCCAGACGGACTTGCCGTGCTTGGCCGCCACTTCCAGCACGTAGCGCAGGGTGGTGATGAAGGTGTAGATGCGGCAGCCCAGGTCCTGCAGATCGACGAGCAGCACGTCGAAGCTGTCCATCATGGCGTCCGTAGGCCGGCGCACTTCGCCGTATAGACTGAACACCGGGATGCCGTGGCGCGGGTCCAGGTAATCCGGCGACTCCACCATGTTGTCCTGCTTGTCACCACGCAGGCCGTGCTGGGGGCCGAAGGCGACGGAAAGCTTGAGGTCGGGCAGGGTAGCCAGGGCGTCCAGGGAATGGGTCAGGTCCCGGGTGACGGAGGCCGGGTGAGCGAGGAGGGCGACCCGCTTGCCCGCCAGGGGACGGCGCAGTTCCGGGTCTTGCAGCAGGCGGTCGAGGCCGAATTGAATCATCGCGGTTCCAAAGGATCAGGGCAGGATCAAGGCAAAGCCATCCCGGTGGTGAAAGTCGGGTTTGCCGGCCGGGTGCCTCAACGCCCAGTAGGAGAGGGCCCCGTCGGCCTGCTCCACCACGGTGGTGAGGGCCAGGTAGAGGGCGCCATCGCCCGGAGGCAGGGCGACGGCAGGCAGGGTTACCTTCAGGGCCAGTTCCCCGGCTTCCCGGTTCCAGGCCAGGGTAGGGGCGGGCAGGGCAGGGATAGCCGCATCGCGCTGGCGGTAGGCGGCAAAGGCATAGGCGGCCCACTGGCCCGAGGGGGAAAAGTTGTATTCCCGGTAAGCCACCCCCTCGCCCCGGGTGAGGAAGACCTCGAAGCAGGTGTGGGCCCACAGCCGATCCGGTTCTACCGGCGTTGCCGGGGTAGGCAGGCGCAGGGCGGCAAGGTCGCCTTTTAGGCGGTAGACCAAGGTTAACCGGTCGGCCTGGGGCGTCACCTCCACTTGGAGGGACAGCACGGCCGGACAGGGAAAATCGGGATGGGCCTGGAGGGCAGTATGCACGGGAGTCTTCATGGGCAAGGCGAATTCTAGCGCCGTTCGGCGGATGGAGCCCACGCCGGGACCGGAACAACTCGCCTTGGAGATGTCCGCCGCCATGGTCTATGAATAGAGAGTCCGGCTTTACTTCGTTAAAGGAGCTGATCATGAAGCCTGATCTTCCCCGTTGGCTATTCCTCCTGCTGCTGCCCCTGGCAGCCCTCGCCCCCTTTACCGCCCGTGCTGCCGAAGCCACTGCCGATGGCTCGCCCCAGCTGGTCTGCGGCGGCATCGGCAGCGACGAATCGTCCCGCCTGCTGGCGGAAACCCCCAAGCACGCTCTTACCATCATTTTCGCTGCCACCGACGGCGGCTATCTGTCCGAGGTGGAAACCGTGCTCACCGGCCCCAAAGGCACCACGGTCACCGATTCCAGCTGCGGCCCCATCGGCCAGGTGGATGTGCCCAAGGCCGGCCGCTACAAGGTCAAGGCCAGCTATCGCGGCCAGAGCCAGGAAAAGAGCGTCAGCCTCAAGCCCGGCGGCGGTGGCCGGCTGGTGCTGCGCTGGAAAGCCGATTAGGCCCCCATCCCCATTCCTGATTGTCCCGCTGTCCCCTGATGACCCCGGCGCGGTAGGAATGGCGCCACGCCCGGGGTAAGATTCCCGGCCGTTATTTTCCGGGCCATTCCTCCGGCCCCCTGTCGTCATGTCCGCTTTCCTGCCCATTCGCTATGTGGAACCCGTCTTCCGTCCGCCCAGTGAAGCCGAATCCCTGATCCTGCCCGTCACCGACGGCTGCTCCTGGAACCAGTGCACCTTCTGCGAGATGTACACCGCCCCGCAAAAGCGCTTCCGCGCCCGGGAGGAGGAAGAGGTTCTGGCAAGCATCCGCCGCACCGGCGAGCAGTACGGTGACCGGGTGAGGCGAGTGTTCCTGGCCGACGGCGATGCCCTGGTGCTGCCCACCCGGCGGCTCCTGGCCTATCTGGAGGCCATCCGCACCCACCTGCCGGCGGTGCGGCGCATTTCCAGCTATTGCCTGCCGCGCAACCTGCGCAAGAAGTCGGTGGAGGAGATCAAGGCCCTGAAGGAAGCGGGCCTATCCATGGCCTACGTCGGCGCCGAATCCGGCGACGATACGGTACTGGTCAAGGTGCACAAGGGCGAGACCTTCGACAGCACCCGGGAAGCCCTGGAGAAGCTGGGGGAGGCGGGCATCACCCGCTCGGTGATGATCCTCAACGGCCTGGGGGGCAGCGTCTACTGGCAGCAGCACGCGGAAAACTCCGCCCGCCTGGCCAACGCCACCCAGCCCGAGTACCTGGCCACCCTGGTGGTGAGTTTTCCAATGGGCGAGGAACGCTTCCGCACCGACTACCCGGAGTGGGAGCCCCTGGACCAGCCTGGCCTGTTCCGGGAAATGGAGTGTTTTCTCTCCCACCTGCAACTGAAGCGCACCGTCTTCCGCAGCGACCACGCCTCCAACTGGCTGGTCTTGAAGGGCAACCTGCCCACCGACCAGGACAAGCTCCTGGCCCAGGTGCGGGCCGCCATCGCCGCGCCCGAGGCGGCCCCCTTGCGCCCGGCCTGGGCCAGGGGCCTGTGACGGCAGGTAGCGCGTGAGCCACGGTGTTCCCCTGCGTTCCTTCAAGGACCGCCTGCGCCAGATCGCCCTGTTCGAAGGCCTGGGCCTACTGCTCATCACCCCGGGCTTCGCCTGGGCCTCGGGCCAGCCCCTGGAAAGCTCCTTCGCCCTCCTGGCCGCCCTCTCCCTCATGGCGGCCCTGTGGAACGGCGGCTACAACACGGCGGTGGACTGGCTCCAGGCCCACCACTTCGGTACCCGGGCCGACCAGCGGGGCTGGCGCGGCCGCGTCCTGCACGCCCTGTGCTTCGAGGGCGGCCTGCTGCTCCTCACCCTGCCGGTAATCGTGGCGTGGACCGGCCTGGGCTGGCTCACCGCCCTGGTGGCCGATCTCGGCCTGGCCCTGGTATATACGGCCTACGCCTTCGTCTTCAACCTGGGTTACGACCGCCTGTTTCCCATCGCCCCCCGGCAATAGGCAGCGGCGCCTTTCTGGCCGCCCGGGAATTCAGTCGGCGGCCAATTGCAGGCAGTCGCGCCCGGCTTTCTTGGCCCCATAGAGGGCGCCATCGGCCCGGCGCACCAGGGTTTCCCCATGCTGCTCCCGACGCGGCACCAGGCTGGCCACGCCGAGGCTGACGGTGACGATGCCGGGGGAAGTTTCCTCATGGGGCAGGGCCAGGGACCAGATCGCCTGCTGGATGTGCCGGGCGATTTCCAGGGCCTCCGGCCCGGTCGTGTCGGGCAGCAGCACGACAAATTCCTCGCCCCCGTAGCGGGCCACCAGATCCCCGGCCCGCCGCCCCGCCCGGGTCAGCACGTCGGCCAGGGACTGCAGGCAGGCATCGCCCGCCAGGTGGCCGTAGTGGTCGTTGAAATGCTTGAACAGGTCCACGTCGAGCATGATCAGCGCCAGGGGGGTGGCGGCGCGCTGGGCCCGGTGCCATTCCTGGGCCAGGGTCCGGTCGAAGGCGCGGCGGTTGGCGATGCCGGTCAGGCCGTCGGTGTAGCTCAGGGCCTCCAGCTTGGCATTGGCCTCTTCCAGCTCCCGGGTGCGCTCCTCCACCAGGGCGGCCAGTTCCCGGTTGCGCTCATAGAGGCCGATGATCGGATAAACCTCCCCATCCCGGGCCAGGCCGTCGGGTATGGAAATGCCGCTGTGGACGATCATCCATGCCTCCCCTTCCTGGCGGAACACCAGCACCAGCCGTGCCGTCTCCCGGGACAGGATGTGGTCGGG
>DATEZY010000184.1:0-12330 GCA_035255085.1 Azospira sp. | reverse complement strand
CCGCCGGCGCCGGCGGCGTTGAAGGCGGTGGTGCGCACGGTGATGACCTTGACCGGATCGGCGCTCTTCACCGTCGCCATGACGTTGCCGGCGTAGATGGGACGCACAAAGGTGTCCGCCGCCTCGACGGAGACGATGTCGGAAATCTGGGCCACGTCCAGGAGGGCGGCCACCCGGGGCATGAAGTTCTTGCCGAAGGTGGTGGCGGGCGCCAGGATGTGGCTGTAGCCGGCGGCGTTGGCCACTACCAGGGCGGCCAGGTTCTCGGCGGTGTGCTCGCCGTAGTGGGCGGCGTCGGCCACCTTCACCTGGGCCACGCCCTGGAGCTGGGCCGCGGCCTGGGCCACGGCGCCGCAGCTGGCGCCGGCGACCAGGACATGGACGTCGGCCCCGAGGCGGGCGGCGGCGGTGACGGTATTGAGGGTGGCAGCCTTGAGGCTCTGATTGTCGTGTTCGGCAATTACGAGAATGGGCATGTCTTCTTCCTTACAGAACCTTGGCTTCGTTCTTGAGCTTGGCGACCAGCTCGGCCACGTCGGCCACCCGCACGCCGGCGCTGCGCTTCGGCGGCTCGGCCACCTTCAGGGTGGCGAGGCGCGGGGCCACGTCGACCTGGAGGTCACCGGGCTTGACGGTTTCCAGGGGCTTCTTCTTGGCCTTCATGATGTTGGGCAGGGTGGCGTAGCGCGGCTCGTTCAGGCGCAGGTCGGTGCTGACCACGGCCGGCAGCGGGATTTCCAGGGTCTCCAGGCCGCCGTCGATTTCCCGGGTGACGGTCGCCTTGCCGTCGGCCACCACCACCTTGGAGGCGAAGGTGGCCTGGGGCCAGCCCTGGAGGGCGGCCAGCATCTGGGCCACCTGGTTGGAGTCGTCGTCGATGGCCTGCTTGCCGCAGATCACCAGCTGGGGCTGCTCCTTGGCGCACAGCGCCTTGAGGAGCTTGGCGACAGCCAGGGGCTGGAGCTCGATGTCGGTTTCCACCAGGATGCCCCGGTCGGCGCCGATGGCCATGGCGGTGCGCAGGGTCTCCTGGCAGGCGGCGACGCCGCAGGACACCACCACCACCTCGGTGGCGATGCCGGCTTCCTTGAGGCGCACCGCCTCTTCCACCGCGATCTCGTCGAAGGGGTTCATCGACATCTTGACGTTGGCCAGGTCCACGCCCGATCCGTCGCTCTTCACCCGGACCTTGACGTTGTAATCCACTACCCGTTTGACGGGGACAAGAATCTTCAAATTATTCTCCTTTCAGGCCGGTTTGACAGATGCAACAGCAATGAGCACAATCGCCATACTGTGTCGTATGGAACATGCATACGGTAGCGTATGGAAACTACCACTGTCAAGACCCCTACCGCCTCGAAGCGCACTGCCCGCACCGCGTCCGGCAGCGCGCCCAAATCCCAGCTCGATCGCAGCGCCTGGATCGAGGCCGCCATCGACGTCCTGGCCAAGGAAGGGGTCGGCGGCCTGCGGGTCGAAGTCCTCGCCAAGACCTGCGGCGTCACCAAGGGCAGTTTCTACTGGCATTTCAAGGATAGACAGGATCTCCTCTCCGCCGTTCTGGAGCGCTGGCGGGAGGGCCGCATGCTGGACATCGAGAAGACCACCGCCGCCGTGCCTTCCAAGGAGGCGGACCAGCTGCACTATGTCATCGAGGTCTACGGCGCCAGCCGCAACCGCAAGGGCATGTCCATCGAGCTGGCGGTGCGGGACTGGGCCCGCCACGATCCCCTGGCCGCCGGCGTGGTCGAGGCGGTGGATCTCTACCGCCTGGAATGCACCCGCAAGCTCTTCGTCGGCACCGGCATGTCCGATGCCGAGGCCAAGAGCCGCAGCCTACTGCTCTATGCCTGCGTCTTCGGCCTGTCCCTGATGCACTACGACCGCTTCGACCAGAACCTGCCGGACCTCAAGTCCCGCATCGCCGAGCGCATCATTTCCGCCTAGGGCCCGTTTCGCAGTCCTTGAGCCGGCCGCTGCCGGCCAGTTGCGCCTGCCAGCGGCCGAGGTCGCTGCCCAGCTGGTCCACCGCCGCCGCCAGGGCCAGCCGTCCCCCCTGGGAATCCGGGCTGGCGGCGGGCTTCTCGATCTTCACCGTCTGCTCGGCCAGCTTGCTGCGGCTGCGGTCGAACACCGCTGCCCGGGCCTGCAGCACGCCGAGGCTGTCCCGGGGCGAGGAGAAGATGTGGCTGAATTCGTCCAGGTCGATGCGCAGCAGGCAGGCCGCCCCGCCCTGCCCCACCGGCGCCAGCCCCAGCTGCTGGACCAGCCGCTGCTGCACGAGGGCGGCGGGGGAAGCCGCCCAGCGGGCCTGGGCATAGCTCAGCAGGCGCCCCGGCTCGGCGTAGGCGAGGCGGTAGCGGATGCCCGGCGAATCGAGCCAGGACGGGGCCCGCACTTCCAACGCCAGGGGCGGCGTGGCGGTGACGGCCGACTGCCCGGCCACGGCCGGCCCCAGGTCGTACACCGCCAGGTTGGCATCGCCCCCCCGCTTGCCGGGATTGAAGCAGGCGGCGAGGGCCAGGCACGACAGCAGGATGGCTTTCTTCATGGTTTCACTCCCTGGGGGGCGGGCGCCACGAACCCCGGCTCCCCCGGCCCCGGCGGCGCGGCCGGGGTGCCGAAGACCAGGCTCTGGGGCGAGCTCTCGATCATCCTCAGGACCCGGTTGAGTTGCTTGGAGGTGGCGGAAATGTCGGCGGCCATCTCGTTCAGCCGCGGCATCAGGGTGGCGGCGCCGCCCGCCGCCGGCTCGCCGATGGCGACGTCGAGCTTGTCGGCGGTGGTCTGGAGCCGCGCCACCAGGGCCCGGCTCTCGGCCATCAGGGGACCGGCCTCCCCCGCCGCCCGGCTGATCTTGCGGATGGTGTCGTCGTTGAGGAGCTGCCTGACCTGCACCAGGGTGGCGTTGAGGTTTTCCATGGTCGGCTTGATCTGCCCCGAGGTGGCCTCCAGGTTGGCGAGGATGGCGGCGACCTTCTTCCGGTTGTCGTCGTTGAGGAGAGCCTTGGCGCTGGCCATCAGTTCCCGCACGTCATTGAGGACGTCCTTGCCCGACTCGGTCAGCTCCTGGAGCAGGGAGGGCTCCATGGCGATGCGAGGCGGCTCGCCGTCGGGCCCCTCGGTAAGCGGGGTGAGATCCTTGCCGGTCTCCTCCAGGAGGATGTGGCCGAGGCCGGTGACCCCCTGGTAACCGATCCTGGCCACCGTTCCCTTGGTCACCGGCACGTCCTGGCTGACCTGGATGGTGACCAGGATATTGCGGATGTCGGCGGGGTCGAGGCGGATGTCGCTGACCTTGCCCACCCGGATGCCCCGGTAGCGCACCTGGGCCTGGGGATTGAGGCCGGTGACGTTGTCCCGGGTGACGACGATGTATTCCCGGGTGGCCTCCCGCTCGCCGCCGAACCAGTAGACCACGGCCACCGTCGCCAGGCCGAGGAGGATGACGAAGAGGCCCGCCAGGAAAGCGTGGGATTTGTTTTCCATCAGGAGGTCGCCTTGGAGAGGACCGCGAGCCCGCGCTCGCCACAGAAGAAATTGCGGATGAAGGGATGGTCCACCGCCATCACCTCCGCCGGGGTGCCGTAGGCGACGATGCGCTGGTCGGCCAGCACCGCCACCTTGCTGGCGAGCCCGGCCAGGGTATCGAGATCGTGGGTCACCATGACGACGGAAAAGCCCAGTTCGTGCTGCAGTTGCCGGATGAGCCGGACGAAGGTCTCGCTGCGGTCGGGGTCGAGGCCGGCGGTGGGCTCGTCCAGGAGCAGCAGTTCCGGCTCCAGGGCCAGGGCCCGGGCCAGGGCCACCCGCTTCACCATGCCGCCGGAAAGCTCGGAGGGCATCAGCCGGCCATGCCCGGGCTCCAGCTCCACCATGTCCAGCTTGAGGTGCACCAGCTGGCGGATCCAGTCTTCGTCCAGGCTTTTCAGTTCCCGCAGGGGAAAGGCGATGTTGTCGTACACCGGCAGGGCCGAGAACAGCGCCCCGTGCTGGAAGAGCATGCCGAGGCGCTGGCGGACGGCGCGCTTCTCCAGGGTATCGAGGCGGTCCAGTTCCTGGCCGAAGAGCTTGACGCTGCCCGCCGCCGGCTTGAGGAGGCCGAGGATTTCCCGTAGCAGTGTGGTTTTGCCGCTGCCCGAGCCGCCCACCAGCCCGACCACGTCCCCCGCCTCCACGGTGAGGTTCAGGTCCCGGTGCACCACCACGTCCCGGTAGCGGGTCCAGATGCCGGCGAGTTCCACAGCCGGGGGCCGGGGGAGCGGGTTCATAGCCGGGGCAGCCCCATCTTTCGGGTGAGGATGGCGAAAATGGCGTCGATGATGATGACCATGGTGATGGCCGACACCACCGAGGCCGTGGTGTGGGCCGACAGGCTCTCGGTGTTGGGCCGCACGTGGAGCCCGAAGTGGCAGGCGATTAGGGCGATCATGAAGCCGAAGACGAGGCCCTTGCCGAGGCCGATCCAGAGGTTGGCGAGGGGCACCACCCGGGGCAGGCTGTCGAGGAAATAGCCGGGGGAGAGACCAAGCTGCAGGTAGGCCGCCAGCATGCCCCCGAGCAGGGCCGCCGCCGCAGTCCACACCACCAGCAGCGGCATGGCGAAGGACAGCGCCGCCACCTTGGGCAGGATGATGCGCAGGGTCTGGGAAATGCCCATGGTGGCCAGTGCGTCGATTTCCTCGGTGACCCGCATGACGCCGATCTGGGCGGTCATGGCCGAGCCGGAGCGCCCGGCCACCAGCACCGCCACCAGCACCGGCCCCAGTTCCCGGATGATGGAGATGCCGAGGATATTGACGATGAAAATGTCGGCCCCGAACATCTGCAACTGGATGGCGGAAAGGTAGCTGACGGTGACGCCGATCAGGAAGCCCACCAGGGCCGACACCGGCAGGGCCATGGCCCCGGCCTTGAAGAGGGTGGCGGAGAATTCCCTGGCCGGCAGATCGCCGGGATGGCGCAGGATGTGGAGGGCATCCAGGATGAGCTGCCCGAACAGGGTGACGAGGCCGTGGATGTTGTGGAGCAGGTAGAGGGAGAAGGCGCCGACCAGCTCCACCGGCGACTTGATCCGGGCCGGCAGCGGGGACGGCGCGTCGGGCACCGCGGCCGCCCGCTCCAGGATGTGGCGCAAGCCCTGGGAGATTTCCACCTCGGCCGGCCAGGAACGCTTCCAGGTCCGCCACAGGAGGGCCGCCGCGGCGCTGTCGATGCGGGTGACCCCGGAGAAATCCCAGGCCCGGGCTCCATCGGCAGCCTCGGCCAGGGCGGCCTCGATTTCCGGCAGGCGGGGCAGCATCGCGGCCAGGGTCCACTCGCCGGCCAGGATCACGGCATGGTCGTCCAGCCGCAGGCTCGGCGAGGGATATCTGGCCGCCGGGGTCACGCAGCCTTCCTGGACGCCCTCGCCTTGACCACGTAGTCCCGCCCGATCTGGCGCCAGACCTGGGTTTCCTCGCTGAAGGCCGCCGCCGTCCAGGGGTTGGCGGCCAGCCACTCCGAAGGCAGGTCCACCTGGTAACCGCCGGCAGTGGCCTTGACCTGCCAGTCCGGCAGGGCCCGGTCGTCCCGGGTGCGGTGAAGCAGCACCGCCAGGCGCAGGCAGAAGATAAGGTCCCAGGCGCCCTCGTCCACCGGCATGCGGGCCACCTTCTCCAGCTTGCCCCGGTGCCCCAGCACCAGGATGGCGAGCCGGGCCTGGTCCTTCTTCGAGAAGCCGGGCATGTCGGCATAGGTGAGGATGTAGGCGCCATGCTTGTGATAGGCGTTGTGGGCGACGGAAATGCCGATCTCGTGGAGGCGGGCCGCCCAGGACAGGAACTGCACGTCCGCCTCGTCCGGTTCCCGGCCGCGCAGGCGGGTCAGGGCCTCGAGGGCGGTGACCCGGACGCGCTCGGCCTGGTCGGCCTCCACCTGGTAGCGGCGCATGAACTGGGACACCGTCGCGTCCCGCATGTCGTGGTGGTGGAAGCGGCCGAGGAGGTCGTAGAGCACCCCGAGGCGCAGGGCGCCGTCGGCGTAGGTCATGCGGTCGATGTCCAGCTCCTCGAAGATGGCCGACATGATGGCGATGCCCCCGGGCAGGACCGGCAGGCGGTCCGAGCGCACCCCGGGCAGGTCCAGGTCCTCGGCCGAGCCGGCCTTGATCAGCAGGTCGCAGAGGCGGTCCAGGCCCACCCGGGTGATGCCGGTGTCGCCGTTGGGATTGAGCCCGTTCAGTTCGAGGACGTCGGCGATGGCGCGGGCGGTGCCCGACGAGCCCACTGCCTCCTTCCAGCCCAGGCTCTGGTACTCGTGGGCGATGAGCTCGATTTCCTTGGCCGCCGCCACCTGGGCTTCCCGCAGCCGCTTCTTGTCGATCCGGCGGTCCGGGAAGAAACGCAGGGAATAGCTGACGCAACCCATGTAGAGGGATTCCATGAGCTGGGGCTGGTGGCGCTTGCCGATGATGAATTCGGTGGAGCCGCCGCCGATGTCCACCACCAGGCGCTTGTGGCTGGCGGTGGGCAGGGAATGGGCAGCGCCGATGTAGATCAGGCGGGCTTCCTCCCGGCCGGCGATGATCTCGATGGGGAAACCGAGGGCGTCCTCGGCCCGGGGCAGGAACTCGGCGGCGTTCTTGGCCACCCGCAGGGCGTTGGTGGCGACCGCCCGCACTGCGCCCCGGTCGAGGCCGCCCAGGCGCTCGCCGAAGCGGCGCAGGGCTTCCAGGGCCCGGGCCTGGGCGGCGGCATCCAGGCGCTTGTCCGGGGTCAGGCCGGAAGCCAGGCGGACGGGCTCCTTGAGGGAATCGAGGGGATAGATCTGGTCATCCACCACCCGCCCGACCTGCAGGCGGAAGCTGTTGGAACCGAGGTCTACGGCGGCGACTGTTTCGTAAATCATCAAAGGTGCCGAAATGCGGATTGGGTGCAATTCTATCACTCCGCCCCGGCCGGCCGCGCCGTGACTCGGGTTCGCGGTTACGACGTGTGAGATTAGGGCATATACTGCAAAAGTTCCTGTAACCCGCTCCCGTCATGCTTCGAATCCACGCCACCAACCGTTTTCCTTCCGAAAATTATCTCAATCGCGAACTCGGATTCCTGGCCTTCAACCGCCGGGTCCTGGCCCAGGCCCAGGACGAGCGGGTACCGCTCCTGGAACGGCTGCGCTTCCTGTGCATCGTCTCCAGCAACCTGGACGAATTTTTCGAAATCCGCGTCGCCGGCCTCAAGGAGCAGATCCGGGGCAATTCGCCGGTGGTGACCACCGACGGCAAGACGGCCCAGGAGGCCTTCCGCCTGGTGAGCAAGGAAGCCCACGCCCAGGTGGCCGAGCAGTACCAGCAGTTCAACCAGGTAGTGCTGCCGCGCCTGGCCGAGCAGGGCATCAGCTTCCTGCGGCGCTCGGTGTGGAACGAGGAGCAGCGCAGCTGGATCCGGGATTATTTCGTGCGGGAGATGATGCCGGTCCTCACTCCCATCGGCCTGGACCCCTCCCACCCGTTTCCCCGGGTCCTCAACAAGAGCCTCAACTTCGCCGTCGAGCTGGAAGGCAAGGACGCCTTCGGCCGCAGCTCCGGCGCCGCCATCGTCCAGGCCCCCCGGGTCCTGCCCCGGGTCATCCGCCTGCCGGAGGAACTGGCCGGGTGCGAGTACGGCTTCGTCTTCCTGTCCTCGATCCTCCACGAATTCGTGGGGGAGCTGTTCTCGGGGATGAACGTGCTGGGCTGCTACCAGTTCCGGGTCACCCGCAATTCCGACCTCTTCGTGGACGAGGAGGAAGTCACCAACCTGCGCACCAAGCTCCAGGGCGAGTTGCCCCAGCGCCACTTCGGCGACGCCGTGCGCCTGGAGGTGGCCGACAACTGCTCCGGTTCCATGACGAGCTTCCTGCTCTCCCAGTTCAACCTGACCGAAGCCGACCTCTACCGCGCCCCCGGGCCGGTTAACCTGGTGCGGCTCATGCAGATCCCGGACTGGGTGGACCGGCCCGACCTCAAGTTCACCCCCTTCTTCCCCGGCCTGCCCAAGACCGTCGCCAAGGGCGCCCACATCTTCGACGCCATCCGCCAGGGCGACGTCCTCCTCCACCACCCCTACCAGTCATTCGCCCCGGTCATCGACCTGCTCCAGCAGGCCGCCACCGACCCCCAGGTGGTAGCCATCAAGATGACGGTGTACCGCACCGGCACCGACTCGGTGCTGATGCAGTCCCTCATCCGCGCCGCCCAGAACGGCAAGGAAGTGACGGTGGTGGTGGAACTGATGGCGCGCTTCGACGAGGAGGCCAACATCGGCTGGGCGACCAAGCTGGAGGAGGTCGGCGCCCACGTGGTGTACGGGGTGGTCGGCTACAAGGTGCATGCCAAGGCCCTCCTCATCGTCCGCCGGGAGGACGGCGAACTGCGGCGCTACGCCCACCTCGGCACCGGCAACTACCACCCGCGCACCGCCCGCCTCTACACCGACTTCGGCCTCCTGACCTGCAATGAGGACATCACCCACGACGTCAGCGAGGTGTTCAAGCAGCTCACCGGCCTGGGCAAGGCCCGCACCCTGCGTTACCTGTGGCAGGCGCCCTTCACCCTGCAGTCCAACGTGGTCACCGCCATCCGGGCCGAGGCCGACGCCGCCCGGGCGGGCAAGAAGGCCCGCATCGTCGCCAAGATGAATTCGCTGCTGGAGGCGGAGACCATCAATGCCCTCTACGAAGCCTCCCAGGCCGGGGTCGTCGTCGATCTCATCGTGCGCGGGGTCTGCGGCCTGCGGCCGGGGGTGCCCGGCCTGTCGGAGAACATCCGGGTGCGCTCGATCGTCGGCCGCTTCCTGGAGCACCACCGGGTCTTCTATTTCCACGCCGGCGGCCGGGAGGATGTCTATCTGTCCAGCGCCGACTGGATGGAGCGCAATTTCTTCCGCCGCATCGAACTGGCCTTCCCCGTCCTCGACCCCAAGCTCAAGAAGCGGGTCATCAACGAGGGCCTGCGGTTCTACATGGCCGACAACCAGCAGGCCTGGGAAATGAACGGCCAGGGGGTGTACCAGCGGCGGAGCTCCAGCCGCGCCAATCCCCACAACGCCCAGGCCGACCTCATGCTCAGCCTCGGCAAGGCCTGAACAGCCTTAGCTGGTAGGACCTATGCCCGCCGCGCCCCTACCACGCCCTCGATCTCATGGATCAGGGCGAGGGTGCGCTGCAGCTGCTGCAGGTTGTTGATCTCGACGGTGAAGCCCATGTGGGCCTTGCCCTGCTTGGACTGGGTGTGGACGCCGACGACGTTGATCTTTTCCCGGGCGAAAATTTCGGAAATGTCCCGCAGCAGGCCCTGCCGGTCATGGGCATCCACCAGGATGTCGGCGGAAAAGACGCCGGTGGTCTGCTCGCCCCAGTCGGTCTCGATGACCCGTTCCGGGTGCAGGGCCGCCAGGTTGGCGAAATTGCGGCAGTCGGCGCGGTGGATGGAAACCCCCTTGCCCCGGGTCACGAAGCCCTGGATGGGATCCGGCGGCGCCGGCTTGCAGCAGCGGGCGAGTTGGGTGAGGAGCTTGTCCACGCCGACGATCAGGATGCCCTGATTGCCGTCCACCGGCTTGCTGGGACGGGTCTGCACCTCGTCCGGCGGCAGGGTTTCGGCCAGCAGGTCGCCGCCCCGGGCGACGGCCTGGAACTGGCGCAGGTTCCACTCGTTGCGGGCGGCGGCGATGAAGAGGTCGTCGGACTTGCTGAAGCCCAGCTTGTGGGCCAGTTCCTCGAGATTGGCTCCGGTCTGGCCCAGGCGCTGCAATTCCTTGGCGATGATGCCCCGCCCTTCCGCCAGGGTCTCCTCCAGGGCCAGGTTGGAGAACCACTGCCGGACCTTGATCCGGGCGCTCTTGGTATGGATGTAGCCCTGGGCCGGGTTGAGCCAGTCCCGGGACGGCCCGCCCAGCTTGGCGGTGACGATCTCCACCCGCTGGCCGGTTTCCAGGGCCGTGTTGAGGGGCACCAGGGCGCCGTTCACCTTGGCGCCCCGGCAGCGGTGGCCGAGGTCGGTGTGCACCCGGTAGGCGAAGTCGATGGGGGTAGAGCCCGCCGGCAGGTCCACCACCTTGCCCTGGGGAGTGATGACGTAGATGGTCTCGTCCAGGGCAGCCTGCTTGTAGTGGTTCACCCAGTCCGAGCTGTCGGCCACCTCGTCCTTCCAGGTCAGGAGCTGGCGCAGCCAGGCGATCTTCTCGTCGTAGTTGTCCTCGGGGCTGCGCTTGGTGCCTTCCTTGTAGCGCCAGTGCGCGGCAACCCCGAGTTCGGCGTGCTTGTGCATCTCCCAGGTGCGGATCTGCACCTCCAGGGAACGCCCGTCCGGGCAGCGCACCGCCGTATGCAGCGAGCGGTAGTAGTTGCCCTTGGGATTGGAGATGTAGTCGTCGAATTCCTTGGGGATCGGCGTCCAAATGTTGTGCACGATGCCCAGCACCGTGTAGCAGTCCTTCACCTCGTCCACGATGACACGCAGGGCGCGCACGTCATAGACCTCGGAGAAATCCACCCCCTTCTTGCGCATCTTGTTCCAGATGGAATAGATGTGCTTGGGCCGGCCGTAGATTTCGGCGTTGGTGATGCCGACCTGGGCCAGTTCCTGGCGCACCCGGGCCACCGCGTCGATGATGAACTGCTCCCGCTCCAGACGCTTCTCGTCGAGCATCTTGGCGATTTTCTTGTAGGTGTCCGGATGCAGGAAGCGGAAGGACAGGTCCTCCAGTTCCCACTTCAGTTCCCACACCCCCAGGCGGTTGGCCAGGGGGGAATAGAGCTCCAGGGTCTCCCGGGCCACCTGGACCCGCAGGTCGTCGGGCACGGCGGCGTAGTAGCGCAGGGTCTGGGTGCGGGAGGCCAGGCGCAGCATGACCACGCGGATGTCCTCCACCATGGCCAGGAGCATCTTGCGCAGCACCTCCACCTGGGTCTTCATCTCCTGGGGGCTTTCCTCCGTATCGGCGATGAAGCCCCGGGTGATCGGGCGCAGGCGGTTGAGGCGGGAGATGCCGCCTACCAGGTGGGTGACGGCGTGGCCGAAGCGGGCCTCGATCTTTTCCAGGCCGTGCTCGTCGTAGGTGGCCACGGCGAAGAGCAGGGCCGCCACCCGGGAGTCGGCGTCGAGCTTCAAGCCGGCGATGACCAGGGCCATGCCCAGGGCGTGGGACCACATGCCCTCGCCGCTGCCCAGGGTGCGATCCTCATAGGCGGCACGGGCGAAATCCGCCGCCTCCCGCAGCTGGGCCACCTCGGCAGGAGAGAGGCCATCGGTGAGAGTCTGGAAGGATTGTTCGAAGTCGCTCTGGGCGGCGATGGAGTGGACAACGGAGACCATCCCAAAATTATACCGCCCTGGGGCATAATTCGCCGTCCCACATGCTAGGCCGCGGCAAGACAAGGAAACCACAGGAAAAGCCGTGGAAAAACCCAGAGCCAGCCCGGTGCCATCCGCCGCCTCCCGCCCCATCGACGCCCCCAGACATGACGCCCAAGGCTCCCTCCCTGTACCGCCACCCCTACCTGCTGCTGATCCTGACCACCCTCTTCTGGTCCGGCAACATGGTGGTCGGGCGCGGCATCCGGGGCGACGTGCCGCCCATCGCCCTGGCCTTCTGGCGCTGGGCCATCGCCCTCCTGCTGATCCTGCCCCTGGCCTGGCCCCATGCCCGCAGCCAATGGCCGCTGCTGAAAAGGGCCTGGCGGCCGGTGCTGCTCCTGGGACTCCTGGGGGTCGGCGGCTACAACACCTTCGCCTATATCGCCCTGCAATACACCGGCGCCACCAACGCGGTGCTGCTCAATTCCTTCATTCCCATCGTCACCATCGCCCTCTCCTGGGCCTTCCTCGGCAAGCACCTGAAACCTGTCGAGGCCCTCGGCGTCGCCCTGTCCTTCGCCGGGGCCGCCACCATCATCTGCCATGGCGACCTGCAGGTCCTGGCCGGGCTGGCGCCCAACCTGGGGGATCTGTGGATGTTGGGGGCGGTGCTGACCTGGGCCCTCTACACCGTGGGCCTGCAATGGCGGCCCGCCGGGGTCCATCCCATGCTCATGCTGGCGGCCCTCACCGGGGTCGGTCTGGCGGCCCTGGCCCCGGCCTACGCCTGGGAGCTTGGCTGGTTGGGCGACTGGTTCGGTGGCGGGTTCGGCAATAGTGCCGGCCGGCACATGGCGCTGCATTGGGGGTCCCTGCTCGGGGTGGCCTACGTGGGCATCCTGCCCAGCTTTCTCGGCTACGTTTTCTACAACCGGGCGGTGGCGGAAGTGGGGGCCAACCAGGCCAGCCTGTTCATCCACCTCATGCCGGTGTTCGGCACCCTGCTCTCC
>DATEZY010000183.1:0-6841 GCA_035255085.1 Azospira sp. | reverse complement strand
CCAGAAATTTCCGTTTTTCGCCCAGGGGCAGGCGCTGCCAGATTTCCGGCGTATGGGGCCGCAGTTCATTGATGACGTCGCGCCAATCGCCATTGTTGGCGATGCGCTGCTTTGCTTCCTGGCGTAAGGCGCGGATGTAGGCCCGGATGGTGAGGGGGGCAGTCGCCAGGTAGGCGGGAAAAGGGATGGGGATTGGGGCTTTGGGGGATGGCCGGTGGGTTTGGGGGAGCAGGCCGCGGCGGGAGACCAAGTATATTTTTCGCGAACCACTGCTTTTTGCCAAACGGAAGGCGCAGTCGACTGCCGTATGGCCGCTGCCCAACAGCAGAATCGCCTCATCGTCAGCGATTCGGTCGACGGCCAGATAATCATAAGGATTGGCCAAGTAGCGCGGACTAGCCGCCACGTCATGTACCACCGCTGGATTTCTTGGCGGGAAGTGGCCCAGAGCAAGAACCACCTTGTCTGCCTGCAGTATGTCTCCGTTGTCCAGTTCTATGGTGAAGGCATTGTTTTCGGGCCTTGGGGTGATCCCAAGGGCTTGAGCATGCAGTCGGTGCAAGGGCAGGGAGCCTTCGATCTCGGCCTGGTTCAGTGTGTGTTCCAGGTAATCACCGTAAATGCGGCGGGAGATGAAGGAAGACGAATTGAAGGCAGGATCGATGTTCCGACAGTAATCCACGAAATGGTCGGGGGCATCGGCCAGGGCACTCATGTTCCCCGCTGGAACGTTCAGCAGAAAATTGTCGTCCCAGGTGCGATATGCAAGTCCCCGTCCAAAGGTCGGACAGTTCTCGACCAGGATGATTTGCACGTTACCGGACTGGCATTTCCGGAGGATATTGGTTGCCACAAGTGTGCCGCTGTATCCGGCGCCAAGAATGACGATGGTTTCGCTTCTGGAGGGATGTTTGCGGTCAGGCATGAAAGGCTTTTCCGGACAGTTTTTCGCGGAATTCTTTGCTGATAGGAATTTTTACGTTAGCACCTGCCCAGTCAGAGGAGCCATAAATTTCTTGTTATATGGTTATTCCGTTTGGGTTTCTCTATTTGGGAGGCTAACCAGGAGCCGGAAGAATGGGAGGGGCCATCGTGGCCGTCCAGGCGCCCCTTCCTACAAACTAAAAGAAAAAGGCCGACGCAAGGTCGGCCTTTTGCAGGGGTTGGGGCAGCGCTGCTGGGTGACGCTTTTTTATCCCGCCTTCTTGCCGCTAGGGGCGAAGGAGCCGGCAACCTTGGTCAGGGAGTCGGCGAAGGTCTTGCTGAATTCAGCGGCTTGCCCTTCGAACAGCTGGGAGGTGGCCTGCTGATTCTGGGTGGCGATCTGGTAGGCGCTCTGGGCGTAGGCGATGGCCTTGCCGAACAGGGGCTGGGCCAGCTGGGTCTGCAGGTTCAGGAATTCCTGGGGGGTCTTGGCGGCCAGCAGGGTCTTGGTGTTGGCGGTGCCATCTTCCAGGGCGGAGCGGGCGGTGCTCAGGTTGAGCTCGGCCAGGCGTTCGATGTTGGCAAAACCTTGCTGGGCCAGGGCGGTCAGGGTTTCGAGCTGGGCTTTGCCAGCGGCGGCGAATTGGTTCTCGGTCAAGGACATAACATTTCCCTCTGGAGTTAAAAAGTGTGATTTTTTTGGCAAATTGCCCATTCATCATAACCAAAAAAATGCAATTTGCAACCTAGGTTGATTGCTAGGGCATATGCAAAGGAAATGCCGGGCGCCGGTGATCCGGAATCCGCTCGGTCGGTGGCTTTCCCGGCCCACGGTTTTTTGCTTAATTAGCTTTGCCTTATGGGCCGCTTGGGATCATCATAAACAAAACGGCCGGTTTCCTTGAGAGGGGCGTGGATAGCCAATCTCGGTGCTTTGCCGGGCATCCGGGCATCCCGTTTTCCGGCCGCGTCTGGATAGCGAAAAAGGGAGTTCATCATGAAAAACGAATCACTGAAGGTCGTGCCGGCCTTGGTGGCCATCGCCATAACCCTGCTGATCTGGTTTGTCATTCCCGTGCCCCAGGGGGTGACGCCCAACGCCTGGCACCTCCTGGCCCTGTTCATCGGCACCATCGCAGCCATCATCGGCAAGGCCATGCCCATCGGCGCCCTGTCCATCGTCGCCATCGCCCTGGTGGCCATCACCGGGGTGACCAACAGCAAGCCCGGCGGCGCCATCGCCGACGCCCTGAGCGGCTTCTCCAATTCCCTCATCTGGCTGATCGGCATTTCCATCATGATCTCCCGGGGCCTGATCAAGACCGGCCTGGGGGCGCGCATCGGCTACTACTTCATTGCCCTGTTCGGCCGCCGCACCCTCGGTATCGGTTACGCCCTGAGCATTTCCGAGCTGATCCTGGCGCCGGTGACGCCGAGCAACACGGCCCGGGGCGGCGGCATCATGCACCCGATCATGAAGTCCATCGCCAACAGCTTCGATTCGACGCCGGAACACGGTACCGAAGGCAAGATCGGCCGCTATCTGGCCCTGGTGAATTACCACGCCAATCCCATCACCTCGGCCATGTTCATCACCGCTACCGCCCCCAATCCCCTGGTGGTGAAGCTGGTGGCCGAAGCCACCGGCGCCCAGATCCACCTCTCCTGGGGGACCTGGGCCCTGGCCATGCTGCTGCCGGGGGTGGCGGCCATGCTGCTGATGCCCCTGGTGCTGTTCTGGCTCTATCCCCCCGAGATCAAGGACACCCACAACGCCAAGGATTTCGCCACTGAGAAGCTCCATTCCCTGGGGGCCATGAAGGGCAGCGAAAAAATCCTGCTCGGGGTGTTCGGCTACCTGCTGTTCCTCTGGGCCGGGGTGCCTGAATTCATGTTCGGCAAGGAATTCGCGGTTGATCCCACCACCGCCGCCATGTCCGGCCTGGCCCTGCTGCTCGTGACCGGGGTGCTGACCTGGGACGAGATCCTGGCGGAAAAGAGCGCCTGGGATACCGTCGTCTGGTTCGCCGCCCTGGTCATGATGGCCAGCTTCCTCAACAAGCTTGGCATCGTCAGCTGGCTCTCCAACGGCCTGGAGGTCGGCATCCTGCACCTGGGCCTGGACTGGATGTGGGCCGTCGCCCTGCTGGTGCTGGTGTATCTTTACGCCCACTACTTCTTCGCCAGCACCACTGCCCACATCACCGCCATGTTCGCCGCCTTCTACGGGGCCGGCATCGCCCTGGGCGCTCCTCCCATGTTCTTCGCCCTACTGCTGGCCGCCGTCTCCTCGATCATGATGACCTTGACCCACTACGCCACCGGCACCTCGCCCATCATCTTCGGCTCCGGCTACACCAGCCTGGGCCAATGGTGGATCGCAGGGGCGGTGATGAGCATCGTCAATCTGCTGGTCTGGCTGGTGGTGGGCGGCATCTGGTGGAGCGTGCTGGGCTACTGGTAGCCCCTGCCTGCTGCGCTTCAGCGCAAGACTCTGGGAAAACCGCCGGTGTAGCCGGCGGTTTTTTATTGCGGGGGCCATCGCTGCCGGGGCCTCCGCCTAAGCAATGCGGTTACACGAACTTACGCTTTGTTGCACAACCCCTCTTGAAGGACGGGGCGACTGTCCCTACCTTGCTCCATGCACGCGGACGGCCTTTGGGATCATGCCCTGGGCGTTCCCGCCACCTAATTTCACTGGAAGGAGTTGTTCGATGGCACGAAACCTCATCTGGGGCGCGGCCCTGTTCGCTGCCGCCACCCTGGCCACCGCGCCGGTCATGGCCGCGGAACCCAGCCTGCACCAGGTCTACCAGGCCGCCGAGGCGGGCAAGCTGGGCGAGGCCCAGTCCATGATGCACGAAGTGCTGCAGGCCCACCCCAACAGCGGCAAGGCCCACTATGTGGAGGCGGAGCTGCTGGCCAAGCAGGGGAAGAACCAGCAGGCCGAAACCGAACTGGCCACGGCCGAGCGCCTTGCCCCCGGCCTGCCTTTCGCCAAGCCCGAGGCGGTGCAGGAGCTCAAGTCCCGCATCGGCGGCGCTGGCAGCGCCACCAGCGTTCGCACCCGCAGCGAGCTCCCCGCCGCGGCCGCGCCCCTGCAATCGCCCGCCCGGGAATCAGGCTTCCCCTGGGGCATGGTGCTGCTGGGCGGCGCCCTGGTTGCCTTCATCGCCTGGGCGACGCGCTTCATGAACCGGCGTAACCCGGTCTCGGCTCCGGCCTACGCCGCGCCGGCCCCGGCTGGCTATGGTGGCAATGGCTTTGGTGCCAGTGCTGGCAATGGCTATGGCTCCGGCGCCGTTTCCCAGCCTTATGGCGCGCCCTACGGCCAGCCGGCCGGTCAGCCCTACGGCATGGGCCAGGCGGCCCAGGGGCCGGGCCTGGGTTCCCGGGTCATGGGCGGCCTGGCGACCGGCGCCGCCTTGGGCGCCGGGATGGTGGCCGGCGAGGCCCTGATGCACCATTTCACGGACAGCAAGGGCGAGACCACCCATAACACGGGCCTGGACCAGCTGGGACAGGTGGACCTGTCGCCGTCCCTGGCGGATAACACCTACGACATGGGGGGCAACGACTTCGGCGTGTCCGACGATTCCTCCTGGGACGACAGTTCCAGCAGCGACTGGAGCTGAGTCGCCGCTCCTTGGGGATAACCAAGCTTGCCGAGGGACCCTGCGGGGCCCCTCGCTGCATTTGGGCGGTGCAATGGGTCTGGGGGCAGGCGGTGAAGTACGCGGTGAACTACACGGTGCAGCAGGCAGGGCGGGCTTCCCCGTCCCTGGCAAAGGGCTAGATGCTCCACTCCGTCCGGTCGGGCAGGCAGGAAGCGGGGGGCTGGTAGCTCGCCGCCCAGGCCTGGAACTGCTCCGCGGGCATGGGGCGGGCGATGAAATAGCCCTGGGCATAGTCGCAGCCCAGGGTGGCCAGGATGTCCCAGCTGGCCTGGTCCTCGATGCCCTCGGCCACGGCCTTGCGGCCCAGGTCGTGGATCAGGTCGATGGTGGAGCGCACGATCAGCTCGGATTCCTTGCGGGTGGAGAGGTTGCGGACGAAGGACTGGTCTATCTTGATGTAGTCCACCGGCAGCTTCTGCAGGTAGGCCAGGGAGGAGTAGCCGGTGCCGAAGTCGTCGATATAGAGGGGGATGCCCTCCCGCCGCAGGCCATGGAGGACGTGCAGGGCAAATTCCGCATCCTCCATCACCGTGCTCTCGGTCAGTTCCATTTCAAACAGGCCCGGCGCGATCTGCCAGGTCGCCAGCAGGTGGTGAATCCGCTCCAGCAGGCGTTCGTCCCGCAGGTTGTGGGCCGAGAGATTGACCGCGATGGGCAGGGCGCAGCCCTGTTCGCTCCACGCATGGTTGAGGCGCAGGGCGGCGCCCACCACCCATTCGGTGAGGGGCTTGATCAGGCCTGTGTTCTCCGCCAGGCCGACGAATTCGACCGGGGGGATGAGGCCCCGCTCCGGATGCTGCCAGCGCACCAGCCCCTCGGCGCCGCATAGGCGGCCGCTGGCCATGTCCACCTTGGGCTGCAGGTAAAGCTGCAGGTCGCCCTGCTCGATGGCCCGGCGCAGTTCGCTGGCGATGGTCAGGCGCCGGGAATGGTCGGGGTTCTGGGCCGGGTCGAACACCACGTGGCCGACCCCCTTCTTCTTGGCCAGATGGACCGCGATGTCCATGTGGCGGAACAGGTCGTGGGGAGTGGTGCCGTGCTCCGGGTAGAGGGCCACGCCGATCTTGGCCGACACCTCCAGGGAAATGTCGGCGATGCGGAACGGGGTCTCCAGGTGCTGCTGCAGCAACTGCACCGCCGCCAGGGCGCCGTCGGCGCCGCTGTCCGGCAGCAGCACGGAGAATTCGTCCCCCCGCAGGCGGGCCACCATGGCGGGGTAGGGCATCAGGGAATGGAGCCGGTTGCCGAATTCGCACAGCAGCTGGTCGCCGTGGCGGAAGCCCAGGGCATCGTTGAGCTCGCTCAGGTGCTCGATGTTGGCCTGGAGCAGGGCGAAGGGGCGGTGCAGTTGCCGGGCCTCCGCCAGGGTGGCAGTGAGAGTCTCGGCGAACTGCATTTCGTTGGGCAGCCCGGTGAGGTTGTCGAAATGGGTCAGGCGGTGCATCGCCTCCTGGCTGCGTAGCTGCTCGGCCCGGGTGCGCAGGTTGTTGATGCCGAACGCCAGGTCTTCCGCCGACTCGGTGAGCAGCACGGTTTCGTCCGGGCTGAAGGCCTGGGGACGGGTGTCGTAGATGGCCAGGGCGCCGATCACCTTGCCGGCGACCCGCAGGGGGCAGGCAATGACCGAGGCGTAGTCATGGAGCTCGGCTTGCCAGTGGGCGTAGCCGGGGGCGTTGGCCAGGTCGGCGACGACGCGGGTCTGGCCGCTGCGGATGGCCGTGGCCACGGCCCCCTGGCCGCGCTCGTTGTCCGCCCAGGTGGCCTGCAGGCCCAGGAGGCCGGGCAGGCCGGTGGGGTAGCCGTGCTGGGCCATGGGGCGCAGCGATTGGGGGCCGTCTTCGAGGCGGAACCAGACCACCGCCGTGTCGTAGCCGCCGCTTTCGACAATGGCCTGGCACATGTTGTCGAGCAGTTCCGGCTCGCTCACGGCCCGCAGCATGGTCCGGTTGCCGGCACTCAGGGTGCGCAGGGCGCGGCTGACGTTTTCCAGCTCGACCAGATGGCCAGCCAGTTCCTGGTTCAGGGAGTGGATCTTGGCCTCTGCCGCCTTGCGCTCGGTGATGTCCGTACCCAGCACGTAGTAGCCGGTGACCCGGCCCGCCCCATCCCGCTTCGGGGCGTAGCTGATGACCTGCCAGACGCCGGGGAAGGGCTGCCAGTCGTAGCTCTGGGCCTCTCCCTGGAGCACCCGGGCGATCAGGGGAGCGGCGATGGCATAGCGCTCCTCGCCGAGGATTTCC
>DATEZY010000182.1:0-19344 GCA_035255085.1 Azospira sp. | reverse complement strand
GGACCTTCGAGGCCGGCATGTCCATGCGCTTGGCAATCTCCTCGGCGGTCGGCTCGCGTCCGAGCTCCTGGACGAGGGAGCGCTGCGTCCGAGTCAGCTTGTTGATCGTCTCGATCATGTGGACCGGGATCCGGATCGTGCGCGCCTGGTCGGCGATCGCCCGGGTGATGGCCTGCCGGATCCACCACGTCGCATAGGTCGAGAACTTGTAGCCGCGACGGTACTCGAACTTGTCCACGGCCTTCATCAGGCCGATGTTCCCTTCCTGGATCAGGTCCAGGAACTGCAGGCCCCGGTTGGTGTACTTCTTGGCGATGGAGATGACCAGGCGCAGGTTAGCTTCGGTCATTTCGCGCTTGGCGCGGCGGGCCTTGGCTTCGCCGGTGGACATCTGCTTGTTGATGTCCTTCAGGTCCTTGAGGGAAATGCCGATGCGGTCCTGCAGGGCCAGCAGCTTGTTCTGCTGTTCCTTGATGGCGGGAATGGTGCGGCCGAGGACGGCGGCGTAGGACTTGGCAATGGCCAGTTCGCCATCGACCCAGTCCAGGTTGGTTTCGTTGCCGGGGAAGGACTTGATGAAGTGGGGACGGGGCATGCCGACCTTCTTCACGCACAGTTCCTGAATCTTGCGCTCGTGTTCGCGCACGGATTCGACCATGCCGCGGACGCTGTCGCACAGCCGCTCGATCACCTTGGAGGTGAAGCGGATATTCATCAGCTCGCCGGAAATCTGCTGTTGCAGCTTGAGGTAGGTCTTGTCCTGGGAGCCCTTGGAGGTCAGGGCCTTGTGCATCTTGGCGTACAGGGCCTTGATGGTGGCGAAGCGTTCCAGGGCCTCGGCCTTGAGCTGGAGCAGGGAAGCCGAAACGGCGCCGCCTTCGCCTTCTTCCTCCTCGTCGCCTTCTTCCTCGTCCTCGTCGGATTCCTCTGGGAGTTCGGCAGCCGGTTCCTCTTCCTCGGCGGCGTTGGGGTCGATCAGGCCGTCCACCAACTCGTCGATGCGCATTTCTTCCTTTTCCACCTTTTCGGCCATGTCGAGAATCTCGGCAATGGTGGTGGGGCAGGCAGAAATGGCCTGGATCATGTGCTTCAGGCCGTCTTCGATGCGCTTGGCGATTTCGATTTCGCCTTCGCGGGTAAGCAGCTCCACGGTGCCCATTTCGCGCATGTACATGCGTACCGGGTCGGTGGTGCGGCCGAATTCGGAGTCCACGGTGGATAGGGCGGCTTCAGCCTCCTCTTCCACTTCCTCGTCGTCGGCGACGGCGGGGGCAGCGTCGGACATGAGCAGATCTTCCGCGGCCGGAGCCTCGTCGAAGACCTGGATGCCCATGTCGTTGAAGGTGGAGATGATGGACTCGATCTGCTCCGCGTCTACGACGTCGTCCGGCAGATGGTCATTGATTTCGGCATAGGTCAGGAAGCCCCGTTCCTTGCCGAGCTTGATCAGCGTCTTGAGGCGCGTTTTACGGGTTTCTGCATCCAGAGGGGTTACCGCTTCCTGGGAGCTGTCCTCCAATAGCGCCTTCTCTTTGGCCTTGGATGCCTTGGCCTTGAGAATTTCCTTTACGGCTTCCTTCGCCTTTTCCTTTGCCATGACCTGATCCCGATAACCTTGGAAAAACCGCTTATGATACCACAACTTGCCTTAAGTTCCTCGGGCGGCCTGAGGGTGGCCCGAGGCGTCGTTCAGGAGTCACTGACTCCGGCTTTGCGCAGGCGTTCCCGCTCCTGCAGCAGGCGCAGGAATTCCTGTTTTCCTTCCGCGCCCAGACCGCCGGAGGCGGCCTGCTGGGAGAGGCGTCGGAATTCCTGTTCCACCCAGTTCAGTTCCAGCCGCGCCAGGGCGCCGGTGAATTCGTTCTCTGCTTCCTCGTCGCTCATGGGGTGCTGCAGCAGGTCCGCTGCCGCGGCACGCAGCATGGCTTCGTCGTCGCTGCCCTTGAGGCGTTCGATGAGGCTGGCGCAATTGGGGGCGGTGCCGCCGGCCATCAGGATGGTGTCGCGCAAGTGCAGCAGGGCCGTGGCTTCCGAATCCTGGGGGGGGAGCCATTCGACGGGCAGGCGGGTGGCAAACTCCGGGTTCTGCAGCAGGCGGCGCAGCAGCGTGCGGGTGAGCGACAGCTTTTGCCGTTGTGCCTTGGCCGGGGCGGCCCGCGCCACGGGCTTGAGATCGCACAGGCGTTCCACCTCGGCCTGGGAAAAGCCGCTGGCTTCTGCCAGACGTTTGACCAGCTGCAGGCGGAGTAGGGGTGTGGCCAAGCGCTGGATCAGGGGTTTTGCCTCGTGCACCAGCTTGGCCTTGCCCTCGGAAGTGGTCAGGTCGCCGTGGCTGGCCAGTTCCCGCAGCAGGAAATCCGACAGGGGCATGGCCCGGGCGATGAGGGTCTCAAAGGCCTCCTGTCCCAGCTCCCGCACATAACTGTCGGGATCGTGCTCGGTGGGGAGGAATACGAAACCGATAGTCTTGTTGTCGGCCAGGGCTTCCAGGCTGTTTTCCAGTCCGCGCCAGGCGGCCTTGCGGCCAGCGGCATCGCCGTCGAAGCAATAGACGATGCGATCCACCTGGCGCAGCAGCTTCTGCACGTGGGTAGTGGTGGTGGCGGTGCCCAGGGTGGCGACGGCGTTGCCAACCCCGTGCTGGGCCAGGGCGACGACGTCCATATAGCCCTCGACGACGATGGCCGTGTTTTTGTCGCGCAGGGCTTGGCGCGCCTGGGGTAGGCCGAACAGCTCCCGTCCCTTCTCGAACAGGGGGGTTTCCGGGGAGTTGAGGTACTTGGGCTCGCCCTGGTCCAGGACCCGGCCGCCAAAGGCAATGACTTCCCCCTTCTGGTTGAAGATGGGGAACATCACCCTGTCCCGGAAGCGGTCATAGAGCCGCCCCTGGTCGTTGCGGATCACCAGGCCGGCGCTCTGCAACTCAGTCGCCTGGTAATTGGGGAAGGCGGCTTCCAGGTTCTGCCAGCCATCCGGGGCGTAGCCGATGCGGAATTTGAGGGCGATTTCCCCGGTGAGGCCGCGGCGCTTAAGGTAGTCCTTGGCCCTGTCCGAGCGCTTCAGCTGCTCGAAATAGTAATCGGCGGCCTTGCCCATGACTTCCACCAGGGAGGTGGTGGGTGGTCCTTCCCGCCGGGTGCGCCCTTCCTCCTCGGGTACCTGGAGGCCGACCCGGGCGGCCAGGTCCTTGATGGTGTCAACGAAACCGAGCCCCGCGTATTCCATGACAAAGCCGATGGCCGTGCCGTGGGCGCCGCAGCCGAAGCAGTGGTAGAACTGCTTGGTCGGGCTGACGGTGAAGGAGGGGGATTTTTCGTTGTGGAAGGGGCAGCAGGCAGCGTAGTTGGCGCCGGCCTTCTTCAACGGCACGTAGCCGTCGATCAGGTCCACGATATCGACCCGGTGCAGCAGTTCCTGGATGAAGGATTCTGGGATCATCGGTAGATGTCAGCCAGAAGCGGCGCCGACCCGTAAGTGGGCGCCGAATGGCGGGCGTTCACGGCGCCAGCTTGGCTTTGACCAGCTTGGAAACCAGGCCCATGTCTGCCTTGCCGGCCAGTTGGGGCTTGAGGATGGTCATTACCTTGCCCATGTCGGCGGCGCCGCTGGCACCGGAGGCGGTGACGGCGTCGGCAACGGCTGTGGCCACTTCGGCCTCGGACAGGCCGGCCGGCTTGTAGGCGGAGAGCACCGCCACTTCGGCCTTTTCCGCATCGGCCAGATCCTGGCGGCCGGCGGTCTCGTACTGGCTGATGGAATCCTTGCGCTGCTTCAGCATCTTGTCGATCACCGCCACTACGGCGGCATCGTCCAGGCTGATGCGCTCATCCACTTCCTTCTGCTTCACCGCGGCAAGGAGCAGGCGGATAGTGCCGAGGCGGGCGGTTTCCTTGGCCCGCATGGCGGCCTTCATGTCTTCGTTGATGCGTTCTTTCAGGCTCATGGCTTTTCCTTTGCAGAAACACCAAAAGCCGCCCACCTGAAGATGGACGGCTTGCGGGCGTCAAGAAAACCTAAGGGATTTCTTAGAACAGCTTCGGGGGCAGGGTCTGGCTGCGGATGCGCTTGTGGTGACGCTTGACCGCGGCGGCCAGCTTGCGCTTGCGCTCGGCGGTGGGCTTCTCGTAGAACTCGCGGGCGCGGAGTTCGGTCAGCAGACCAGTTTTTTCGACAGTGCGCTTGAAGCGGCGGATGGCAACTTCAAACGGCTCGTTTTCCTTGACGCGAATAGCAGGCATTGAATTCAGTCCCAAACAACGGTGAGAGAAAGCCGGCAATTCTAACGAATCGTCAACGGTTTACCAAGGGGTTTACAAGAATTTTCTCCTGGGTGGGGTAAAATGGTGCCCATGCTTGTTCTTGGAATCGAATCCTCCTGCGACGAAACCGGGGTCGCACTCTACGAAACCCGTGCTGACGGCAGTGGGGCGCTGCTCGCCCATGCCCTCCATTCCCAGGTGGCGATGCATGCCGCCTATGGCGGCGTGGTGCCGGAGTTGGCCTCCCGGGATCACATCCGCCGGGTAGTGCCCCTGTTGCGCCAGGCCCTGGCCGTCAGTGGCCGTCGCCTGGATGAAGTGGGGGCGGTGGCTTATACCCAGGGGCCCGGCCTGGCCGGCGCCTTGCTGGTCGGGGCTGCCTTCGCCGAAGGCCTGGCCACGGCCCTGGGGGTGCCCACCGTGCCTTTGCACCACCTGGAGGGGCATTTGCTGTCGCCGCTGCTGTCCGCCGATCCGCCAACCTTCCCCTTCGTTGCCCTGCTGGTTTCCGGCGGCCATACCCAGTTGATGCGGGTGAGCGGCGTGGGCGGTTACGAACTGCTGGGGGAAACCCTGGACGATGCGGCGGGGGAGGCTTTCGACAAGACCGCCAAGCTGCTCGGCCTAGGCTATCCGGGTGGGCCGGCCCTCTCCAGGCTGGCCGAGAGCGGAACCCCGGGGGCGGTAACCTTTCCCCGGCCCATGCTCCATTCCGGTGACCTGGATTTTTCCTTTTCCGGCTTGAAGACGGCCGTCCTGACCCAGGTACGGGGGCGGGAGCTGAGCGACGGGGAGCGGGCCGACGTGGCTCGCGGCTTCCAGGATGCCCTCGTCGAGGTGCTGGTGACCAAGGCCCTGAAGGCGGTCAAGCAGACGGGGCTGAAGCAGCTGGTGGTCGCCGGCGGCGTCGGTGCCAACCTGGAGCTGCGGCGCCAGCTCAATGCCCGGGCGGCCCGGGCCAAGCTGCGAGTGTATTACCCGGAACTGGAGTTCTGCACCGATAACGGTGCCATGATTGCCCTGGCCGGCGCTCTGCGCCTTCAGGCCGGCGGCGCGAGTAAGGAGCCGGGCAATTTTGCCGTGCGTCCGCGCTGGCCCCTGTCCGAGCTGACCCTGGACTGATCTAATGAGGCTTTCCCGCCGCTGCGGGAAAGCCTTTCTCTCGGGTCTTTCCAGGCCTGTTCAGGCCTTCTTCTTTACCCCGATCTTGCCTTCCGTGCCCGCCAGCAGGCGTTGCAGGTTGCCCCAGTGCTTGCCGATGAGGGCCATGGACATGATGCCTACAGCTGCCACCATGGTGTTGAAGCCCCACAGCATGCCAGCGATCAGGGGCGCGGCGGCGGCAGCAGTGAGGGCGGCGAGGGAGGAGTAGCGGGAGAGCAGGGCCACCACCAGCCAGGTACCCAGGGTGGCCAGGCCCAGGGTCGGGTCCAGGGCCAGCAGGATGCCGGCGGCGGTGGCGACACCCTTGCCGCCCTTGAACTTGAGGAATATCGGGTAGAGGTGGCCGGCAAACACCGCCAGGGCGACGCCAGCCACGGCTGCGGTGCCCAGGTTGTAGTCCGGCCCCAGCTGCTGGGCCAGGAAGACCGCCAGCCAGCCTTTGGCGCCATCGCCCAGCAGGGTCAGCAGGGCGGCCTTCTTGTTGCCGCTGCGCAACACATTGGTGGCTCCGGGGTTCTTGGAGCCGTAGGAGCGCGGATCGGCGAGGCCGAACAGGCGGCTGGTCACCACGGCGAAAGAGATGGAACCGAGCAGGTAGGCGCTAGCGAGGGCCAGGAGCAAGACGAGGGGCGAGGCGGCGGGAGTCATGTGGGGTTCTGGGTCCTGGGTTAAAATGCGGCTCCGCATTTTAACCGCAACGGCCCTGGGCGGCGCAGCCCCCCATCCCGGCCAAGGCACACCCCGCCCATGGACATCATTTTCATCGAGGACTTCCGGGTCGAAGCCCGCATCGGCATCTATCCCCGGGAGCTGGCTGTGTCCCAGACCATCGAACTGTCCCTGCAGATGGGGGTGTCCACCGCCAGCGCCGGGGCCAGCGACGATATCCGTGACACCATCGATTATGCCGTGGTGGTGGATCGCCTGCGCCAGGACCTGGGCAGCCAGCGCTTCGGCCTGCTGGAAAAGCTGGCCGAGCACGTGGCCACCCTGATTCTGGAAGAGTTCCGCGCCTCCTGGGTGCGGGTGTCGGTGGCCAAGCTGGGCATGATGCCGGGAGTCAAGCGGGTCGGCGTCATCATCGAGCGCAGTTCCTGATTCACGCTGGCCGGGGCGCCGGCTTCAATCCTTCAATGCCGCTTCCACCACCCCGGGCTTCAGGGCCCGGATCAGGTCGTGGGGATGGACCCCGACGAGAAAGCCCCGGCGGCCCCCGTTGATGTAGATCAGGGGCAGGTCCAGGATGCTTTTCTCGATATAGATGGGCATGGCCTTCTTCGTGCCGAAGGGGCTGGTGCCGCCCACCAAGTAGCCGGTGTGCCGGTTCGCCACCTCGGGCTTGCACGGCTCCACCTTCTTGCAGCCCACCTGGCGCGCCAGCTCCTTGGTCGATACCTTGCGGTCCCCGTGCATCAGCACCACTAGGGGCTTGGCGTGCTCGTCCTCCATGATCAGGGTCTTCACCACGGCATGCTCGTCCACATTCAGTTCCCGGGCGGAAACCCTGGTGCCGCCGTGCTCCTCGTATTCGTAGAGATGGTTGGAATGGGCGATGCCGTGCTGGCGCAGGAAGCGGGTGGCGGGCGTTTCGGGGGCGTGGCTGGGGGAGAGGTCGTTGCGGCTCATGATGCACCTCGCGGGTGTCTTGTTTAGATGGCTTCCATTCTACGCTTGCGACAACCGGCTCTGGCCTTGGTTCGCGCTCTGTCGGGAGCTTCAGCCCCGGGGGTGGTGCACAGCGTGAAGCTGCTTCAGCCGCTCCCGGGCCACGTGGGTGTAGATCTGGGTGGTGGCGATGTCCGAATGGCCGAGCAGCAGCTGCACCACCCGCAGATCGGCGCCGTGGTTGAGCAGGTGGGTGGCGAAAGCGTGGCGTAGCACGTGGGGGGAGAGCTTGGCCGGATCGATGCCGGCGACGATGGCGTAGCGCTTGATCAGGGTCCAGAACATCTGCCGCGTCATGGGGCCGCCCCGGGCAGTGACGAACAGGGCGTCGCTCTGGCGCCCGTCCAGCAGTTGCTGGCGGCCCTCCTTGAGGTGCTGGCCGAGCCATTCCAGGGCCACCTCGCCTAGGGGCACCAGCCTTTCCTTGGCCCCCTTGCCGAACACCCGCAGCACCCCCATGTCGAAACTGACCTCGTGCAGCTTCAGGTTGATCAGTTCCGACACCCGCAGACCAGTGGCGTAGAGGGTTTCCAGCATGGCCCGGTCGCGCTGGCCCAGAGGGGTCTCCACTGCCGGGGCGGCGAGCAGGGCCTCGACCTGCTGTTCCGACAGCACCTTGGGCAGCCGGGAGGGTTTGACCGGCATGGACACCTTGAGGGTCGGGTCCTCCGGAATGCGGCGCTGGGTCAGGAGGCGCCGGTAGAAGCGACGCAGGGTGGATAGGTAGCGGGCCTGGGAACTGGCCTTCATGCGCAGGGACAGGCTGGCGATGAATCCGGCCAGGGCGGCCTCCCCAGCATCCAGCAGGCTGCCCCGCTGCTGCTCCGCCAGCCAGGTGGCGTAGCCCAGGAGATCGCTGCGGTAGCTGCTCAGGGACGCCTTGGCCAGGCCATCTTCCAGCCACATGGCGTCGCAGAAGGCGTCGATTTCGCCCAGGTCGGCGGGGCTGGGAGTGGGGCGAGGGGGACGGGGATCGGTATCAGGACTGGCGACCATGGGCCTCATGCTGCAGCAGCCAGCGTTTGACTTCAAGCAGGAAGCCGCCCCGTTCCCGGGCGAAGCCGCCCAGGCCGCCGCCGCTGGCGACGACCCGGTGGCAGGGGATCACCAGGGGATAGGGGTTGCTGCCACAGGCGCCGCCGACGGGCCGGGGGGCGCTGTGCAGGGCTGTTGCCAGTTCGCCGTAGCTGCGGGTGTGGCCCGGTGGGATGGCGCTGATCTGATCCCACACCCGGCGCTGGAAATGGGTGCCGGCGGGGCGCAGGGGCAGGCTGAAGATGAAGTCCGGATCGCTCAGGTAGGCCTGGATCTGACGCACCGCCTCGGCCGCCAGCAGGCTGCTGGGCGCCTGGGCCGGCCCCGGTTCCAGGTACTCGATTTCAATGATTTCATCGCCATCGCAGCGGATTCCAAGGCGAAAGCCGGGAGCCGGGACGATGGCCTGGAATTCAGGGTTGGGGGATTTGAGGACGGAAGTCATGGCAGTCTCCCGAAAATGGGGAGGGGCGCAGTGCCTCTCCCCGGTTGGGTTGAGCGAAAGTGGTTGGCGCAAGTTCCGGGAAACGGAATTCCCTCTGTTTGGCCCCGGGCGGTTGCCCTAGCGGCTATGGCCCAGGAGAGCCTCCTTCAGGTCGTCTTGCGCCGGTTTCTGACCCAGCCAGATTTTCAGCAGGGCGCGGTAGAAGTCCTCCCCCGGGATGTCCTTGCCCCGGGGCTGGCCGGCGACCAGCAGGCGGGTACCGCGCTCCGGCAGCCAGTCCAGGGAAATGGGGGTGCCTTTGGCCGCCTTGCCCAGGGCCAGCAGATTCGCTTCGAAGGTCTGTAGCCGGTCCTTCAGCGGTTCGATTTCCGCCTCGCTGTTGTTCTTCTCGATGCCGCCGGACAGCGCATCGACGAATTGTTGGGCGCTCAGCTCCATGAGGGGCACGATGGTGATGCGTTTGGCGCCCTTGGCGGCCAGGATGCCGTCCACGTCGCCATTCTTCTCCGGCAGGTAGAGGCCCATGGCATAGACGCGGAGGAAGAACTTGGCTCGTTGTCCGGCGCCGTTGAGAACTACGGCTTGGCGATCGATGCGGGCACTGTCCTCGAATTTCACTCCGGCCACCTCCGTCGCCCGGGCGGCGAGCGGCAAGGTCAGGAAGAGCGAGGTCAGGCCGAGGAGGATGAGGGCGCCATGGCGCCCCAGTGAATGTTTCCGATGTTGCTGCATGCTGTCTCCTTTGCTTGTCTGCGGGCCTTGTGTATTAGCCGCGGCGGGGCCCGCTTGCCGCCGTGGCTGTTTCGCTGCCGGAAGCCTGCACGCTTCCGGAGTAATGCGGGCGGCCCGGGGTGGCGCTTATGCTGCGCCTTGTCTCCGGACCGCTGTCAGGCTTTAGGCGCGGACCTGGCCGTTGCCCAGGACCACCCATTTCTGGCTGGTCAGACCCTCCAGGCCCACCGGGCCCCGGGCGTGGATCTTGTCGGTGGAAATGCCGATTTCCGCCCCCAGGCCGAACTCGAAGCCATCGGCGAAGCGGGTCGAGGCATTGACCATCACCGAGGCAGAATCCACTTCCCGCAGGAAGCGCATGGCGTGGGTGTAGTTCTCGGTGACGATGGCCTCGGTATGGCTGGAGGAATAGTGGTTGATGTGCTCAATGGCTTCATCCAGGCCCGCCACCACCTTCACGGCGATGATCGGCGCCAGGTATTCCTCGCCCCAGTCGGCTTCGGTGGCCGCCTTGGCATTGGGCACCAGGGCCTGGGTTTCGGCGCAGCCGCGGATTTCCACACCCTTTTGCGTCAGCATGGCAGCGATTTGCGGCAGCATGGCCGGGGCGACGCTGCGGGCCACCAGCAGGGTCTCGGCGGTGTTGCAGGTGCCGTAGCGCTGGGTCTTGGCGTTTTCGACGATTTTCAGGGCCTTGGCCAGGTCGGCTTCGTCGTCCACATAGACGTGGCAGTTGCCGTCCAGGTGCTGGATCATGGGTACCCGGGATTCGGCCAGGAGGCGGGCGATGAGGCCCTTGCCGCCGCGGGGGACGATGACGTCCACAAATTCGCGCATGGTGATGAGTTCGCCCACGGCCGCCCGGTCGGTGGTTTCCACCACCTGCACCGCCGTGGCGGGCAGGCCGGCGGCCTGCAGCCCTTCCTGGACCAGGGCCGCCAGGGCCTGGTTGCAGCGGATGGCCTCGGAGCCTCCGCGCAGGATGGAGGCGTTGCCGGACTTGATGCACAGGCCGGCCGCATCCACCGTCACGTTGGGACGGGCCTCGTAGATGATGCCGATGACCCCCAGGGGCACCCGCATCTTGCCGACCTGGATGCCGGAGGGGCGGAAGTTGAGGTCGGTCATGGCGCCGATGGGATCCGGCAGGGAAGCGATCTGCTCCAGGCCTTCGGCCATGGTGGCCACGGTCTTTTCAGACAAGGTCAGGCGATCGAGCATGGCCGGTTCCAGGCCGGCGGCCCGGGCAGCGTCCAGGTCTTCCCGGTTGGCGGCCAGGAGTTTTTCCCTGTCGCGCCGGATGCCGGCGGCGATGGCTAGCAGGGCGGCGTTCTTGGCGTTGGTGTCGGCCTTGGCCATCTGGCGCGAGGCGGAGCGGGCCTGACGGCCCAGCTTGTGCATGTAATCCTTGATATCCATGGTGTTTCCGTATGGCGTGATCAGTCCATTATAGCGGGCCGATTTCACCCCTGGGGGCGATGTCCTTACTCAAAATAAGGTATTGGGCTAAACTTTCGCGTTGTTTTGCTGTCACAGACGGTCACAAAGGTGGCTCTCTTTGAAGTCACCCGCTGATAACCGTTTTCCGCAGGAGCCCGTATGAGTCGCAAGCTGATTGTTCCCACCGAAGTCCAGGTCTGCGCCACCTGCAGTTATTGGGATGGGGAGCGCAAAGTGGACCCCGAGGTCGGGGTGGTGGTGGTGGATGAATGTTGTCACGGCGAATGCCTGGTGCGCGAATCCGCCCTGCCGGGGCTGCGGCACAAGAGCGATGATGCCGATTGTGCCTGGGAGCGCCTGGAGGGTGACCCCCTGGACGAGGATGACGCCGCCGCGGCCTAAGCCGTCGGGCGTCGCCCCGGCTCGGGGTTAGCGCAACGCTAGGGCCAGACGCAGGAATTCGTCCCAGACGTCGCCCTTGGCCAGGCCCTTGATGCTGCGGTCGATGAAGGCCGCCCGGGCCAGGGCCTCGGTCAGGGTGGCGCTGCTCAAGCGCGACAGGGCCCGTTTGATGGCCTGCTGGCGCGGCCCCCAGACCCGGTATTCCTTGAGCAGGGCGTCTACCGGGCGCCCGCTATCGACGCCTTCCTTCAGGGCCGTCAGGGTGCGGATTTCTTCCGTTACCGCCCACAGCACCAGGGGCGGCGCCTCGCCTTCCTGGCGCAGGCCGTCCAGGGTACGGGTCAGTCGGCCCACATCCCCTGCCAGCAGGGCTTCCCGCAGTCCGTCGATATCGTAGCGGGCCACATTGAGCACCGCTTCCCGTACCTGGTCCAGGCTCAGGGCGCCGGCCGGGTAGAGTAGTCCCAGCTTCTGGATTTCCTGGTGGGCGGCCAGCAGGTTGCCTTCCACCCGCTCGGCGATGAAGCGCAGAGCGTCCGCGTCGGCGCTCTGGCCCTGGCGGCGCAGGCGCCCGGCGATCCAGGCCGGGAGTTCGTTGAGGCTGGGGGCGGTGAGCTTGATCACCATGCCGGCCTGGGAGAGGGCGCCGAACCAGGCGGCCTTTTCATCCTGCCAGGTCAGTTCGGGCAGGGTGACAAGCGTGCTGGCGTCGGGGCTCAGCCGGGCACAAAAATCCTGCAGGGCCTGGCCCCCATCCCGGCCAGGCTTGCCGGTGGGGATGCGCAGATCGATGAGCTTCTTGTCGCCGAACAGGGATAGGTTGCCGCAGGCCTGGTGCAACAGGCCCCAGTTGAAACCCTGGCCGGCCACCAGCACTTCCCGTTCGGTAAAACCCTGCTTGCGGGCGGCGGCACGGATGGCGTCGCCGGCTTCGATGACCAGCAGGGGTTCGTCACCATAGGCCACGTAGAGGGGCGCCAGGGGGCGCTCCAGGTGGGCGGCGAGTTGTTCAGCCTTGAGACTGGGCATGGCAGGCGGCTTACTCGGTGGCCACTGCGGTCATCTTGATCGCCGCCAGGCGGCGCAGCAGCTGTTGCACCAGATCCCGCTGCATGTCCTGCCACAGCAGTTCCTCTTCCGCTGCCTTGGAGAGGAGCTGGGAATCATCGTAGGTCACGTCCCGGGTCAGAATCACTTCGCCCGGTTGTCCCAGGTTTTCGCCCTTGGCGTTCTGCACCCGATAGGTGTAACGGTAGCGCAGCTGGATTTCCCGCACCCGACCGGCACTGTTGTAGGAGAGCACCAGCCTTTCCCGGAAGTCCAACAGGGTGGAGAACACCGCCTCCGCCTCCTCCCGCTTGTCCACCAGCTGGGTACGGCCCGTGGCCTTGATCTGCCGGCGCAGGTCGGCCCCCAGTTCGGAGTTCTCCGGAATGGCCAGGTAGAGGGTGCGGAAGGGCAGGGGCTGGGCGCCCCGCAGCTGGAAGCCGCAGCCGCCGATGAGCAAGCTCAGGGCCAGCAGGGCGGCGGCAAAGAGACGCGGGGCGCGCATGGGTTTTCCTTAAACGACGATATTGACCAGGCGGCCGGGCACCACCACCACCTTCTTCGGCGCCTGGCCTTCCAGGTGCTTCTGCACCGTTTCGGAGGCCAGGGCGGCAGCCTCGATGGCGTCCTTGGCAGCGCCGGCGGGCACCTTGATGCTGCCGCGCAGCTTGCCGTTCACCTGCAGCATCAGCTCGATTTCACTCTGCACCAGGGCGCTGGCATCGGCCTTGGGGAAGGCGGCCAGGCCGGCATCGCAACCGGGCTTGATCTCGGCGTAGAGGGCCTGGCAGGCGTGGGGGGCGATGGGGAAGAGCATCAGCACGGCGGCTTCCAGGGCCTCCTGCTTGACGCCGCGGGCGGCCGGGCTGTCCGGCAGCTTGGCGAAGGCGTTGAGCAGTTCCATGATGGCGGCGATGGCGGTGTTGAACTGCTTGCGCCGGCCGTAGTCGTCGGCCACCTTGCCGATGGTCTGGTGCAGCTGGCGGCGGAAGTCCTTGAGATTGCCCTCCAGCTCGCCACCGCTGTAGGCGGGGACGATGCCGGCAGCCACGTGATCGTGGGTCAGCTTCCACAGGCGCTTCAAGAAGCGGAAGGCGCCTTCGACGCCGGCGTCGGACCATTCCAGGGACTGGTCGGGCGGGGCGGCGAACATCATGAACAGGCGGGCCGTGTCGGCACCGTACTCATCCATCAGGGATTGCGGGTCCACACCGTTGTTCTTGGACTTGGACATCTTCTCGGTGCCGCCGATCACCACCGGCTGGCCGTCGGCCTTGAGGGTGGCGCCGGTGGGGCGGCCGCGCTCGTCGGTGGTGACATCCACATCGGCCGGGTTGATCCATTCCTTCTTGCCGCCTTCGGCGTCGCGATAGAAGGTGGGGGCCACCACCATGCCCTGGGTCAGCAGGTTGGCGAAAGGCTCGTCCAGCTTTTGTTCGCCGAAGAGGCCCACGTCCCGCATCAGCTTGGTGAAGAAGCGGGAGTAGAGCAGGTGCAGGATGGCGTGTTCGATGCCGCCGATGTACTGGTCGATGCCGCCCTTGCACCAGTAGGCGACGCGTTCGTCCACCATGGCCTGGGTGTTGTCCGGGCAGGCGTAGCGCAGGAAGTACCAGGAGGACTCGACGAAGGTGTCCATGGTGTCGGTTTCGCGACGGGCCGGTTTGCCGCACTTGGGGCAGGTGCACTCGTAGAACTCGGGCATCTTGGCCAGGGGGGAACCGGCGCCGGTGATTTCCACGTTCTCCGGCAGCACCACGGGCAGCTGGTCGTCGGGCACCGGCACGTCGCCGCAGGACTCGCAATGGATCACCGGGATCGGGCAGCCCCAGTAGCGCTGGCGGGAAATGCCCCAGTCGCGCAGGCGGAACTGCACCTTCTTCTCGCCCAGGCCCTTGGCGGCCAGGTCGGCGGCGATGGCGTCCACGGCGGCCTCGTAGGCCAGGCCGTCGTACTTGTCCGAATTGACGCAGGCACCCTTGCTCTTGTCGCCGTACCATTCCTGCCAGCCGTCCAGGCTGAAGGTCTCGCCTTCGGCAGCGATGACCTGCTTGATGGCCAGGTTGTACTTCTTGGCAAAGGCAAAGTCCCGTTCGTCGTGGGCGGGCACGGCCATCACGGCGCCTTCGCCGTAGCCCATCAGCACATAGTTGCCGACCCACACTTCCACCTGTTCGCCGGTGAGGGGGTGCTGGACGAAGATGCCCGTGGGCATGCCCTTCTTTTCCATGGTGGCGATGTCGGCCTCGGCCACGCCGCCCTTCTTGCATTCCTCGATGAAGGCGGCCAGTGCCGGGTTGTTCGCGGCGGCGCGGGTGGCCAGGGGATGCTCGGCGGCCACGGCGACGAAGGTGACGCCCATGATGGTGTCGGCCCGGGTGGTGAACACCCACAGCTTTTCGTCGCTGTTGTCAGCCAGGGGGAAGGCGAAGCGCACGCCGGTGCTCTTGCCGATCCAGTTCTTCTGCATCAGGCGCACCTGCTCGGGCCAGCCCGGCAGCTGGTCCAGGTCGGCCAGCAGTTCCTCGGCGTAGGCGGTGATCTTCATGTAGTACATGGGGATCTCGCGCTTTTCCACCAGGGCGCCGGAGCGCCAGCCGCGGCCGTCGATGACCTGTTCGTTGGCCAGCACGGTGTGGTCCTCCGGGTCCCAGTTCACAGTGCCCAGCTTTTTGTAGATCAGGCCCTTTTCATACAGGCGGGTGAACAGCCACTGCTCCCAGCGGTAGTACTCGGGGGTGCAGGTGGCGAATTCCCGTTCCCAGTCGATGGCGAAACCCAGGCGCTGCAATTGGCTGCGCATGTAGTCGATGTTGGCGTAGGTCCATTTGGCGGGGGGGACCTTGTTCTGGATGGCGGCGTTTTCCGCCGGCATGCCGAAGGCGTCCCAACCCATGGGCTGCAGCACGTTGTAGCCCTGCATCTTGTGGAAACGGCTGAGCACATCGCCGATGGTGTAGTTGCGCACGTGCCCCATATGCAGCTTCCCCGACGGATAGGGGAACATGGAAAGACAGTAGTACTTGGGTTTGGTGCTGTCTTCGACGGCGCGGGCGGCCTGGGTTTTTTTCCAGTGTTGCTGGGCGGCGAGTTCGACTTCCGCGGGTTGGTATTTTTCCTGCATTTGGGCGGCCAGAAATTCGTTGCAAAGCCGGAAATTATAACCGCTTCACCGGGGCTCCATGCTTGAATCCTCCGGGCCCCGGCCGAAGGGCGTGGGGAGGCGGGGCAAGCCAAGGGGCGGGCGGCACTGGTGGTGGGGCTGAGGGCAGTCGGGAGGGGAGAGAAGGACCAGCCGATATCGGCACGGTTGGGCCGGGCGGCGAGCGGTGCAGCGGATGGCAGCTGGCCCGTTGCTGAGGCCAGGTTCTGCAATGGCGGACAAGTGGCGCCAGGGGGGGGCGCCCCGGCTTGGTGGGGCGGGTGTTGCGCTGGCCCAGGTCCTGCGGGACTGGGCCAGCTGCCGGGCTCAAGCCCGGGCGGTCGCGTCAGCCGAACTTGCGGTCCGGGGTGAACATGCTCTTCCAGGTGTCCTGCCAGAACTTGGTGGCATTTTCCGCCGCGGCAAAACCGAACATGGCCATGCGGCCCTGATGGCGCCAGATCCAGCTGACCTTGGCGGTGCCGCTGCTGTAGGGGGCGCGCACGGTGCCGCCGGCCCGGGCCTCGACCAGGTCGAGGAAGCGCTCGATGGAGCAGCCGTGGTAATCGGAACCCTCGCTGCGACCACAAATGGTGCGAGCTTCGCTTTCGGCGCGGCGCCACAGGGTAAGGGCGGTGGCATCGCTGATGCCAGCCTTGCGGGCGATCCAGGGCAGAATTTTCGGGGCTTTCATGCTGTTTCCTTTCGTCATCTTTGGCGGTAACCAACCGGTGGTCCCTCTGGCCTCGTGGGCCAGGTTCCCTGTAGTTAAGCGTTTCTGTTGCAACGCAATACGGATTATATCCAGGTATCTACTCTGTGTTAGTAAGGGAAAACCGCAAGAGGTTGCAATTTTATTGTGCGTTGCACAAAAACAACATCCGGGGTCTCGTCGGGTCGGGCGGCTATAATTCGGCCTCCCCTCGAAACGCCCGCCGACACCCCTTCCATGTCCGATCTGCTCGCCAATCTCAACCCCGAACAACTCCAGGCCGTCACCCTGCCGGCCCAGCACGCCCTGATCCTGGCCGGTGCCGGTTCGGGCAAGACCCGGGTGCTGACCACCCGCATCGCCTGGCTCATTTCCACCGGGCAGGTCGGCCCCCACAGCATCCTGGCGGTGACCTTCACCAACAAGGCGGCCAAGGAAATGCTGGCGCGGCTCTCGGCCATGCTGCCGATCAACACCCGGGGCATGTGGATCGGCACCTTCCACGGCCTGTGCAACCGCCTGCTGCGGGCCCACCACAAGGAGGCCGGGCTGCCCTCCCTGTTTCAGATCCTGGACAGCGCCGACCAGCTGTCGGCCATCAAGCGTCTGCTGAAAAATCTCAATGTGGACGACGAGAAGTTCCCGCCCCGGGAGCTGATGCACTTCATCAATGCCCACAAGGACCAGGGCATCCGCCCGGCCCAGGCCGAGGTGTGGGACGACTTCACCCGCCGCCGCGTGGACCTGTGGGCCGAGTACGAGGCCCAGTGCCAGCGCGAAGGGGTGGTGGATTTCGCCGAACTGCTGCTGCGCTCCTACGAACTGCTCTCCCGTAACGAGCCCCTGCGCCGCCACTATCAGGAGCGCTTCCGCCATATCCTGGTGGACGAGTTCCAGGACACCAACCGCCTGCAATACGCCTGGTTGAAGCTCCTGGCCGGCCACGACGGCACCGCCGGGGCACCCCAGGGGGCGGCAGTGCTGGCGGTGGGCGACGACGACCAGTCGATCTACGCCTTCCGCGGCGCCGAGGTAGGCAACATGCGGGACTTCGAGCGGGAATTCGGCGTGCAGAACGTCATCCGCCTGGAGCAGAACTACCGCTCCCACGGCAACATCCTGGATGCGGCCAACGCCCTGATCAAGAACAACCAGGGGCGCCTGGGCAAGAACCTGTGGACCGACCAGGGTGCCGGCGAGCCGATCCGGGTGTTCGAGGGCTTCTCCGACCTGGATGAGGCCCGCTGGATCGTGGACGAGGCCCGGGAGCTGATCCGGGATGGCATCCCGCGCAACCAGATCGCCTTCCTCTACCGCTCCAACGCCCAGTCCCGGGTGCTGGAGCACGAGCTATTTACCAAGGGCGTGCCCTACAAGGTGTACGGCGGCCTGCGCTTCTTCGAGCGCCAGGAAATCAAGCACGCCCTGGCCTACCTGCGCCTCATTGCCAATCCGGACGACGACACCGCCTTCCTGCGGGTGGTCAATTTCCCCACCCGGGGGATCGGTGCCCGCAGCCTGGAAGCCCTGCAGGAAGCTGCCCATCGCGCCAATTCGCCACTCTACAACGCTGCCGCCAGCCTCTCCGGCAAGGCCGGCACCTCGGTGGGGGCCTTCATTCGCCTGGTCGAGGAACTGCGCCGGGAGACGGAAAACCTCACCCTGCCGGAAATGGTGGAGCACGTCATCGAGCGCAGCACCCTGCGCCAGCACTACCTGGGCGAGAAGGAAGGCCAGGAGCGCCTGGAGAACCTGGACGAACTGATCAACGCCGCCGCCAGCTTCATCGCCGAGGAAGGCGCCATGCCGGTACCCGATCCGGCCAATCCGGATGCTCCCTTGCCCTCACCCCTGGCTTCCTTCCTCGCCCACGCTTCCCTGGAGGCGGGCGACCATCAGGCCGGGGAAGGCCAGGAAGCGGTGCAGCTGATGACGGTGCACGCCGCCAAGGGCCTGGAATTCGACGTGGTCTTCATTTCCGGCCTGGAGCAGGGCCTCTTCCCCCACGAAAATTCCGTCATGGAAAAGTCCGGGGAAGAGGAAGAACGGCGCCTCATGTATGTGGCCATCACCCGGGCCCGGCAGCGGCTCTATATGTCCCACGCCCAGACCCGCATGCTGCACGGCCAGACACGCTACTGCGTGGCCTCGGCCTTCCTCGACGAGCTGCCCCAGGAGCTGCTGCGCAAGGTCAATACCCGGCCAGTGGAAAAGCCCAGCTATGCCGCTGCCGCTCCCCGGGCCACCTACCAGACGGCCGCCGCGGTGGAAGGCTGGCGCATCGGCCAGAGCGTGGTTCATGCCAAATTCGGCCAGGGGGTCATCGTCGCCGCCGAGGGCGGGGCCGACGCCCGGGTGCAGGTCAATTTCGGCCGGGCCGGCATGAAGTGGCTGGCCCTGGCCTACGCCAAGCTCACCCCGGTGTAACAGAGTGTTTCCGGGACTTTTCCCGGGGTTGAAAAAAAGTTAGCCTGCTAAGCTTTTCGCCGGCCCCGGCTGGAGCCGGCCCCCACTCGTCCGTGGAGCCTTTCCCTGTGAAGTCCAAAGCGCTTGTTCTCTCCCTTGGGGCAACCCTGTTGCTGGCGGCCGGTCTGGCCTACACCTTGCTGGCGCCCAAGGGCGACGGGGGCGCCAAGGTGGTCAAGCCGGTGCCGGTGAGCGTGGCCACGGCGACCAGCGTGGACTTGCCGGTAACCCTGGAAGTGATCGGCCGGGCCGAGGCCTACGAGTCGGTGACCCTCAAGGCCCGGGTCGATGCCCAGGTCCAGGCGGTGCCTTTCGCCGAGGGGCAGCGGGTGAAAAAGGGGGAAGTGCTGCTGCGCCTTGACCCCTCCACCTTTGCCGCCCAGCTGCGCCAGGCCGAGAGCGCCCTGGCCCGGGATCAGGCCCAGCTGACCAAGGCCCGCCTCGATGTGCAGCGCTACCAGGAACTGCGGGGCAAAAATTTCATTTCCGAGGAAAAGCTCAACGAGGTGCGGGCCAACGCCGAAGCCCTGACGGCCACGGTCCAGGCCGACACGGCGGCGGCCGACCTGGCCCGCCTGCAGCTTTCCTTCACCACGGTGAGCGCCCCCTTCGACGGCATCATCGGCGCCAAGCAGGTCTATCCCGGCGCCCTGGTGAAAAACAACGATACGGTGCTGGCGGTGGTGAACCGGGTGCGGCCCCTCTACGTCAGTTTCGCCGTGCCGGAAAAATACCTGCCCCGCCTCAAGCAGGCCCTGGCCGGCGGCGCCGGACAGGCGGAAAGCGCCCTGGCCGGGCTCAAGGCCAGCATCACCGTGCCCGGCAGCGCCGCCCC
>DATEZY010000181.1:0-3382 GCA_035255085.1 Azospira sp. | reverse complement strand
CCCGGCATTGAGCCAGGCAAACCAGCGCTCGAAGCTGGAAAGCGTTCCCTTGGCTTCAGCCATGATGTGCGGCAAAGCCGTGTTCCGCCGTCGCGGTCGGCAAGGTTGTCGGTGGGCTGACAGGGAGGCTCAAGTCTGGATGTTCTTTCCGTGGGGTGTCTGGGGCGAGTTCGGGCAGCTGTTCGCTATCAGCGCAATAGCATAAGAACTGGGTTGAAATATGTCGAGTGGGTTTTGACTTGGGGCGCCGGTGGGCTCGCCCGGCAGGACGTGCTGGGGGCTTGGGCGGTGCGCAGGCCATAAAAAAACCGCCGGCCCCTTGCGGGAACCGGCGGTTTTTTGCCGTAAGCCGGGTGGCTTAACTGGGGGCCTTACTTCGCGGCCATCCAGGCGCGGGCGGCGTCCAGCATGCGGCAGGAGTAGCCCCACTCGTTGTCGTACCAGGCCAGCACCTTGACCAGGGTGGAGCCGTCTTCACCCTTGATCACCCGGGTCTGGGTGGCGTCGAAGGTGGAGGAGACGGTGGTGTGGTTGAAGTCGGAGGAGACCAGGGGCTCGTTGTTCACGTCCATGATGCCCTTCAGGGGGCCCTTGGCGGCGGCGGTCATCAGCTCGTTGATTTCTTCCTTGGTGGTGGCGCGCTCAGCGGTGAAGGTCAGATCCACCAGGGAGACGTTGATGGTAGGCACGCGCAGGGCGAAACCGTCCACCTTGCCCTTCAGCTGGGGCAGCACCAGGCCCACGGCCTTGGCGGCGCCGGTCTTGGTCGGGATGATGTTGGCCGCGGCAGCACGGGCGCGGCGCAGGTCCTTATGGCGCACGTCCACGGTCACCTGGTCGTTGGTGTAGGCGTGGATGGTGGTCATCAGGCCTTGCTTGATGCCGATGTTGTCGGCCAGCACCTTGGCCACGGGAGCCAGGCAGTTGGTGGTGCAGGAGGCGTTGGAGACCACGGTCATGTCGGCCTTCAGGGCGCCCTCGTTCACGCCCATGACGATGGTGGTGTCCACGTCATCGCCGCCGGGGGCAGAGATCAGCACGCGCTTGGCGCCTTGCTCCAGCAGGGCCTTGGCCTTTTCCTTGGTGGTGTAGGCGCCGGTGCATTCGAGCAGCAGGTCCACGCCGTGCTTGGACCAGTCGATGTCCTTGGGATTCTTCGTGGAGTAGAAGGGGATCTTCTTGCCATCGATGATGATGGTGTTTTCGCCTTCGGTTTCCACGGAGGTGCCGAAGCGGCCATGGGTGGTGTCGTACTTCAGCAGGTGGGCGTTGGTGGCCAGATCGCCGGAGGCGTTGATGGCGACCACGTCGAATTCATTCTGCAGACCCTGCTCATAGATCGCCCGCAGGGTGCAGCGACCGATACGACCGAAACCGTTGATGGCAACCTTGATAGCCATGGCACTTCTCTCCTCTATCTAAAAAACCCTGGGGCGCTCCCCGCTGGGAGCATCCCTTCCTTTTATTCCAGCACTTCCTTGACGGTTTTCACCACGTTATCCACGGTGAAGCCGAAGAATTCGAACAGCTTGCCGGCCGGGGCGGATTCGCCGAAGCGGTCGATGCTCACCACGGCGCCGTGGCGGCCCACGTACTTGTGCCACAGGCCGGAGTGGGCAGCTTCGATGGCGACGCGCTTGCGCGTGGCGCCGAAGATGCCGGCCTTGTAGGCCTCGTCCTGGCGCTCGAAGGCTTCGACGCAGGGCATGGAGACGACGCGGGTGGCGATGCCTTCGGCAGCCAAGGCAGCCTGGGCATCCAGGGCCAGCTTGATTTCGGAGCCAGTGGCAATCAGCACCGCCTGGGCTTCGCCGGCGCAGTCGGAGAGCACGTAGCCGCCGCGGCGGATGGTCTCGGCGCTGATGGCGCCGGTCACCGTGGGCAGGTTCTGGCGCGACAGGGCCAGCACCGAGGGACCGTCCTGGCGCTCGATGGCGGCGGCCCAGGCGACGGCGGTTTCGGTGGCATCGGCCGGGCGCCACACGTCCACACCCGGGATCAGGCGCAGGGAGGGCACGTGTTCCACCGGCTGGTGGGTCGGGCCGTCTTCGCCCAGGCCGATGGAGTCATGGGTATAGACCATGATCTGGCGCTGCTTCATCAGCGCGGCCATGCGGATGGCGTTGCGGGCGTAGTCGGAGAACACCAGGAAGGTGGCGGTGTAGGGGATCAGGCCACCGTGCAGGGCCAGGCCGTTGGCGATGGCGGTCATGGCGAACTCGCGCACGCCGTAGTACAGGTAATTGCCGCCCTCGCTGCGGCTGACGCCCTTGGCGCCCTTCCACAGGGTGAGGTTGGAGCCGGCCAGGTCAGCGGAACCACCCAGCAGTTCCGGCAGGGCCGGGGCGTAGCCGTTGATGGCGTTCTGGCTGGCCTTGCGGGTGGCAATGTTCTCGGCCTTGGCAGCGGTGTCGGCGACGTACTTGGCGACGGTCTCGTTCCAGTTGGCGGGCAGCTTGCCGGCCATGCGGCGCTGGAATTCGGCGGCCAGTTCGGGGAAGGCGGCCTGGTAGGCAGCGAAGCGCTTGTTCCATTCGCCTTCGGCAGCGGCGCCTTTCTCCTTGGCATCCCAGGCGGCGTAAACGTCGGCGGGGATTTCGAAGGGCGCGTGGCTCCAGCCGATGGCGGCCCGGGTGGCAGCGATTTCCGCATCGCCTAGGGGGGAACCGTGGCAGTCGTGGCTGTTGGCCTTGTTCGGGGAGCCCATGCCGATCTTGGTCTTGCAGCAGATCATGGTGGGCTTGCCGGTCTCGGCCTGGGCTGCCTTCAGGGCGGCCTCGATGGCGGCGGCGTCATGGCCGTCCACCGCCGGGATCACCTGCCAGCCGTAGGCTTCGAAGCGCTTCGGCGTGTCGTCGGTGAACCAGCCATCCACGTGGCCGTCGATGGAGATGTTGTTGTCGTCGTAGAAAGCGATCAGCTTGCCCAGGCCCAGGGTGCCGGCCAGGGAACAGGCTTCATGGGAGACGCCTTCCATCAGGCAGCCGTCACCCAGGAAAACGTAGGTGTGGTGATTCACCACTTCATGGCCGGGGCGGTTGAATTCGGCGGCCAGCACCTTCTCGGCAATGGCCAGGCCCACGGCATTGGTGATGCCCTGGCCCAGGGGGCCGGTGGTGGTCTCGATGCCGGGGGTATGGCCCACTTCCGGGTGGCCCGGGGTGCGGGACTTGAACTGGCGGAAGTTCTTCAGGTCGTCGATGCTGACATCGTAGCCGGTGAGGTGCAGCAGGCTATAGAGCAGCATGGAGCCGTGGCCGTTGGAGAGCACGAAGCGGTCCCGGTCGGCCCACTGGGGGTTGGTCGGGTTGTGCTTGAGATTGCGGCGCCACAGGACTTCGGCGATTTCTGCCATGCCCATGGGCATGCCGGGGTGACCGGA
>DATEZY010000180.1:0-11225 GCA_035255085.1 Azospira sp. | reverse complement strand
GGGGAGAATGAACCCATGTCCAGCCACACTGCCACCCGCCGCCTGACCATCACCGACCTGGCAAAGATGAAGGCCGCCGGCGACAAGATCGCCATGCTCACCGCCTACGACGCCAGCTTTGCCCGCCTGTGCGATACCGCCCAGGTGGATGCCATCCTGGTGGGCGACTCCCTCGGCATGGTGGTCCAGGGCCACGACTCCACCCTGCCGGTGACCCTGGCCGACATGGTCTACCACACCGCCATGGTGGCCCGGGGCTGCGACCGCCCCATCATCGTCACCGACATGCCCTTCGGCACCTACCAGGAAACTCCGGAACTGGCCTTCCGCAACGCTGTGCAGCTGATGGCCGCCGGCGCCCAGATGGTCAAGATCGAAGGCGGCGAAGACATGGCCGAGACCGTGCGCTTCCTCACCCATCGCGGCGTGCCGGTCTGCGGCCACATCGGCCTCACCCCCCAGTCGGTGCACCAGCTCGGCGGCTACCGGGTCCAGGGCAAGGACGATGCAGGTGCCGCCCAGCTCAAGGCCGACGCCCTGGCGGTACAGGCCGCCGGCGCCAGCCTGATCGTGCTGGAAGCCATTCCCCAGGCCCTGGCCTCTGAAGTCACCACCCTCCTGCATATCCCCACCATCGGCATCGGCGCCAGCGTCGATTGCTCCGGCCAGGTACTCGTGCTGCAGGACATGCTGGACATCGCCCCCGGCCGCAAGGCCCGTTTCGTGCGCAATTTCATGATTGGCCAGCCCTCCGTGGCCGCCGCCATCGCCGCCTACGTGGCGGCGGTGAAGGATTGCAGCTTCCCCGCCCCCGAACACTGTTACTGATTTCACCCCAGGCCAGGGGCCCTCAAGAACGCCCCGGCCTTCCAGGAGCAACAGCCATGCAGATTTTTTCCCGCGTCGATGACCTGCGCAGCGCCCTCAAGGGCCGCGACCAGGTGGTATTCGTGCCCACCATGGGCAACCTGCACGAAGGCCACATTTCCCTCATGACCCAGGCCCGCCAGTACGGCCAGACGGTGGTGGCGAGCATTTTCGTCAATCGCCTGCAGTTCGGCCCGGGCGAGGACTTCGATAAATATCCCCGCACCTTCGAGGCCGACTGCGCCAAGCTCGAAGCGGCCGGCGTCGATGTGCTGTTCGCCCCCACCGAGGCCGACCTCTATCCGGAACCCCAGACCTACCTGGTGGAGCCGCCGGAAATCCAGAACTGGCTGGAGGGAGAAATCCGTCCCGGCCACTTCCGCGGCGCTGCCACCGTGGTGCTCAAGCTGTTCAATATCGTCCAGCCGGACACTGCCCTGTTCGGCAAGAAGGACTACCAGCAGCTGATGATCCTGCGCAACATGGCCCGCCAGCTGGCCCTGCCCATCCGGGTCATCGGCGGCGAGACGGTACGGGCCGCCGACGGCCTGGCCCTGTCCTCGCGCAACGGCTATTTGACCCCGGCCGAACGGGCCGAAGCGCCCCGCCTGCATCGGGAATTGAACCGCCTGCGGGACGCCATCCGGGCCGGTAACCACGATTACGCCACCCTGGAGCAAGCTGCCAAATCCGCCCTTGACGCGGCTGGCTGGAAGGCAGACTATGTTGCGGTGCGGCAGCAAAGCGACCTGCAAGTGCCCACACAGCCCGGCGCCCCCTTGGTGGTGCTCGCCGCCTCGCGCCTGGGTTCAACGCGACTCATTGATAATCTTGAGATTTAAGACAAAAACTGGGCGTTGACAGACGGCGGTGAGCCGTTAAAATGCCCATCCCCTAACACCATTTGCCTACGGGTGAAGCCATGCAACGAACCATGCTCAAGTCCAAGCTCCACCGGGTGACCACCACCCATTCGGAGCTGCACTACGAAGGCTCCTGTGCCATCGACGCGGACCTGCTGGAAGCGGCCAACATCAAAGAATACGAACAGATCGACATCTGGAACGTAAATAACGGCGAGCGCTTCACTACCTACGCCATTCTGGCTGAACGCGGATCGGGCGTCATTTCCGTCAACGGTTCCGCCGCCCGCAAGGCTGCCCCCGGCGACATCCTGATCATCGCCACCTTCAGCGTTTACAACGAAGTGGAACTGGCCAAGCACGAGCCCGAACTGGTGTACGTGGATTCCCAGAACCGCATCGTGCGCAAGGGCCACAAGATCCCCGCCCAGGCCGCCTGAGCCTGCAAGGCCGCGCGCCGCCAGACCGCGCCCGCAAAAAAGCCGCGAATTTTCGCGGCTTTTTTCTTTTCACCGTAACGCATTACGGACAGCGAGCCCTCTTGGGAGCAGGCAGGGGGCACGCCCCCTGCCGTCCAATTTCCCGGCTAGCCGGCGGCGGCAGCCTTTTTCGTCCCACGCTTGGCCGGTGCCCGGCGGCGGCTGGGCTTGGCCGGCACTTCGCTTGCGGCAGGCGCCGCCTCGCTGACCGGGGCCGGGGCCTTGGCCACAGCGGCCTTGGCCGCCTCGAATTCCTGAGCTGCCGCCGCCTTGCGCGCCCGGGTGCGAGCACCACTGCGCGCACCGCCGCCCTGGCTGCGGGCAGACGCTGGGGCTTGGGGAGCCGGTGCGCTTTCCACCACCGGCGTGGGGGCCGGGGCAACGGGGGCTTCCGCCTGGGGCGCAGCAGCTTCCGCCGCACCACGCCCCCCCCGGCCGCGACGTCGGCCAGAAGCCGCCTTCTCCACCGGAGCAGCGACCTCTTGGGTCTCTGGGGCTTCCGCCACCAACGCCGTAGAGGGAGCGACCGGAGCCTCTACCGCAGCCACGGCAACCTCTGCCGTCACCGGTGCTGCTGCCGGCGCTGCCGCGCTCCGGTCGCCGCCCTCCCGGCTGCGGCCACGCCGGCGGTTGCCGCCACGACCTTCCCGAGCTGGAGAGGCGGTAACTTCAGCGGCCTCGGCAACTTCGGCAGGAGCGGGCACCGCCTCCGCCAGCACTTCCTCCACCACCGGCAAGGGTTCTTCCTGCACCTGGGCGACGCCCGGACGGGCGACATAGGCGCTGGATTTCTCGTCCCGGCCAAAGGCCAGCAGGCCCCGGTTCTGGGCTTCTTCTAGCAGGTTGCCGAAGGCGCGGAAGCCGTAGTAAGACTCGTTGAAGCCCGGATTGCGGCGCTTGATCGCCTCCTTCAGCACCGAGGCCCACAGCTTCTCGCTCTCGCTGCGCTCGGCCATGAGATCCTCGAAGGTGGCCATGGCCAGTTCGATGCCCTTGGTACGGCGAGCCTCCTGGTCCTCCCGGCGCTTTTTCTCGTCTTCCGGCGAACGCTTCGGTGCGGCTTCCTTGGTATCGCGGCGGGCAGCGCCGCGCTTGGCCTCCCGGTCCCGCACCAGGTCGTCGTAGAAAATGAATTCGTCGCAGTTGGCAATGAGCAGGTCCGAAGTGGATTGCTTCACGCCGACGCCGATCACGTGCTTGGCGTTTTCCCGCAGCTTGGACACCAGGGGAGAGAAGTCGGAGTCACCGGAGATGATGACGAAGGTGTCGACGTGGGACTTGGTGTAGCACAGGTCCAGGGCATCCACCACCAGGCGGATGTCGGCGGAATTCTTGCCGGACTGGCGCACGTGGGGAATCTCGATCAGTTCGAAATTGGCCTCGTGCATGGTGGCCTTGAAGCCCTTGTAGCGCTCCCAGTCGCAATAGGCCTTTTTCACAACGATGCTGCCCTTGACCAGCAGGCGCTCCAGCACCGGCTTGATGTCGAATTTATCATATTGGGCGTCGCGCACGCCCAGGGCGATGTTCTCGAAGTCGCAGAACAGGGCCATGCTGACGGTATCGGCAGGAGCTGCCATAGGTGTTTTCTCCAGAAGGAATAGGGTAGGGACTGGGCAAGAAACGGGGCAAGTATAAAAACCCTGGGGCCTAGGCGGCGCGCAGGGCCTCGACGATATTCATGCGGGCGGCCCGGGCGGCGGGGAGGAAGCCTCCCAGGAGGCCCATCACCAGGGCAAAAACCAGACTTTTCAGGACAATGCCAGCATCAAGGCTGAAGGTAAAGGCCAGTTCGGCAAAGGACTGCCAGTTCATGGTGGAAATGGTGAACAACTGCATGGTGGAAGCCAGCAGCAGCCCCGCCACCCCGCCCAGGAGCGAGAGCCCCAGGGATTCGCCGAGGAAGGCCACGAGGATGGCCCGGCGATTGAAGCCCAGGGCCCGCAGGGTGCCGATTTCCGCCGTGCGGTTGGCCACCGCCGCATACATGGTGATCATGGCGCCGATAATGGCGCCGACGGAAAAAATCACCGACAGGGTGATGCCGAGGATGCTGATGAACTTGGACAGGGCCTCGGACTGGTCGGCATAGAAACGGTTTTCCCGCTTGGCCTCCAGGGTCAGGCGCGGATCACCCTCCACGGCGCTCTTCACCGCATCGAAGGCGCCGGGGTCGGTGAGATGAAAAATGAGGGAGGAGAACACCGGCCGGCGGAAGGCCTGCATCAGCTGCTCCGCATCGCCCCAGATTTCCGAATCGAAGCCGCTGCCGCCGCCGTCGAACACCCCCACCACCACCCAGTCCCGGCCGCCGAAGCGCAGGGTCTCGCCCAGGCCGGCACCGGCAAAGCGCTGGGCGATGGCCCGGCCGGTGACGATTTCGTTGGAGCCGGGGCGGAAGGCCCGGCCGGCGATGATACGCACCTGAGGCCGCAAAGCCAGCCCCTCGGCGGCCAGGCCGCGAATGATCACATTGGCGGGCTTGGCCTCCGCCCCGGCCGAGCCCCGCTTGTTGAGGGTGATAAGCACCACCGTCTCCTTCGAGGCCTGGCGCCGCCCCCCCGCCCCCAGGGCCACCTGGGGCAGGCTCTCGACGATGGCCGCCTGGGCCCGCTCCACCCCGCTCTGCACCTCGGTACTGGCGGCCCGGCGGATCACCACCACGTTGTCCGGGCTGCCCGTCTCCACCAGGGTCTTTTTCAGGCCGGCGTCGAGCATCAGCACCGTGGCAAAAACGAACACCACCAGGGCCATGCCGCCGGCGGTCAGCGCCGTGGTCAGCTTGCGCGCCGCCAGGTTGCGCAGGGAATAGGAGAGCGGCAGGGCAGACCAGCGGGCCATCAGCCGACGCTCCGCAGACCTTCGACGATATTCAGCCGCACCGCCCGCCGTCCCGGCAACAGGGCCGCGATCAGGCCCACGGCCAGGGCGCAGGCGGCCTGGAGCAGCACCGTGCTGGTGGATACGTAGAAAATCGGAAAAAGGGAGCCCATGGCAGCGCCGAAAGCCGCGGCTACCGGAAAGGTCAGGGCAATGCCCAGGGCGCCGCCGATGCCGGCCATGACCAGGGATTCGCCATAGATCAGGCCGCGCACGAAGCCGGGACCGAAGCCCAGGGCCTTCAGGGTGGCGTACTCGGCGGTGCGCTCCCGCACCGTCATGGCCATGGTGTTGGCCATCACCGCCAGAATGATGGCGATGACCACGTAGGAGACGATGCGGATGGCCACCACGATGGCCTCGGTCATGGAGACGAAGCCCAGCTGGAACGCCTTCTCGGTCTCGGTCAGGGTCTCCGCCGCACTGTTCTTGAATTCGGCATCCACGGTGCGGGAAATTTCCGCCGCCCGGGCCGGATCGGCGATTTCCAGCACATACACCCCCACCTGGTTCTGGCGCCGGGAGTAGCGCTGCTTCACCACCTCGTTCAGGTAGTCCCAGTGGAAGAGCAGCTGGGAAACGTCGGTCGTGGCCTGGCGGCCGCTGTAGATGCCGCGCACCACCAGTTCCCACATGCCGGGGAAGATGGTGCCCTTCAACTGGATCACGTCCCCCACCTTGAAGCCGTAGGTCTCCGCCAGCTTGCGCCCGACGATGCAGCCCTTGCGGTCCCGCTGGAAGGCAGTGCGCGCCTCGTCGCTGAGGACATACTCCGGATAGAGGTCCAGGTAATTGCTGTCCACCGCGAACTGGGCAAAGAAATTCTTCGGCTCCTTGTAGATGCCACCGAACCAGTTGGCCGTGGTAATGGCCTTGACCCCGTCGATCTGGCGAATCTTCTGCTTGTAGGTCAGCGGCAGGGGAAACACCAGGGAAATGGAATTGCGCGTCACCAGCCGGGCGTTGGAGGCCCCCTCGGCACCGGCATACCAGGCATTGACCACCGTGGACAGGAGACCGAAGGCGAGCACCGCCACCGTCAGCCCCACCAGGGTGAGCAGGGTCCGCAGCTTATGCCGGAAGACGTTGCGGACGACAAGGTTGAACAGGATGAAGAGCACGGGGGACTCCGGATGAGGGAGTCATTATAGGCAGGCTGGGGAGCTTGATGCGGCGCCGGGAGGCTGTACCTCGATACTGCCTCAGCCGTGGCGATGGCCAGGGCTACCGCCGACTACTGGCGGCAGCCCTGGCCTGAAGCGCTACGAGAACGCCGCACGCCACGCCGGAGTCACGCCAGCATCAGGCCTCCTGGCGCAGTGGCGACGTGGCTTCCGTAACTAAGTGGCGCAGGTCTGCTGGTTATCGGCGAGGGATACAAAACGATGCGAATGGCCGTCCAGCGCCGCGATGGAGCCGGTCTCGATGTCGTAGACCCAGCCATGCAGATTCAACCGCCCCTGCTCCAACGCCAGGGCCACCGAGGGATGGGTGCGGATGTTGGCCAGCTGGGCGATGACGTTCTCGTGCACCAGGGCAGCGCTGCGCTCCTGGACCGAGGCGTATTCACGGGACGCCACGATGACCTTGGCGGCATCGGCGTAGCGCAGCCAATGGGCCACGGCCGGCAAATGGTCGAGACACTGGCAGGTCGAAATGGCCGCCATGGCGCCGCAGTTGGAATGGCCGCAAATAACGATGTCAGTCACTTTCAGCACGGACACCGCATATTCCACCGTGGCCGAAACGCCGCCGGGCTCCGGTCCATAGGAGGGCACGATATTGCCCGCATTGCGAATCACGAAAAGATCGCCAGGCTCCTGCTGGGTCAGCAGTTCGGGCACCACCCGGCTGTCCGAGCAGGTGATGAACAAGGCCTTCGGATTCTGGCCGTCTGCAAGTTGCTTGAACAGGGCGGTTCTTTTCGGGAACTCGTTCTGTTGAAATTTCAGGAAGCCGTCGATGATTTTTTTCATAACTCGAATCCTTGTTGCGATTTTTAAAATTATTGCAGATTCCCGCCCACGGCGCGCCGCTCACGCAGCATTCACGGGCATGTCCGCGGTTTGCTGCGCTTTCAGGTGCCGCAGAAGGTGCGGAAGGTCGCCATGAACGCCGGAGAGGCGGGCTCGGCCAAGAAGGCCAGGCCCGGGTTCTCCACGTAGGGCTGTTTCAAGGCCTCCAGCAGTTGCGCGAAGGCCCCCAGGTCACCGTCATCCGAGGCCGCCGCCAGGGCTGCCTCGACGCGATGGTTGCGCGGGATGAGCCAGGGATTGACCCGGCGCATACCGGCAGCCCGGTCGGCGCCGGACTGGCCCTCCTCGGCGGCACAGCGCCGCTGCCAGCGGGCCAGCCAGGCAACCAGGGGCTGGGGCTCAGCGAAGAGGCCATGGAGCGGCTCCGCCCTCCCCTCCGCCGCATCGGCGAGATAGCGCCAGCCCTGGGTGTAATCGACCCTCTGGGCCTGCAACAGTTCCAGCCAGTCTTCCAGGAGCGCCCCATCTTCTACCCCCACCGTCGCCAATCCCAGCTTGGCCCCCATGCCGGCCAGCCAGTGCTGCCGGTAGCGTTGCGGAAAAGCGTCGATCACCTCGGAGGCCAGGGCCACCGCCCCCTCCTCGTCATCGGCCAGCAGCGGCAACAGGGTTTCGGCGAAGCGGGCCAGGTTCCACCGGGCAATGGCCGGCTGCTGGCCGTAGGCGTAGCGGCCGTGGCGGTCGATGGAACTGAACACGGCGCTGGGGTCGTAGGCTTCCATGAAGGCGCAGGGGCCGTAATCGATGGTTTCCCCGGCCAGGCTCATGTTGTCGGTGTTCATCACGCCGTGGATGAAGCCCACCTGCATCCAGCGGGCGATCAGGGCCGCCTGGTCCTCGGCCACCGCCCGCAGCAGGCCCAGGTAGGGATGCTCCGTATCGAGCAGCTGCGGATGGTGGCGCGCCAGGGTGTAGTCGGCGAGTTGCCGCACCTGCTCCCGCCCGGCATGGGCCGAGAAAAATTCGAAGGTGCCGACACGCAGGTGGCTTGCCGCCACCCGGGTGAGCACGGCCCCGGGCAGGGGCCCGTCACGGCGCACCGACTCCCCCGTGGCTACCACGGCCAGAGCCCGAGTGGTGGGAATGCCGAGGGCGTGCATCGCCTCGCCGATCAGCACTTCCCGCAGCATGGGGCCGACAGCGGCCTTGCCGTCGCCGTTGCGCGAGAAGGGAGTGCGGCCCGAGCCCTTGAAGGCGATGTCGCGGCGCCGGCCCTGGCGGTCGATCACCTCGCCCAGCAGCAGGGCGCGGCCATCGCCGAGCTGGGGGGCGAAATGGCCGAACTGGTGGCCGGCGTAGGCCTGGGCGATGGGCGCCGCGCCGGCGGGCAGGCGGTTACCGGAAAACAGGGCCGCCAGCGCTTCCGCCCCAAGGGCGCCCTGGTCCAGGCCCAGTCCCGGGTCTAATCCCAACTCCCGGGCCAGGTCCTGGTTGAAGTGGAGCAGTTTCGGCTGCCGCACCGGCTCGGGCTGGCAGGGCACATAGAACCCGGGCAGATCCCGGGCGTAGGTATTGTCGAAGGGGAAGCGGAAAGGGGAGGAATTTTCCATGCAGTCGTTTGCTCTTGTTCCCGTGCTGCCGCAGCGCCGGAGAAGTCCGGAGCAGCGCCAGCATTGGCCCCGCTGGCACGGCCGCAGGCAGGGAAGTAGAGTCCCGGCACGCTGGAAAGTTTCCGGTGTGCCGGGCACGACAGCAGGCGCCGCCTTAGAGGCGACCGATCTTGCGGTACAGGGTGTTGCGGCTGATGCCCAGTTTGCGGGCGGCGGCGGAAATGTTGCCCGCCTCCGCCTCCAGCATGCGCTGGATGGCCTGGCGCTCGATTTCGTCCAGGTTGCCGCCGGTGACACCAACCGGACCCGCCGGGGATGCCGGCGCCGTCGCGGTGACGGCCAGGCCAGACGGCAGGGTGGGCTCGTCCAGCAACTCATCGGGCAGGTGCTGTTCGGCGATTTCCGACTCGCCCTCCTCCAGCAGTGCCAGGGCGACCCGGATGACGTTGTTGAGTTGGCGAATGTTGCCCGGCCAGGAATAGCGCTCGAAGGCCGCCATGGCGCCGGGGGAAACAGTCACTTCCGGACCATTGCTGCCCACCTCGGCCGCCACCAGCTGCTGCACCAGCTGGCGCAGGTCGGTACGTTCCCGCAAGGGCGGCAGGACCACGCTCAGGCCGTTCAGGCGGTAATACAGATCCTCGCGGAAGGCGCCCCGGGCCACCTCCTCCTTCAGCTTGCGGTGGGTGGCGCAGATCAGGGAAATATCGACGGGGATGGACTTGCTGCTCCCCAGGGGCGTCACGTTGCGCTCCTGCAGCACCCGCAGCAGGCGGGCCTGGAGGTGCAGGGGCATGTCGCCGATTTCATCCAGGAACAGGGTGCCACCATGGGCCTGTTGAATCTTGCCGACGGCGCCTTCCTTGCGGGCGCCGGTAAAGGCGCCGCCCTGGTAGCCGAACAGTTCCGACTCGATCAGGGTCTCGGGAATGGCGGCACAGTTCAGCGCCACGAAGGGGGCATTGCCCCGGGGGCCGCTGTTGTGGAAGGCCTTGGCGAACATTTCCTTGCCCGCGCCGGATTCGCCCTGGATCAGGATCGGAATGTCCCGCCCCAGGATGCGCCGGGCCTTGTCGATACCCAGCTGCAGGCGGGCATCGCCGATGCACAGGGCGTCCAGGGTCAAGGCATTGGCGGCAACTGGTGGCAACTGGCGCGGACGGGCCGGGCGGGTGGTGGCTTCCGGCACCGGGTTGAAACTGGCGACGCGGGGCAGCTCGTGGCGCAGACGGAAGGCGAACTTGTGACCGTCGAAGGTGTTCAGGGTGGCGACAGTCTGGGTTCCCGGGCGCAAACGCCCGACCAGGGCGCCGAAGGGGGTCTCGAAGATGGCCGAGAAGTCCCGCTGCACCATCTCGTGCCGGCGCAGGCCACAAAGCTCCAGGGCGGCCCGATTGACCGCCAGGATGCGGCCTTCCGGCGACAGGGCCATCACGCCCTCGCCCAGGCTGCCCAGGTACTCCGTCCGGGGATGGAAGCAGAGCAGGATATCCTGGCTATGCTCGGCCTCGAACAGGCGCTGCTCGATGATCTGGGCCGACATCCTCACCAGGCCCAGGGTATGGCGCTGGTAGGCGCGGTAGTCGCCGGAGATGTCCAGGGCGCCGATCAAGCGGCCGGCGGGGTCGAGCAGGGGCGAAGCGCTGCAGGTGAGAAAGTTGTTGCGGTCGAAGAAATGCTCGGCGCCGAACACCTCCACCGGGCGCTCCTCCACCAGGGCCGTACCGATGGCGTTGGTGCCACGACAGGACTCGTCCCAGGACGCACCCGGCTGCAAGGCGACGCGGTTGGCCCGGTCCATGAACTCCGCATCGCCGAAGCTTTGCAGCAACAGGCCGGTGGCGTCGGAGAGCACCACCAGGCTGCCGGAGTGGCGGATCTGTTCGTAAAGGTGCTCCATGACCGCATGGGAATAGGTCAGGAGGCGCTGATTGCGCTCCTGCTCCTCCTTGAGGACAAGCTGCCCCACGCGTTCATCGGCGGGACGGCGGGCGGCCGCCTCCAGACCATTGTTTCGGCAACGCATCCAGGACTGGAGGATGGTGCTCTCCAGCAATTCCTGGGGCAGGTCGCCGCGGCCAAAAAAAAGCTGACGCGCTTCCTGAAGACGCTGGTCATGCGTCTCCATAGCCGACAGAACGTTACCCATTGTCTCCTCCTCGGGGCGAGGCTGTCGTATTCATGTATTTCTTATTGGTGTGTTTCACAAAGTAACACCTGCTTAATTTCTTAGCAACGAACGGTCAGGTGTGGCGGAGCAATAGCAAAAGTCTTGCCACTTCACCCCTGATGTCCCCCTACCAAGTGATCCCCTAGGGGCCCACAAGTGGCCCGTTGGACACCAGGGCCTGAGATTACGTTTCCTCCCCGCCGAAAATCTGACGTGAACGCCCCTGGCATGCCCCTTGCTGAACCGCTTGCACAGGGCGCCCAGGAAAAAAAGGGCGGCCACCATAAACGTGACACGACCAAAGGAACCCAAGGTGAAACTCAGCAAACGCATTTCCGCCCGATTGATCGCCGCCGCCCTGGCGGGCCTCGTCTCCTCCG
>DATEZY010000179.1:0-3924 GCA_035255085.1 Azospira sp. | reverse complement strand
GGCGTGCAGCGGGTATCCGTGGATAGCCTGCGCCGCTCCCTAGGAGAGGCAAGCCATGCATAGCGTCGTCTGTATCAAGCAGGTGCCGGATTCGGCCCAGATCCGGGTGCACCCGGTGACCAACACCATCATGCGCCAGGGGGTGCCGGCGGTGATCAACCCCTACGACCTGTTCGCCCTGGAAGAGGCCCTGCGCCTCAAGGACAAGTTCGGCGGCACGGTCACCGTGGTTTCCATGGGCCCGCCCATGGCCGAGGCGGCCCTGCGCAAGTGCCTGTCCTACGGGGCCGACGATGCCATCCTGGTGTCCGACCGGGCCTTTGCCGGTTCCGACACCCTGGCCACCTCCTACGCCCTGGCGACGACCATCAAGAAGATCATGGGCAACATGCCGGTGGACCTGATCTTCACCGGCAAGCAGACCATCGACGGCGACACCGCCCAGGTCGGTCCCGGCATCGCCAAACGCCTCGACTACCAGCTCCTCACCTATGTCTCCAAGATCGTCGATCTGGACGTGAAGAAGAAGGAAATCGTGGTAGAGCGCCGGGCCGAGGGCGGCGTGCAGCTGCTCAAGACTTCCACCCCCTGCCTGATCACCATGCTCGAAGGCACCAACGAGATGCGCTTCGGCGACCTGGACGACCTGTTCCGCGCCGCCCGCTACGACCTCAAGGTGTGGAACCGGGAAGCCGCCGGCATCGACGACGCCGAGATGATCGGCTTGAAGGGCAGCCCCACCGTGGTGAGCAAGGTCTTCGCGCCGCGCCCCCGCAGCCAGCGGGCCGAGATGATCGAGACCGTGGATAGCGATCCGAAGAACCTGGCCGTGACCCTCCTGGCCAAGGTCTTCACCCAGCACCCCAAGCTGGAAAAGGAAATAGCCCGTCGAGCGGGCTAGAGAAATCGCCAAGCGGACAGGTCAAACAGGAATAGGACAACAGCCATGAGCGAACAAGCGAAAAAACCGGCGCGGAAAAAGGTCGAACTGGACCCCCGCTTCGTCAATTACAAGCACGTCTGGGTCTTCATCGAGAACGAGCGCGGCGTGGTGCACTCCGTCTCCTGGGAACTCCTGGGCGAGGGCCGCAAGCTGGCCAATGCCCTGGGCGTGGAGCTGGTGGGCGTGGTCATGGCCGGCCCCGGCGAGCGGGCCAGGGAAATCTGCCACGAAGCCTTCACCTACGGCGCCGACAAGTGCTACCTGATGCAGGCCGATGTGCTCACCGACTACCGCAACGAGCCCTACACCAAGGCCCTCACCGACCTGGTGAATACCTACCAGCCGGAAGTGCTGATGCTCGGCGCCTCCACCCTGGGCCGGGACCTGGCCGGCTCGGTGGCCACCACCCTGGGCACCGGCCTGGTGGCCGACTGTACCGAGCTGGTGATCGAGACCGAGACCCGTAACCTGGCCTCCACCCGCCCCACCTTCGGCGGCTCCCTGCTCTGCACCATCATGACCCAGCGCCACCGGCCCCAGATGGCCACCGTGCGGCCCCGGGTGATGGCCATGCCGGAAGCCGACGGCAGCCGCAGCGGCGAGATCGTCACGGTGCCTTTCTCCATGATCGAGACCTCCATCGTCACCAAGGTGCTGGAATTCATCGCCGACGACACCCGGGACAAGCCCAACCTGCCCTTCGCCGACATCATCGTCTCCGGCGGCCGGGGCCTGAAGAAGCCGGAAAACTTCCAGCTGGTGTGGGACCTGGCCAAGGTCCTGGGCGCCGAAGTGGGCGCCTCCCGCCCGGTGGTGCAGGCCGGCTGGGCCGAGCTCGACCGCCAGGTGGGCCAGTCCGGCAAGACCGTGCGGCCCAAGCTCTACATCGCCGCCGGCATCTCCGGCGCCATCCAGCACCGGGTGGGCATGGATGGGGCCGACGTGATCATCGCCATCAACAGCGACCCCAACGCCCCCATTTTCGACTTCGCCCACTACGGCATCGTCGGCAACGCTATGACCATCCTGCCGGCGCTGACCGAAGCCTTCAAGGCCCACCTGGCGCAAGCCAAAAAAGCCGGCTAACAGGAGAACACCATGGCTGAAAAATTTGACGTGATCGTGGTCGGCGCCGGCATGGCCGGCAACGCTGCCGCCTACACCCTGGCCAAGGGCGGCCTCAAGGTGCTGCAGATCGAGCGGGGCGAAACCCCAGGCTCGAAGAACGTGCAGGGCGCCATCCTCTACTCGGACGCCATCGAGAAAGTCATTCCCGACTTCCGCGACGACGCACCCCTGGAACGCCACCTCATCGAGCAGCGGGTATGGATCCTGGACGACAACTCCTACGTCGGCACCAACTACCGCTCCGAGGACTTCAACAAGCCGCCCTACAACCGCTACACCATCATCCGCGCCCACTTCGACCAGTGGTTCAGCAAGAAGGCACGGGAGGTCGGCGCCCTCACCATCTGCGAGACCACCGTCACCGAGCTGCTGCTGGACGGCAAGAAGGTGGTGGGGGTGATGACCGACCGCAAGGGCGGCGAAATCTACGCCGACGCGGTGATCCTGGCCGACGGGGTGAACTCCCGCCTGGCCACCAAGGCCGGCTTCCACCCCGAGATCAAGCCCAAGGACGTGGCCCTGGCAGTGAAGGAAATCCACTTCCTGCCCCAGGAGACCATCGAGGCCCGCTTCAACATCGGCGAGGAAGAGGGCGTGGTCATCGAAATGGCCGGCACCATCTCCGACGGCATGATGGGCACCGCCTTCCTCTACACCAACAAGGAATCCATCACCCTTGGCATCGGCTGCATGCTGTCGGACTTCAAGAAGCAGAAGACCACGCCCTACGAGCTGCTGGACAAGATGAAGAAGCATCCTTCCATCGCCCCTCTGATCGAGGGCGGCGAGATGAAGGAATACGCCGCCCATCTCATCCCCGAAGGCGGCTACAACGCCGTGCCCCAGGTGTACGGCGACGGCTGGCTGATCGCCGGCGACGCCGGCATGTTCGTGAATGGCATCCACCGCGAAGGCTCCAACCTGGCCATGACCACCGGCATGCTGGCCGCCCAGACCCTGGTGGAACTCAAGGCTGCCGGCAAGCCCTTCACCGCCGCCAACATGGCCAAGTACAAGGCCAAGCTGGATGAGAGCTTCGTCATGAAGGATCTGAAGAAGTACCGCCGCATGCCGGAGATTTTCCACAAGAACAACCAGTTCTTCACCACCTACCCGGCCCTGCTGTCCAAGGCGGCCCAGACCATCATCCGGGTGGACGGGGTGGACAAGAAGACCAAGGAAAAGGAGATCAAGCAGAGCTTCGTCGCTTCCCGCTCCGTCTTTGGCCTGATCGGCGACGCCTTCAAATTCTGGCGCGCCATGGAATAACCCGGAGGACATGACCATGTTGAAAGTCGAAGAGAAGCTGTTCCAGGACCGCTACCGGGTGGATTCGGGCCGGCCCCACATCAAGATCAAGGACGCCGAGCTGTGCGTGCACAAGTGCAAGGAGCAGCAATGCACCGTGTGCTGCCCGGCGGGCTGCTACACCCAGGAAGGCAACGGCAAGGTGGTGCTGATTTCCGACGGCTGCCTGGAGTGCGGCACCTGCCGCATCATCTGCGACGAACACCGCAACCTGGACTGGGAATGGCCCCGGGGCGGCTTCGGCATCCTGTTCAAGTTCGGCTGAGAAGGTTTCCCATGGAAGACATACATCTGTTCCTCGCCCACGCCATCACCCTGGAACGGGACTCGGCCCGGCGCTACGAGGAACTGGCGGCCGGCACCCAGACCCTGGGCGACCCGGAAGTGGCGGAGTTCTTCCGCCAGATGGCCCACTACTCCCGCCTGCACCTGGCCGAGGCCACGGAGCGGGGCGGCTTCCGCCACCCGCCCAAACTGGAGGCCCACGAATACCAGTGGCCCGACGGCACCAGCCCGGAAACCGCGGCCTGGGCCGGGGTGGACGG
>DATEZY010000178.1:0-12277 GCA_035255085.1 Azospira sp. | reverse complement strand
CCGATCAGGTTGGCCGCGAGAGTCCCCAGGGGCACGGCAACGAACAGGGGGTTGAGCAGCAGGCCCAGCCCCCAGCGGGACCAGGCCCCCAGGGCAGCGCCGGCACCTATGGCAAAAAAGGCACTCCAATTCACGGCAAGGCCTCGTCTCAAGACAGGTTAAAGGCTGAATTTTAGCGGCATTTGCGGCTTTGCCTCGTGCCCCGGTTAAAATACGGCGCAAAGACCTTCAAGGAAATCCGCTGTGAGCAACCCCAACAAGAATGCCGCCCCGGTAGCCCCGGCCGCCAATTTCATCCGCAATATCGTGGACGCCGATCTGGCTGCGGGCACCCATGCCCAGCGCCGTTGGGCGGGCAAGCCCGGCACTGCCGCCGACCACGCCGCCGGCGCCCTGGACCCGGCCAAGATCCGTACCCGTTTCCCGCCGGAACCCAATGGCTACCTGCACTTCGGCCACGCCAAGTCCATCTGCCTCAATTTCGGCCTGGCCCGGGACTACGGTGGCCGCTGCCACCTGCGCTTCGACGACACCAACCCGGAGAAGGAAAACCAGGAGTACGTGGATTCCATCATCGATGCGGTGAAGTGGCTCGGCTTCAACTGGGAAGACAGCCAGGAGAACAACCTCTACTACGCCTCCAACTATTTCCCCTGGATGGTGCAGTGTGCCGAATACCTGATCAGCGCCGGCCATGCCTACGTGGACAGCCAGAGCGCCGAGGAAATGCGCGCCAACCGGGGCACCCTGACCGAAGCCGGCAAGGACAGCCGCTTCCGCAGCCGGTCCGTGGCCGAGAACCAGGACCTGTTCAAGCGCATGCAGGCCGGCGAATTCCCCGACGGCACCCATATCCTGCGCGCCAAGATCGACATGGCCGCCCCCAACATCAACCTGCGGGATCCGGCCATCTACCGCATCCGCCACGCGACCCACCACAACACCGGCGACAAGTATTGCGTGTACCCCATGTACACCTTCGCCCACCCCATCGAGGATGCCCTGGAGAACATCACCCACTCCATCTGCACCCTGGAATTCGAGGACCAGCGCCCCTTCTACGACTGGCTCCTGGAGCGCCTGGCCGAGGGCGGCCTGCTGCAGCGCCCCCTGCCCCACCAGTATGAATTCTCCCGCCTCAACCTGACCTACGTCGTGCTCTCCAAGCGCAAGCTGATCCAGCTGGTGGAAGAGAAGCACGTCTCAGGCTGGGACGACCCGCGCATGCCCACCCTGGTGGGCGCCCGCCGCCGCGGCTACACCCCGGAAGGCTTCCGCCTGTTGATGGAGCGGGTTGGCGTCTCCAAGCACGACTCCCTCATCGACTACAGCCTGCTCGAAGACTGCATGCGGGAAACCATGAACGAGCTGGATGAGCGCCGCATCGCCGTACTCGATCCGCTCAAGCTCGTCATCACCAACTACCCGGAAGGCCAGAGCGAGGAATGCTTCGCCCCCAACCACCCGCTCAAGCCCGAACTGGGCAAGCGCGTGGTGCCTTTCTCCCGGGAGCTGTGGATCGAGCGGGAAGACTTCATGGAAGAGCCCACCAAGGGCTACCACCGCCTCTATCCGGGCAACATGGCCCGCCTGCGCTACGGCTTCGTGGTCAAGTGCACCGGCTGCGAGAAGGATGCGGCGGGCAACGTCACCACCGTGCTCTGCGAATACCTGCCTGACTCCAAGTCCGGCACCCCCGGCGCCGACAACTACAAGGTCAAGGGCAACCTACACTGGGTTTCCGCCCCCCACGCCTACACCGCCGAGGTGCGCCTCTACGACCGCCTGTTCCAGGCCGCTGCCCCGGGCGCCGGCGACAAGGACTTCCTCGACGACCTGAACCCGGACTCCAAGCGTTCCATCACCGCCCAGCTGGAAGCCGCCCTGAAGGACGCCAAGCCGGAGCAGCGCTTCCAGTTCGAGCGCCACGGATATTTTGTCGCCGACCGGGTGGATTCCCGAGACGGCGCCCCGGTCTTCAACCGGGCCGTTACCCTCAAGGATTCCTGGGGTAAAACTAACTAAGGAGAGATCATCATGGCAGGTGGCGGCTGGGGATGTCCCCACGAAATCGGCGATCGCTGCGGCAAGGTGAACAACCTACCCTGCGACCCCGGCATGAAGGGCTGCGTCCTTGCCGGCCGCTTCCGCTTCGCCAACGATGACAAGAACGAGCGCCTGCGGCAAAAAACCGAGCAGGCCAGGCCCGCGGAAACTCCGCCGGCCGCACCAGACAAGGATCAGCAATGAACTTCAGCACCGCCCTCGCTGCCGCCTGGCAGAAAAACAACTCCCTGCTCTGCGTCGGCCTGGACCCGGATCCGGCCAAGTTCCCTGCCCATCTGAAGGGGTGCGACGACGGCATTTTTGAGTTTTGCAAGACCATCGTGGACGCCACCGCCGACCTGGTGTGCAGCTTCAAGCCCCAGATTGCCTACTTCGCCGCCCGCCGCGCCGAGGACCAGCTGGAGGCCCTGATTGCCCACATCCACGAAAAGCACCCGGGCATCCCGGTGATCCTGGATTCCAAGCGCGGCGATATTGGCAGCACCGCCCAGCAGTACGCGGTGGAGGCCTTCGAGCGCTTCGGCGCCGATGCCATCACGGTGAACCCCTACATGGGCCGGGACTCGGTCGAACCCTACCTGGCTTATCCGGACAAGGGCGTGATCCTGCTTTGCCGTACCTCGAACCCGGGGGGCAGCGACCTGCAGTTCCTCGACGTGGGCGGTGGTGAAAAGCTGTTCGAGCGGGTGGCCCGCCTGGTGGCGACGGAGTGGAACACCACCGGCCAGTGTGCCCTGGTGGTGGGCGCCACCTTCCCCGCCGAGATCGCCCGGGTACGGGAAATCACCGGTGACCTGCCCCTGCTGGTGCCCGGCATCGGCGCCCAGGGCGGCGACATCGAAGCGACCGTGCAGGCCGGCAAAACGAAAGACGGCACCGGCCTGATGATCAACTCTTCCCGCGCCATCCTCTATGCCGGCAAGGATGAAAACTACGCCGTTGCCGCGCGCCAGGTGGCCCTGGAAACCCGGGACGCCATCAACCGCTACCGCTAAGCCTCCCCCCTCACCAACCCTTGCCGGAGAACCGCCATGCGCCTGGATGACGAACGGGATAGCGACAACGTCGAAGATCGCCGCGGCGAGGGTTCCGGCGGCGGATTCTCCATCGGCGGGGGCGGCCTGGGTATCGGCAGCATCGTCATCGCCCTAGTTGCCAGCTACTTTCTCGGGGTCAATCCCCTGACCGTGCTCGGCCTGCTGCAGGAAAACCCGGCTCCCGTCAGCCACAGCGCCCCGGCCCACAAGCCGCCGGCGGAAGACCAGATGGCGCGCTTCGTCGGCAAGGTCCTGGCCTCCACCGAAGATACCTGGCAAGCAGTCTTCCGGGATTCCGGCAAGCAGTATCAGGATCCCAAGCTGGTCCTCTTTTCCGGCGCCACCCCCACCGCCTGCGGTACCGGCCAGACGGCCATGGGCCCCTTCTACTGCCCCGGCGACCGCAAGGTCTATATCGATCTGGCCTTCTACCAGGAGCTGCAGCAGCGCTTCCACGCCCCCGGCGAGTTCGCTGAGGCCTACGTCATCGCCCACGAGGTCGGCCACCACGTGCAGAACCTGCTGGGCATCTCGACCAAAGTGGATAACGCCCGGCGCCACGCCGACGAAGCCCGCTCCAATGCCCTCTCGGTGCGCCTGGAACTCCAGGCCGACTGCTTCGCCGGGGTCTGGGGCCAGCGCGCCGACAGCATGAAGCACATACTCGAGCCTGGAGAACTGGAACAGGCCTTGACCGCGGCATCGGCCATCGGCGACGACAAGCTGCAACAACAAACCCGGGGCACCATCGTGCCCGAGACCTTCACCCACGGCACCTCGGCCCAGCGCGTGCGCTGGTTCCGTCGAGGTTTTGAAACCGGCGACCCCAAACAGTGCGACACCTTCTCCGTAGCCCAGCCTTGAATTCCCCGGCCCGCCTTGGCGCGGGCGCCTTTACTTGCCTTGCCTGCTTAATCCTAACTACCCTGACGCTCCAGGCCACCCCGGCCCACGCCCTGCCCCGCCACAGCCCGGTGCCCGGCGGCGTCGCCGTCATTCCCCTGGACTCCCAGGGCCCCACACCGCCCAAGGCCCGCTACGGTGAAGCCCCCCTGGCCGTGGTGCAGGAAAACGGTCGCTGGTACGCTCTCCTTGGCATTCCCCTCGATACAGTCCCCGGCCGACTCGCCATCAACGTCGAGCAGGGAAAAAGCAGCCGCAGCCTGGCCCTGGAGGTGCAGCCCAAGGACTACCCGACCCAGCGTCTGACCATCCGCAACCAGCGCCAGGTCACTCCCAACCCGGAAGACGAGTTGCGCATCGACCGGGAAAAGGAAGTCACTGACGGCCTCAAGCGCCGCTTCTCGGATAGCGCCCCGGCCACCGCCTTCCAACTGCCGGCCCAGGGCCGCCTCTCCTCCCGCTTCGGCCTGCGCCGCTTCTTCAATGGCGAGCCGCGCAATCCCCACGCCGGACTGGACGTGGCCGTCGGCACCGGCAGCCCGATCCGCGCCCCGGCCGCCGGCACGGTCATCAACATCGGCAACTACTTCTTCAACGGCAACACCGTTTTCCTTGACCACGGCCAGGGCCTGGTCACCGCCTACATGCATCTTTCCCGGGTGGAGGTGAAGGAAGGCGAGCGGGTGGAACAAGGCACCCTCCTCGGCGCCGCTGGCGCCACCGGCCGGGTCACCGGGCCCCATCTACATTGGGCGGTATTCCTCAACGGCACGGCGGTAGAGCCCGAGGTATTCCTGGCCAGGCCCTGAGGCCCCAGCCACTCATTGCCTGAAGAGGCAATAGGCAAGCCGATCTCCGCCACACCAATGGCCTAGATGCCCGTGTTTACTGCCTCCTGGGCAGCCCCCCATTCCAAATTCCGCGCTGGCACTGGCCGGGCGAATCAGGTCCCGGAGGTGCTGTTGTAGGCAGCCAGGGCCTGACTCACCTGGGCAGAGGGCTTGGCCGGGTCGCCCAGGCCGAATTCGGCCTGCAGCGCGGTCTTGTTGTCGGCGATGTAATGGATCACCCGATCCAGGTTGCCAAGCCGGCTGGGGATGAAGTTGCCGGCCGAATTGAGCAGCTGGGCCGACTTGGCGAAATTGGCGCTGAACTCCTGGACTGTGGCCACGGCCCCCGCCTTGTTGCTCGCCAGCACCCCATCCAGCCGGGAGGTATCGAGGGAAGCCAGCTTGGTGACAGGATCGATGCTGATGCCCAGGTCGCTCAGGCCCCGCAGGCCATGACTGGCGCCGTTGAAGGGATTCTCGATGCTCTGCTTCAATTCATAGCGGGACACCTGGGCGGCCTGGGTCTCGGCCAGGAGGCCACCGCCCTGCATATCCGGATCGAAGCGCCGCACCCAGTCGTTGTATTGCTCGGTGAACTGCTGCAATTGAGCTTTGATACTGGCGTTATCGCTCGTCGGGGCGATGCTGCCCAACTGCTGGCCGGTCTGCTGCATCCGGGTCACCTCGGCCTGCATCTGGCTCAACTCCGAATACTGGGCCTTGTAGGCCACCTCATCGTTGTTGATGACGGTCATCATCTTATAAGCCGACTCGGGATCGAACAGGGCAAGGTTGCGCCCCGTAGGCGACAGGCCCTTGACCTTGCTGCTGTCGGCAACCGACAGCTGGCTCTGGGTCGCCAACAAGGCACTCAGATCAGCGACGGCATTGCTGGCGGGGACGGCACTGGCGCTCTCCCCATCCACCAGGGAGGCCAGGGTCTGGGAACGGAAGGTGGCCAAAGTCAGGGCAAAGGATTCCACCCCACCCTGGGTGCCGCTCGCCGCGGGGGAGACAGAGCCCTGACTGCCGCGCAGCAGGGCGGCCAGATCGAGCCCCTCATTACCGATTTTACTGACTGACATGTTTGCCTCCTACTGCTGATCACTGGCTTGCCGCCCATGCCGGACCATATGCAAGAACTGCACCGCCCGGTCTGGACTGCCCCGCCCGATTCTAGCCCAGCCGCGCCACACCTGGCTGGGCGCCCCAAGGGTGAAAGAAAGCCGGGAATGCTAGCGGCCAGCGTACTGGCTGCCGCCAGCCGAAAAACGGCCAAACGCGGCAAAAAGTGCCGCCCCGAATCACCAGAACGGCACGGGGACTAGCCGCCGCCGGCCAGCACCACCCGGGCCACTTCCGGCGGCACCACCTCGTAGTGATCGAATTCCATGGTGAACAGGCCCCTCCCCTGGGTCGCCGAACGCAACTCGGTAACGTAGCCGAACATTTCGGCCAGGGGCACCCGGCCGAGCACCGCGTCCACTTCGCCGGGCCGGGGCTCGACACCGGAAATATCGGCCCGGCGCTGACCCAGCTGGCCGAGCACGGCCCCCACATATTCGTTAGGCACCAGTACTTCGATGCGGAAGCAGGGTTCGAGCAGCACCGGCGCCCCTAGCTTGCAGCCATCGCGGAAGGCGCTGGTGGCCGCGGTGCGGTAAGCCAGGTCGCTGGCATCCACCTGATGGGTGGAGCCCCCGGTGAGGCGCACCACCACGTCGGTGACGCTGTGACCGCCGAGCCCCCCGGCCTGGGCCCCGTCCCGCACCCCGGCTTCCACCGCCGGAATGAACTGGCGCGGCACGGCGCCGCCGGTCACCTTGTTCTCGAACACCACGCCCGAGCCCCGCTCTCCCGGAACCAGGCTCAGGATGACGTGGCCGTACTGGCCGTGGCCGCCGGTCTGCTTGATGCAACGCCCTTCCACCTCGGCCACTGGGCGGGTGAGGGTTTCCTTGTAGGCCACCTGGGGCCGGCCCATGCGGGTCTCCACCCCAAATTCCCGGCGCAAGCGCTCGAGCAGCACTTCCAGGTGCAGCTCCCCCATGCCGGCCACCACCAGGCGGCCGCTTTCCTCGTCGCCACTCAACTGGAAGGTGGGGTCCTCATCGGCCAGGCGGCGCAGGGACTCGGCCATGCGCTCATGATCGGCAGCGCTACGAGGCTCCACCGTGGCCCGGATCACCGGCTCGGGGAAGCCGATGGCTTCGAGCAGCACCGGATGTGCCGGGTCGCACAGGGTGTCGCCGGTGTAGCTGCGGTTGAGGCCGAGAATGGCGCCGATGTCGCCGGCGCGCAGGCTGTCCACCTCTTCCCGGTGATTGGCATACATGCGCAGCAGGCGGCCAATGCGTTCCTTCTGGCCGCGGCTGACATTGAGCAGGGACATGCCGCTCTTCAGGGTGCCGGCATAGACCCGGACGTAGGCCAGATGGCCCACATAGGGGTCGTTCATCAGCTTGAAGGCCAGGGCCACCGGAGGCGCCTGGTTGTCCTGGGCCAGGGTGACCGGCGCCAGGGTCTCCGGATGCAGCCCTTGGGCCGGCGGCAACTCCTCAGGCGATGGCAGGAAATCCACCACCCCGTCGAGCAGGGGCTCTATGCCGATATCCCGCAGGGCGGCGCCGCAATAGACCGGGAACAGGCGGTTGGCCAGGGTGGCCCGGCGCAGGGCGGCGCGCAGCTCATCGACCGTCGGCGCCTGGCCGGCAACATAGATTTCCATCAGGGCATCGTCGGCCTCGGCCACCCGTTCCACCAGCTCGGCCCGGGCCGCTTCCGCCGCCGGGACGAGGGCGGCCGGAATGTCCTCGTGGCGGGAGCTGGCGTCATCCCAGGTGCGGGCACTCATGCCGAGAAGGTCGATGACGCCATGGAACTCCCGCTCGGCACCAATGGGCAGCTGCAGCACCGCCGGCTGGACGCCCAGGCGGCGGTGGATACTGTCCACCGCCCGGTGAAAATCTGCCCCCAGCCGATCCATCTTGTTGATGAAGCACAGCCGCGGCACCCGGTAACGGTCGGCCTGGCGCCACACGGTCTCGCTCTGGGGCTGCACCCCGGCGACGGCGTCGAACACCACCACGGCGCCATCGAGGACGCGCAAGGAGCGCTGCACCTCGGCAGTGAAGTCGATGTGGCCGGGGGTGTCGATGAGGTTCAGGGTATAGCCGCGCCAGGCGGCGCTGATGGCCGCGGAAACGATGGTGATGCCCCGTTCCCGCTCCTGGTCCATCCAGTCGGTGACGGTCGTGCCGCTATCGACCGAGCCCAGGCGATGGGTCCGGCCGGTGTGGAAGAGGATGCGGTCGGTAACGGTGGTCTTGCCGGCATCGATATGGGCGATGACGCCGATGTTGCGCAGCTTCCCCGACGTTACCGCCGCGCCAGCCGGCGCTGCCGACTGCCGTGATTCTGGCTGGGCATGTCCCTCTTTTTCCCCTACTGCGGCAGCAACTCTGCCCCCCTCTCTGGCCTCCATACCCGGCCTCCCCTAGGGATGTATCTGGAGATGATTGACCACCCCGCCCACGGCGGGCAGGGACCAGGCGTCCTGCTCCGCAAAGCGGCGCTCGTCGGCACTCGGCACCAGGCCTTCTAGGGTGACGATATAGTCCTTGGTGGCGATGCCGATCTGGCTGGCATGGACCCGGGGGTCGGTTTCCAACACCAGGCGCAGGGCGTCGGTGACCTCGTCGTCGTTGTCCGCTTCGGGCGGATTGACCTCCAGGTCATTGACCACGTCGCGGCAACCCCGGGCCCACCAGGCCAAGGCCACCGCCAGGCGGGTATGGGACAAGCTGATCATCTCGCCGCTGAGGGTCACCACACCATCCGCCACGCTGACGACGATGCTGCCGCTATGCTCGCCCCCTGGATCCTGCAGGGTCTCCAGCTGGCCCTTGACCCGGGCGCGGATGAGACAGTTGCGTAGATCCACGTCCCCCAGCAGCAGTTGGCACACGGCATCCCGCACCGCTCCATCCCCCAGGGGCGAGGAACTGCCAACCCGCAAGCGATCAACAACACCTTCCACGCCAGGCACCCTGCCGGCGGCCGCCAGGGCCTGCTTCTTCACCGCGACATTGGGTACTTCGCCGGCCAGGGTCAGCAATCCATCCCGCCAGTCCATTGCCAGGGACTGCTCCGGGGCACTGATCCCGGCGTCGTGCTGCAGGGCCGCCTGCACCTGTTTGAATATGCGTTCCCGAATTGCCATGGTCACCTCCTGGGGTTGCCAATGGAAAACACCGGACGAAAGAACATCCGGGACAAAGCAAACTGTCGCTTACACCAATATAGACCGCCCTGGCGAGGGAACAATCCCCCATTCGCCGCGCCTAGTCCATCCGGCGTCCATCTGGTGGAATGCGCCACACCTGGCCTGCTTTGCTGCATTGCAAAACTATTTGTCACATGCCAGCGCTATTATGGACGTGGCGGCCCAGGAGGTGATTGGGTGGGCCGTTCAGGCAACGACGCCAATAGGCGACAACGACAATAATTGGAGAATTTGGATGAATGCACTCAACGGCTATGACATCGAAGACCTGCAACCTGGCATGAGCGCAAGCATTGCCAAAACGGTGACCGACGCCGACATCGTGCTGTTCGCTGGCATCTCCACCGACACCAATGCGGTGCACCTGAACGAGGAGTTTGCCAAGACCACCATGTTCGGTGGCCGGATTGCCCACGGCATGCTCTCGGCCGGCCTCATTTCCGCCGTGCTCGGCACCCGTCTGCCCGGTCCGGGCTGCATTTATCTGGGCCAGACCCTGAAGTTCAAGGCGCCGGTGCACCCCGGGGATACGGTCACCGCCACGGTCACGGTGAGGGAAGTCGTCGTGGAAAAGAAACGGGTGATTCTGGATACGGTATGCACCGTGGCCGGCAAGCCGGTGATCGAAGGCGAGGCCACCATCATGTGCGGTTCGCACTAGGCTTAATCGCGCTTCGGCACGCTTAAGCCCACGCCCCGACCCCATGAAAAAAGGGCGGGCACCACGAGGTGCCCGCCCTTTTTATTTCACCTTGGAGGGAGGTGTTGCTACCGCAGCCTTATTCGGGACGGCGCTTCTTGGCCGCCCAGTCGCCGCCCGGCTTGCGCCCGGCCGGCTTGTTGCCACCGCCGCGGGGACCGGCGCCGGGGTAGGTACCCACATTGCCATTGGCGTTGCCGCTGGGACGGGGAGAACGCTTCGGTGCACCTTCGGGAGCTGCGCCCCAGCGCTTGCGCGGAGCGGCGGCGGGCACCACCTCGGATTCGCCGTCGAGACGGTGGATCAGCAGGGGGCACTGGCGCACGCGGACGTCCTTGAGCAGCATCAGCACGTCCTTGGGCAGGCCTTCGGGCAGTTCCACGGTGCTGTATTCGTCAAACAGGGCGATGTGGCCGATGAAGCGGCTCTGCAGGTTGGCTTCGTTGGCGATGGCGCCGACGATATCCTTCGGCGTGGCGCCCACGGTACGGCCCACCTCGATGCGATAGCGCACCATGTTGCCGGTACCGGTCATGTCGCGCTCAGGGCCGCGCTCGCGCTTTTCGCGCGGGGGGCGTTCCTTGAAGGCACGCTCGCCACGGTCATCCTTGAAGCTGCGCTCGCCGCGGCCTTCTTCGTTGAAAGAACGCTTTTCCTTGCGCTCCGAGCTCGGGGCATCTTCCTGGTAGCCGGGCTTCTCCTGGATCTGCAGGGGACGGCTCTTCTGGGCCAGGAAGGCCAGGGCAGCGGCGATTTCATGGGTGCCGAAATCCTGGTCCTGCTCGATCTGGCTCACCACCTCTTCGAAGAAGCCCAGGTTACCGGCTTCCAGTACGCTCAGCACCTGCTGCTTGAACTGGCCAATACGGCGATCGGCCACGTCCTGCTTGGTCGGCAGCTTGAGGGGTTCGATCGGCTGCTTGGTAACCCGCTCGATGGTGCGCAGCATGCGCATTTCCCGGGGGGAGACGAAGAGGATGGCGTTACCGGTGCGGCCAGCCCGACCGGTCCGGCCGATGCGGTGCACGTAGGCTTCGCTATCGTAGGGGATGTCGTAGTTGATGACGTGGCTGACGCGGGGCACGTCGATACCGCGGGCAGCCACGTCGGTGGCGATGACGATATCCAGGCCGCCATTCTTCAGTTGCTCGATGGTGCGCTCGCGCATGGCCTGGTTCATGTCGCCGTTCAGGGCGGAGGCGGCGTAACCGCGGGCTTCCAGCTTCTGGGCCAGTTCTTCGGTAGCGGTCTTGGTGCGAACGAAGATGATGGCGGCGTCAAATTCTTCTTCCACTTCCAGGATGCGGGTCAGGGCGTCCAGCTTATGCAGGCCGCTGACCTGCCAGTAGCGCTGGCGGATGGCGGAAACGGTAGCGGTGGCCGACTTGATCTTTACTTCCTGAGGTTCCCGCAGGTATTTCTGGGCCACGCGGCGGATAGGCTCGGGCATGGTGGCGGAGAACAGGGCGGTCTGGCGGGTGGACGGGACGCGTTCGAGAATCCACTCCACGTCGTCGATGAAACCCATACGCAGCATTTCGTCGGCTTCATCCAGGGCCATGACCTTGAGGCTGTCCAGGTTCAGGCTCTTGCGCTCCAGGTGGTCCATGACCCGGCCCGGGGTGCCGATGATGACGTGGGCGCCGCGCTCCAGCTGGCGCAACTGGATGCCCAGGCTCTGGCCGCCGTAGATCGGCAGCACGTGGAAACCGGGCAGATGTTTGGCGTAGCGCTGGAAGGCCTCAGCCACCTGAATGGCCAGTTCCCGGGTGGGGGTGAGGATCAGGGCCTGGGGCTTGCGCTCGGCCAGGTTGATCTTCTCCAGAATGGGCAGGGCGAAAGCGGCGGTCTTGCCGGTACCGGTCTGGGCCATGCCCAGCAGGTCATGCCCGGCCAGGATGACGGGAATACAGGCGGCCTGGATGGGGGACGGGGTTTCGTAACCGACGTCGGTCAGGGCTTTGAGCAAAGGCTCAGACAGGCCCAATTGGGCGAATTGTTCGACAGGAGATGACATGCGTTGCTTCCAGAAAATGAATAGGACCTGGAACCAAGCAACCTCGAGCGATTGGGCCAGGCAAAAAACCGTTTAGGACGGAATCAGATATAAACCGGTAGAGGACCGGACAGGACCGGTAGGGGACCGGTAAAGGCCACGCACCCGTTGGTGGCCTTGACGAAGCCCGCATCCTACTCCTTATCGCCTCTTGCGGATAGTGAAAATCAGGTATTTCTCTGTTTTGACTGTAAATTTTGTGGGAATCGTCACGCGCCAGGGCTACACTGTTGCCCCCAATTCTTCCCACGCCCTTTCGCCATGCACCTTTGGGTCGATGCCGACGCCTGCCCCAATGGGGTCAAGGAAATCCTTTACCGCGCCGCGGAGCGCCTGCAATTGCCCCTGACCCTGGTGGCCAACCAGTTCCTGCGCACCCCGCCCTCACGCTTCATCCGG
>DATEZY010000177.1:0-2385 GCA_035255085.1 Azospira sp. | reverse complement strand
TTCTCCGCCAGCGTGCGGGAGGACGTCTCCTTCGGCCCCCTCAACCTGGGCCTGGATCAGGCCACCGTCGCCGCCCGGGTGGATGCCGCCCTGGAGGCCGTGGGCATGAGCGCCTTCGCCCACAAGCCGGTGCAGAACCTGAGCTTCGGTCAAAAGAAGCGGGCCTGCATCGCCGGCGTCCTGGCCATGGAGCCCGAACTGCTGGTGCTGGACGAGCCCATGGCGGGCCTGGACCAGGCCATGCAGGAAGAGCTGCTGGCGGTGCTGGAGCGCCTCCACGGCCAGGGCATGACCATTCTGCTCGCCACCCACGACATCCACTTCGCCTACCGCTGGGCCGACCGCATCCACCTGATGACCGCCGGCCGCTGCACCGCCGCCTTCGACGCCAGGGACCTGCCCCGCCACGAGGCCGAGCTGGCCGCCGTCGGCCTGCGCCTGCCCGCCGTCATCGGCCTGCAGCGCGCCCTGGTCGAACGGGGCATTCTCCCCGCCGACCTGCCCACCCATAGCTGCACGGCCCTGCTGGCCCTGCTCGAACAGCATCGAAACTGAGAGGGAAACACCCATGTCACAAACCAAGCCGGGCAAGATCTGGTTCGTTGGCGCCGGCCCCGGCGATCCCGACCTCATTACCGTCAAGGGTCGCCGCCTGCTGGAGCAGGCCGGCGCCATTCTCTTCGCCGGTTCCCTGGTGGACCAGGCCGCCACCCTCTACGCCCCGGAAGGCTGCGACATCCGCGACTCCAAGGACATGACCCTGGAGGAAATGACCGCCTGGCTGCTCGACGCCGCCAGCCGCCATGAAACCGTGATCCGCCTGCAGACCGGCGACCCGGGCCTCTACGGCGCCCTGGTGGAAATGACCCGGCCCCTGGATGCCGCCGGCGTGAGCTGGGCCGTGGTACCCGGCGTGTCGTCGGCCCTGGCCTCCGCCGCCGCTGCCGGCGAGACCCTGACCCTGCCGGAAGTGACACAAACGGTGATCCTCACCCGGGTCGCCGGCCGCACTCCCATGCCCCCGGGCGAGGAGCTGGAGGCCCTGGCCGCCCACCGCTCCACCCTGTGCATCTTCCTTTCCATCACCCTGTTGCACGAGGTGCAGCGCGCCCTGCTGGCCGCCGGCTGGCCCGAGGATGCGCCCATCCTGGTGGTGCAGAAGGCCTCCTGGCCCGGGGAGGAAAAGATCGTGCGCGGCACCATCGCCGACATCAAGAAAAAGTGCCAGGCGGAGAAGATCGCCGCCCAGGCCATGATCATCGCCAGCCCGGCCCTCGGTGCCCGGGACTGGGAAGATATCGCCCGCTCCAAGCTCTACGACCCCAGCTTCACCCACCGCTTCCGCAAGGCCAGCGTGGGCGAGGCCTCCTGAGGAAGCACCATGACCTTCAGTGCCAACGACACCACCCTGCTCCTGGTCGGCCACGGTTCCCGCAACCGGGACGGCAACAAGGAAATCCTCCATTTCGCCGCCCAGTGGCGGGAGCGCCATCCCGACTGGCGCATCGAGGTGTGCTTCATCGAGCACGCCGAGGTGCTGCTGGATGAAGGCTTGAACCGGGCCGCCCGCAGTGCAAAGAAAGTGGTGGTGATCCCCTTCATCCTCAATGCCGCCGGCCACGTGAAGATGGAGCTGCCCCACGCCGTGGAAGAGGCCCGGGAACGTCACCCCGGCGTGGAATTCAACGTGGTGCGCCACCTGGGCATGGGCCGGGAGATTTTCGAGGTACTGCAGGGCCAGCTGGACAAGCTGATGAAGCAGCTGGACATGCCCGACCCCTGCACCACCGGCGTCATCCTGCTGGGCCGCGGTTCTTCCGATGCCGGTGCCAACGGCGAGCTGGCCAAGATGGCCCGCTGGATCTTCGAGGAAAACGACCACGAGCTGGTGGACATCGCCTTCACCGGCGTCACCTGGCCCCGCCTGGAAACGGCGGTGCAGCGCCAGGTCAAGCTGGGCATGACCCAGGTGGCCATCGTTCCCGTTTACCTCTTCACCGGCGTGCTCATGGAGCGCATCAAGGCCCAGGCCGAGCGCCTGCAACGCCAGTATCCCCAGGTGGCTTTCGCCCTGGGCACCCACTTCGGTTTCGACAAGGGCATCTTCGACCTGCTGGACAGCAAGGTCAGCGGCGCGGAACTTCCCGAAGGCAGCCTGCTCGAATGCGACGGCTGCAAGTACCGCCTGGCCGCCGAGGACGAGCACCTGCACGACCACAGCCACACCGCCACTCATGACCATGGGGAACATGGAGGATGTGGTCATAAACATGATCACGATCATGGTCACGGCCACTGCCATGGCCACAATCACTCCCACGATCATCACACTCACGGGTAAGCCATGAACCAGAATACCAACGTCGTCACCGAACAACTGACCGC
>DATEZY010000176.1:0-4152 GCA_035255085.1 Azospira sp. | reverse complement strand
CACCCACCGCCAGATGACCCCGGAACAACAGACCGCCGCCGGCGTGCCGCCGGACCTGATCCGCCTCTCCGTGGGCCTGGAGACCCTGGACGACATCCTCTGGGACATCGACCAGGCCCTGGCCAAGGCCACGGACTGATCGTCTGGAGGACAAACACCGTGACCGCCCCCGTTCTCATCATCCCCGGCCTGGGCAATTCCGGCTCGGAGCACTGGCAGAGCCGCTGGCAAGCCCTGCATCCGGAATTCCAGCGCCTGCAGCAACGGGACTGGGACCAGCCCCGCTACGCCGACTGGCGCCAGGCCCTGGAACAGGCCCTGGAACAGGCCCTGGAACAGGCGGTGGCAGCGGCAGCCCAGCCGCCGGTCCTGGTGGCCCATAGCCTGGGCTGCCTGCTGGTGGCCCACTGGGCCCGGGAAACCCGGCAGCCGGTCAAGGCCGCCCTGCTGGTGGCACCGCCGGACCTGGAAAATCCGGCCTGTCCCCAGGATGCCCAGGGCTTCGCCCCCCTGCCCACCGCTCCCCTGCCCTTCCCCAGCACCCTGGTGGCGAGCCGGGACGATCCCTACGGCGACATCGTTTTCGCTGCCCGCTGCGCCGCCCTGTGGGGCAGCCGCTTCGTCGATGCCGGCTACTGCGGCCACATCAACGCCGACAGCAGCCTGGGCGATTGGCCCCGGGGACTGGAATTATTGGACCAACTGCGCGGCTAAACCTGCCCTGCGAAGCTCCTCAATGGCCCAGGGGCTGCCAGCCCGGATGGTCGAAATAACGGCCATAGTCTTCCAGGGCGCCCAGCACCTTTAACGCCCCCTGGCGCGGCTCGCTCCCCTTGGTTCGCCCAGCCATGGCGTCCGCCCCCGCCCCCAGGTCGGCCAACACCAGATGCAGCATGGCATCGGCCTCTTCCGGCAGCTTGCAGGCGGCAACGATGCCCCCCACTTCCTGCTCCAGCTGCGCCGCCAATTTTCCGTACTCCGCCTGGCTCAAGCGCTTGGTGTGAATGGCTTGCAGCTTGGCCGCCATGGCCGCCCGGATGTGGCCCATGCCTTGGCGTAAGGGGTCATCGGTCGCCCATTTCTGACCCTGGTTGAGATGCAGGCTGGCCTCCCCTCCGTGGTGGTGGTGCTCCGCGGCGGCCGCCGGGACCAGCGCTGCGCCCCAGACCATAAGGCAAAGCAATAGGGATTTGAGGGCCATGACCCGCTCCTTGGGTGTTGAAAACCCAAGTATTCCCGGGTCGACCGAGAGAAAACATGATCCGTCTCAAATGACCCCTGCGGCCAATTGCCGCAGCCCGGGTGCCCTTATTCCCCTGGGATGGGAATTGCTGCCCCGCTTGTTGCCCCACTCGTCATCGCACTTTTTCCACCTGTCCTAGTCCAACCGGTAACCCAGCCATGCCAAGGGCAAAACGCTAGGCTAAATAGGTAGGCGAGATAAGTAGGCCAAATGGGGGAGATCCGGGGCACATTGCCTGACGGGGAAATCCGCAATGGCCATGCATCCTGAAGATGACCCGCTGCCGGGTATTTTTTCCAGAAAGCCGATCATGAGCGAAACCCTGGATTCCTTCCTCACCCGCCTCCAGGCCCGGGACCCGGACCAGCCGGAATTTCTCCAGGCCGTGAAAGAAGTGCTGGAAAGCCTCTGGCCCTTCCTTCAGGAACATCCCCGCTACCGCCAGATGGCCCTCCTGGAGCGCCTGGTGGAGCCGGAGCGGGCCATCCTCTTCCGCGTCCCCTGGGTGGACGATGCGGGCCAGGTCCACGTCAATCGGGGCTACCGCATCCAGATGAACTCAGCCATCGGCCCCTACAAAGGCGGCATCCGCTTCCATCCCTCGGTCAATCTGTCCATTCTCAAATTCCTGGCCTTCGAGCAGGTGTTCAAGAACTCCCTCACCACCCTGCCCATGGGCGGCGGCAAGGGGGGCGCCGACTTCGATCCCAAGGGCAAGAGTGATATGGAGGTGATGCGCTTTTGCCAGGCCTTCATGGCCGAGCTGCACAAGTACATCGGCGCCGACATCGACGTGCCCGCCGGGGATATCGGCGTCGGCGGCCGGGAAGTGGGCTTCATGTTCGGCATGTACAAGAAGCTGGAGGGGGAATTCGCCTCGGTGCTCACCGGCAAGGGCCACGAATTCGGCGGCAGCCTGATCCGCCCCGAGGCCACGGGCTACGGCGCCGTCTATTTCGTGCAGAACATGCTGCGCACCCGCAACCTGGACCTGGAGGGCCTGCGGGTGGCCATCTCCGGCTCGGGCAACGTGGCCCAGTTCGCCGCCCAGAAGGCCATGCGCCTAGGCGCCCGGGTGATCACCGTCTCAGATTCCGGCGGCACCGCCCACGATCCGGACGGCATGAACGAGGAGAAATGGGTGGCCCTGCACCACATCAAGGAAGTCCAGCGGGGCCGGGTGGAGGACTACGCCCACCAGTTCGGCCTCACCTACCTGCCGGAGCAGCGCCCCTGGGCCATCCCCTGCGACGTTGCCCTGCCCTGCGCCACCCAGAACGAACTGGACCGGGACGACGCCCGCACCCTGCTGGAAAATGGCTGCCGCTGCGTCGCCGAGGGTGCCAACATGCCCTCCACCCTGGAGGCGGTCCATGCCTTCCTCGCCGCCGGTATCCTCTACGCCCCGGGAAAGGCCTCCAACGCCGGCGGGGTGGCCGTCTCCGGCCTGGAAATGAGCCAGAACGCCCTGCGCCTCTCCTGGACCCGGGACGAAGTGGACCAGCGCCTGCAGCAGATCATGCTGTCCATCCACGCCGCCTGCGTCGGCCATGGCAGCGGCCGGGGCCAGGGCGGCAGCATCAACTACGTGGCCGGGGCCAACATCGCCGGCTTCGTCAAGGTGGCCGACGCCATGCTGGCCCAGGGGGTGGTGTAGGCACGGTGCGGTAGGTTCCGCACCGCTACCCGGCTAGCCACGCCCTCCAGCGGGGGCGCCCTGGCCCTCCGGCAAGCCCAGCACCCGCCGGGTGCAGAGGAAGATTACGAGCCCGCCGGCACCGATCAGGGCAATTCCCGCCGCCAGGCCAGCCCGGTCAGCTGTAAAACCGATCAGCACCGGCCCCAGGAGCAAGCCCAGATAGGCCAGCCGACCCACCAGGGCCAGGGCCTCGGCGGCTGCCACGCCGGGCAGGGTGGCGGCCCGGGACATGAGCACCGGCACGCAGTTGGCGCAGCCCAGGCCGACCAGGGTAAAGCCCGCCACCGCCGGCACGGCCAGCGGGAACGCCAGGGCAGCGGCGATGCCGGCCAGTACCAGGATGCCGGACCATTGCAGGGTGCGGGTGCTGCCCCGGCGGGTGCGCACCCGGTCGCCGAAAAAGCGCCCCAGGGTCATGCCCAGGGAAAAACCCGCGTAGCCCAGGCCAACCCAGCCGGGGCCCGGCTGGACACCTTCCCCCATATAGACCGACGACCAGTCGTACATTCCCCCTTCGGCCACCAGGCCGATGAAGGCCAGGCCGCCCAGGGCCAGCAATTGCCGCCGAACGCCCGCCCCATGGGCCTCATCGGCAGCCGCTACCAGCTCGGGAAGGCAATGGGGACGGCCGGCCAGGGTGACGGCCGCCACCCCGCCAGCGCTCAAAACGAACAGCAGCCAGCTTGGCAGCCCCCCGCCCTGCCAGGCCGAGCCGACCAGGGAGCCGCACAGCCCTCCGAGGCTGAACAACCCATGCAGGCTGGACATGAGGGGGCGGGCAAACTGCCGTTCGAGCAGGGAAGCCTGGGCATTGATGGCGATGTCGTAGAGGCTGTTGGCGGCACCGAAGGCCAGCAACAGCGGGAATAGCAGCAGGGGGGACGGCACCAGCAGCAACGGGGCGACGCAGGCGGCGAGCAGCAGGCCGCCCCACAGGCAGGCCTTGGCGCTCCCCACCCGGACAATCCAGCGCCCCAAGGGCCCCATGGCCAAAATGGCGCCGCCGGCCACGGCAAACAGGGCCAAGGACAACTCCCCGTCGCTGAAGTGGAACCTGGCCTTGATGACCGGCACATGGACGCCCCAGATGGCATAGACGAAACCGGAGCAGAAAAACATCGCCATGATGGCAACGCGGGCGGGGGAAAAGGGGAGAAATGGAATAAAGCGCATCCGGAACAGGAGCAACGGGGTGATGCCGCCAAGTGGG
>DATEZY010000175.1:0-32391 GCA_035255085.1 Azospira sp. | reverse complement strand
AGGCGGCGGACGTTGGGGTCCATGGTGGTTTCCCACAGCTGGCCGGGGTTCATTTCGCCCAGACCTTTGTAGCGCTGCTTGCTGATGCCCTTTTCCACTTCGCCCAGGAGCCAGGTCATGGCAGTGGCGAGGTTGGTGGCGGCAATCTTCTTTTCGCCCCGGGCCATGGTGCCGCCGGGGCCGAACAGGCCGGCGAGCATTTCGGCGGTCTTGCGCAGCTGCGCGTAGTCGCCGGAAACGAGGAAGTCCTCGTCGATGACGCCGACCTTGAGGTTGCCGTGGTGCATCTTCTCGATGCGCACCTGCCAGCGTTCATGCACCTCGCTGTAGCGGGCAACGACGCGGATACCGGTGGCGGCTACGTGCTGGCTCAGGGCTGCGGCGCTGGCCGTGGCCTTGGCCTCGTCCCCCAGTTCCAGGACAACGTTGTGGCGCACCAGGGCGTGCAGCACTTCGGGGTTGATCAGGTTGGAGAGGCGGGTGATTACCGCTTCGCTGAGCAGATATTCCCGGGCCAGGGTTTCCAGGGCGGGACCGCTGATGGCGGTGGCTCCGGCCTTGGGGGTGAGCTCGGCACCGTCCAGCGCCATTTGCAGCAGGAACTGCTGGTATTCGTGGTCGTCCTTCAGGTAGCGCTCGGTGCGGCCGTGCTTGACCTTGTACAGGGGCGGCTGGGCGATGTAGATGTGGCCGCGCTCGACCAGTTCGGGCATCTGTCGGTAGAAGAAGGTGAGCAGCAGGGTCCGGATGTGGGCGCCGTCCACGTCCGCATCGGTCATGATGATGATGCGGTGGTAGCGCAGCTTCTCGGGCTTGTATTCGTCCTTGCCGATGCCGGTGCCTAGGGCGGTAATCAGGGTGGCGATTTCCTGGCTGGAAATGAGCTTGTCGAAGCGGGCCTTTTCTACGTTGAGGATCTTGCCCTTCAAGGGCAGGATGGCCTGGAATTTCCGGTCCCGGCCCTGCTTGGCGGAGCCGCCGGCGGAGTCACCCTCCACCAGGTAGATTTCGCACTGGGTGGGGTCTTTTTCCTGGCAGTCGGCGAGCTTGCCGGGCAGGCCGATGCCGTCCAGGATGCCCTTGCGCCGGGTCATTTCCCGGGCCTTGCGGGCGGCGTCCCGGGCGCGGGCGGCTTCGACGATCTTGCCGCAGATGGTCTTGGCGTCAGCCGGGCGCTCGAGCAGGAATTCGGTGAGCTTGGCCGCCACCACTTCTTCCACCGCTGGGCGGGCTTCGGAAGAGACCAGCTTCATCTTGGTCTGGGAGGCAAACTTGGGGTCGGGCATCTTCACCGAGAGGACGCAGGCCAGGCCTTCGCGCATGTCGTCGCCGGTGATTTCCACCTTGGCCTTCTTGGCGATTTCATTCTCTTCGATGTACTTGTTGATGATGCGGGTCATGGCCGCCCGCAGGCCGGTCAGGTGGGTGCCGCCGTCGGCCTGGGGAATGTTGTTGGTGAAGCACAGCACCTGTTCGGCGTAGCTGTCGTTCCACTGCATGGCCACTTCGACGCCGATGGTGACGCCGTCGGCCAACTTGGCTTCGCCGGCGGAGTAAAAGATGCTGGGGTGCAGGACGGACTTGGTGCGGTTGATGTATTCGACGAAGCTCTGCACGCCGCCGGCGTAGGCGAACAGTTCTTCCTTGCCATTGCGCTGGTCCACCAGGCGGATGCTGACGCCGTTGTTGAGGAAGGACAGTTCGCGCAGGCGCTTGGCCAGGATTTCGTAGTGGAATTCGACGGTGCCGAAAATTTCTTCGTCGGCCAGGAAGTGCACTTCGGTGCCGCGCTTGTCGGTGTCACCCAGGATTTTCAGGGGGGAGACTTCGAAGCCGTCGCGCATTTCTAGGACGCGGTCCACCGGGACCCCCCGGTGAAATTCCATGAAATGGCGCTTGCCGTCGCGGCGGATGCTCAGGCGCAGCCACTTGGAGAGGGCGTTCACGCAGGAGACGCCGACCCCGTGCAGGCCGCCGGACACCTTGTAGGAATTCTGGTTGAACTTGCCGCCAGCATGCAGCTCGGTGAGGGCGATTTCAGCGGCGGAGCGCTTGGGCTCGTGCTTGTCGTCCATCTTGACGCCGGTGGGGATGCCTCGGCCGTTGTCGGTGACGGAGATGGAGTTGTCGGCGTGGATGGTGACCGTGATGTCGTCGCAATGGCCGGCCAGGGCCTCGTCGATGGAGTTGTCCACCACTTCGAAGACCAGGTGATGCAGGCCGGTACCGTCGGAAGTGTCGCCAATGTACATGCCCGGGCGCTTGCGCACGGCCTCCAGGCCTTCAAGGATCTGGATGCTGGATTCGCCGTAGGCCGGGGAGGCTTCCTGCGGGGTGTTCATTTGCGGGTTTTCTTCGCTCATTGTTCCTGTTCCACGTAAAACTGCAAAAGGTCCGCCGACTGGCGGACCTTGGATCGCCGGGGGACCGGGATCAGATGCGCATCGGCATCACGACGTACTTGAAGCGCTCGTTGCCCGGCACGGTGACCAGGGCGCTGGAGTTGGCGTCGTTGAAGTTGAGGGTGACGGTGTCGTTGCTGACGTTGTTTAGCACGTCGAGCAGGTAATTGACGTTGAACCCGATGTCCAGGGAGTCGCCGGCGTATTCCACTTCCAGTTCTTCCTGAGCCTCTTCCTGCTCGGCGTTGGCGGCCATGACCTTGAGGCTGGTGCCGACCAGCACCAGGCGTACGCCGCGGAACTTCTCGTTGGTCAGAATGGCGGCCCGCACCATGGACTGGAGCAGGGCGGCGCGGTTGAGCTGCAGGCTGTTCTTCAGGGTGGCGGGGATGACCCGCTCGTAGTCGGGGAACTTACCGTCGATCAGCTTGGAAACCAGCACCACGTTGCCGAAGTTGAAGCGGACCTGGTTCGGGGTGAGGGTGATTTCCAGGGGGGCGTCGGTATCGGCGAGGAGGCGGTTCAGCTCCAGCACCGTCTTGCGCGGCAGGATCAGTTCCTGGCGCGGCAGGTCGGCTTCGATCTCCATGCTGGCGAAGGCCAGGCGGTGGCCGTCGGTGGCCACGGTACGCAGCTCCTTGCCTTCGGTCAGGAGCAGCAGGCCGTTGAGGTAGTAGCGCACGTCCTGGGCGGCCATGGAGTATTGGGTCTGGGCCAGCAGCTGGCGGAAGGCCTTCTGGCTTACCGTCAGGGTCTTGGCTTCGTCGCTGGCGATGGCCATGCGCGGGAAGTCGTCGGCGGGCAGGGTCTGCAGGCTGAAGCGGCTCTTGCCGGCGCGCACCTGGAGACGCTTTTCTTCCAGGATCAGGCTGACTTCGGTACCGTCGGGCAGGGAGCGCAGGATGTCTTGCAGCTTGCGCGCGCCGACGGTAACGGCGCCGTCACCATCGCCACCGGCACCGGCCGCCGTAGTGGTGATCTGGATTTCGATATCGGTGGCGAGGAAGGTCAGGGCGTCGCCCTTCTTTTCCAGCAGCACGTTGGACAGGATGGGTAGAGTGTGCCGCTTCTCCACAATGCCGGAGACCGATTGCAGCGGCGAAAGCAGCGTGTCGCGTTGGGTCTTGATTAAAAGCATAGATAGATCCTTAAAAGATAATAGCGGCGTTAACTCTGTGGATAACTTACGTTAATCCTTTTATTTCAAACTATTGGCTCCCGCAAAACAGCGCGGGAAAACCTCGGTGCGGCCGGGGCCGATGTACCGGGGCTTGTTAGCCTTTCAACACCTGCAGCAGCACGTGCAGGTCGTGGTTCAATTCATTGTCTTTCACGCGCAGGCTGTCGATGGTACGGACGGCGTGCAGCACGGTGGTGTGGTCCCGACCGCCGAAGGCATCCCCGATCATCGGGTAGCTGTGGGGGGTCAGGTCCTTGGCCAGCCACATGGCCACCTGGCGCGGCCGGGCGATGGCCCGGGTGCGCTTCTTGGAGTAGAGGTCGGCGACCTTGATCTTGTAGTACTCGGCCACGGTCTTCTGGATGTTTTCCACCGTGATCTGCCGATTGAAGGCGCCGATGACGTCCTTCAGGGCATCCTTGGCCAGGTCCAGGGCGATTTCCCGGCCGTGGAACATGGAATAGGCGAGCACCTTCTTCAGGGCACCTTCCAGTTCGCGCACGTTGGAGCGCAGGTGCTTGGCGATGAAAAAGGCCACTTCGTCATCCAGGGCCACGCCTTCGGCTTCGGCCTTCTTCTTCAGGATGGCGACCCGCATTTCCGTTTCCGGCGGCTCGATCTGCACCGTCAGGCCCCAGTCGAAGCGGGTGATGAGGCGGTCTTCCAGGCCGGAAATATCCTTGGGATAGGTGTCGCAGGTGATGATGATCTGCTTCTTGGCCTCGGTCAGGGCGTTGAAGACGTAGAAGAACTCTTCCTGGGTGCGGTTCTTGCCGTTGAAGAACTGCACGTCATCCAGCAGCAACACGTCCAGGGACTTGTAGTAGCGCTTGAAGACGTCGAATGATTTCTGCTGGTAGGCCCGCACCACGTCGGAGTAGTAGTCCTCGGCGTGCACGTAGCGCACCACCTTTTCCGGGTCGGCCCGCAGGATGGCATTGCCGATGGCGTGGATGATGTGGGTCTTGCCCAGGCCGACGCCACCGTAGATGAACAGGGGGTTGTAGCTCACCCCCGGGTTCTGGGCCACCTGCATGGCGGCTGCCCGGGCCAGGTCGTTGGCCTTGCCCACCACCAGGTTATCGAAGGTGAAGGTGGGGATGAGACGGGTCTTCTCGTAGCTGCCCGTGGGCGGAACAGGCCGCCGGCTCGGGGTCGGGGCCACCGGTTCCTGGGCGGGAACTGCCGCCGACGGAGCAGGGCCTGCCGATGCGCCGGCGGGCATCAAGGAGGGGCGGGGGGCGCTCACCGGGCCGGCCTTGCCGATGCCCAGGGTGATGCTGACCGGGGCGGAGAAGAAGGTCTGGGCCAGTTCCTCGATGCGGGAGAGATAGCGGTCCCGCACCCATTTCAGGATGAAGCCGTTGGGCGCGAGCAGGCGCAGGCCCTCACTGGCGTTTTCCTCGCCTTCGAGCCGCAGGGGCTTGATCCACGTATTGAATTGCTGCGGCGGCAGTTCTTGTTCGAACTGACTGAGGCAGGATAACCAGAAACCGCTCATACCTTGATATCGCAAGCTCCCCGCCGGCAGCTACAAGCTCCCGGTGGAGTAAGATGTTCGTTTGCAAGCCGCCGGCGCGAGGGGATATGCCAAAGAGCATAAGCCGGAAAGGGGCGGCGGGAGTATTTTTCTATGTCGCGATGGCGTCCGGTCCTGGCAGCTGTCAGAGAAAAACCAGCCTATATTCATAGAGCTGGCGCCGGAAGCCGGAACTAGCGGCCGGCCATCCCGAAAGACGGCGGCAAGCACATGGCGAAGGCGCATTCTAGCCTTTAGTCCCAAAGTTATCCACAGGGGCTGTGAAAATTTCGGCTTGACAGGAGAGGGGTGAACCCGCTCTAATTGCGCGTTTACCTTTCCCAAAGCATCAAGGACTTAAACCATGAAACGCACTTATCAACCGTCGGTTGTCCGCCGCAAGCGCACCCACGGCTTCCTGGTCCGTATGAAGACCCGTGGCGGTCGTGCCGTCATCCGCGCTCGTCGCGCCAAGGGCCGCAAGCGTCTGGCCGTTTGAGCGACCGCAATAGAAGCGGGGGAGGGGAGCGGGGCAGGTGCGATCCGCGCCGCCCAAGCCACCCATTCCCCAGGCGTTATCGCCTAACCAAAACGGATGAATTTTCATCCGTTTTTGGTTTTCGGCGGGCGATAAAGGGCCGCTTCTTCCTGTTGCACTGGCTGGAACGGCCGGAGGCGCAGCCCCTTACCGGGGTCGAGGCTCAAACCGTTTCTCTGCCAGACACCCTGCCGCAATCCCAAGCAGGGGCCCTGTCCAAAACAGTTCGAGAAGTTTCCCCTACCGTTGTTCCTCGCCAGGAAGCCGGCGCCCGTCTGGGCCTGGTGATCGGCAAGAAGCAACTGCGGCGGGCGGTGGGACGCAATCTGGTCAAGCGTCTGGCCCGGGAAACCTTCCGGCTGCAGCGCGATACCCTACCGCCGGTGGATCTGATCCTGCGTCTCGGGGTCTCCCTGGACAAAGGTTTTTCCCCCACCAATCCCCGGCCCGACCGGCGGGAGCTGGCGGCGGAAATGCTGGGGCTGCTGCAACGGTTGCGGCGCAAGCTGGGCAAGGCGTCGGCAGCAGGCGCGCCACGCCCGTCCGGCGATGCGGCTTAGGCTTGGTGGAGGGAGCGGCATGAGGAAGTGGCTGGTTGCACCTTTTTTGTTGCTGCTGCGTATCTATAAATACGCCATCAGCCCCATGCTGGGCCGCAATTGTCGCTTCGAGCCGAGCTGTTCCGACTATACTGCCGAGGCCTTAACCAAACACGGGGTGGTTAAGGGCCTTTGGCTGGGACTGAAGCGGGTTTCTCGCTGCCATCCGTGGCATCCCGGCGGCTACGACCCCGTGCCATAAGACTTTGAAAGATAGGCCGTTCATGGACAACCGACGCCTGTTTCTGTTCCTGATTTTCTCCATTTCCGTCTTCATGCTGTGGGACGCCTGGGTAAAGCATAACCAACCCAAGGACCTGACCCCGGCCGTGGCGACCCAGGGTGCCGCTGCGCCGGTGCCTTCGGCCAACCTCCAGGCCGGCGTGGCTGCCGTCCCCGGCGCCGCCACCCCGGCTGCTGCGCCTGCCGTGGAAACGGTGAGCGTCAAGACCGACCTGTTCGTGGCCGACGTGGCTACCCTGGGCGGCGACCTGGTGCGCCTGGAACTGTCCGGCTACAAGGACACCGCGGACAAGGAAAAGAATTTCCACCTGCTCGACCCGGCCCACCACTATGTGGCCCAGACCGGCCTCATCGGCGACGGCCTGCCCAACCACAAGACGGTTTTCCGTGTCCTGCCCGGTCCCCGGGAAATGGGCGAGGCTAAGGAACTGAGCCTGCGCCTGGAAGCCGACACTGCCGATGGCGTCAAGGTCACCAAGGTGCTGACCTTCCACCGCGGCAGCTACCTGGTGGACGTGGCCTACGAGATCGCCAACGGCAGCACCAAGCCCCTGGCGCCCCACGCCTACTTCCAGCTGGCCCGGGACGACAAGGCGCCGGAAGGCGAGGCCCGCATGGTCAATACCTACACCGGCCCGGCCATCTATACCGAGCAGGACAAGTACCAGAAGGTTGCCTTCTCCGACATCGAGAAGGGCAAGGCCAAGGTGCCCCAGAACCCGGACAACGGCTGGGTGGCCATGGTGCAGCACTACTTCGTCTCGGCCTGGGTACCCGCCGCCAAGACTCCCCGGGAATTTTTCCTGCGCAAGGTGGAAGCTCCGGCTGATGGCAAGCCTGGCATCTACGCTGCCGGCGTGATCGTGCCCGTGGCCCAGGTGGCTCCCGGCGCCAAGGGCGAGGTTTCGGTACCCCTCTACGTCGGTCCCCAGATCCAGTCCGAGCTGAAGAAAGTGGCGGAAGGACTGAACCTGGTGGTGGATTACGGCTGGCTGACCATCATCGCCGCGCCCATCTTCTGGGCCCTGGAAATGATCCACAAGTTCGTCGGCAACTGGGGCTGGGCCATCGTCGTCCTGACCATCGGCCTGAAGGGGGTCTTCTTCCCCCTCTCCGCCGCCTCCTACAAGTCCATGGCCAAGATGCGCCAGGTCACCCCGCGCCTGCAGCACATCAAGGAGCACTACGCCAACGACCGGGCGCGCATGAACCAGGAAATGATGGAGCTGTACCGCAAGGAGAAGATCAATCCCCTGGGCGGCTGCCTGCCGATCCTGGTGCAGATCCCGGTGTTCATCGCCCTCTACTGGGTGCTCCTGGGTGCCGTGGAAATGCGTAACGCCCCCTGGGTGGGCTGGATCACCGACCTCTCCGCCGCGGATCCGTTCTATGTGCTGCCGGTGATCATGATGGTCAGCATGTTCATCCAGACCAAACTCAACCCGACGCCGCCGGATCCCATCCAGGCCAAGATGATGATGATCATGCCCCTGGTCTTCGGTGTGATGTTCTTCTGGTTCCCCGCCGGTCTGGTGCTGTACTGGGTGGTGAACAACATCCTGTCCATTGCCCAGCAGTGGCAGATCACCCGCATGATCGAAAGTGGCAAGGTGGCGGCTAACGACGCCAAGGCCTGAATAAGGTAGGTGGGCCGCCTTCGGGCGGCCCTTTTCCGTTTACGCTTCCCCGCTTCCCCGTTGCCCGGATATTCAGCCCCATGACCCCCTGTACCGATACCATCGTCGCCATTGCCACCGCTCCCGGCCGTGGAGGCGTGGGGGTCATCCGCATCTCCGGCACGGGCCTGCTGCCTCTGGCGGAAAAGCTCACGGGGAAGCTTCCCAAGCCGCGCCACGCCACCCTGGCGGACTTCGTCAGTGGCGATGGCTGCATCATCGACAGTGGCCTGCTGCTCTACTTTTCCGGCCCAGCCTCCTTCACCGGCGAGGATGTGATCGAACTCCAGGGCCACGGCGGTCCGGTGGTGCTGCAGATGCTCCTGGGTCGCTGCCTGGACCTGGGCGCCCGCCTGGCCGAACCCGGCGAATTCACCCGCCGCGCCTTTCTCAACAGCAAGCTGGACCTGGCCCAGGCCGAAGCTGTGGCCGACCTCATCGACGCCACTACCCAGGCGGCCGCCAGGAGCGCCGTGCGCTCCCTCCAGGGGGAGTTTTCCCGGGAAATCCATGTCCTCACCGACGAGCTGATCGAGCTGCGGGCCTTGACCGAGGCCACCCTGGATTTCCCCGAGGAGGAGATCGACTTCCTCAAGGCAGCCAACGCTTTCGGCCGCCTGGATAGCCTGGCCCAGCGCCTGGCTGCAGTCTTTGACCGGGCCGAGCAGGGCAAGCTGCTGCAGAACGGTCTACACGTGGTTCTGGCGGGTCAGCCCAATGTGGGCAAGTCCAGCCTGCTCAACGGCCTGGCCGGGGATGAGCTGGCGATCGTTACCCCCATCGCCGGCACCACCCGGGACGTGGTGCGGGGCAGCCTGCAGATCCAGGGCATTCCGCTGCATGTCATCGATACTGCCGGCCTGCGGCAGACCGAGGACGAGGTGGAGCGCCTGGGTATCGAACGCACCTGGCGCGAAATCGAGAAGGCCGACGTGTTGGTGCTCCTGGCCGATGCCCGGGAAGGCATCGGCAACGAGGAGGAAGATATCCTCGCCCGCCTCCCCCCTGGCCTGCCGCGCCTCACCGTCTATAACAAGATCGATCTGGTGGGCCGGCAAGCTGAGCGCCACGAGGCACCGGAAGGGGTTGCCATTTCCCTCTCCGCCAAGAGTGGCGCCGGTCTCGAGCTATTGCGACAGGAACTGTTGCGTATTGCCGGCTGGCACCAGGCCGAGGACGTGTTCATCGCCCGCGAACGCCATCTGCGCGCCCTGGCTTCGGCCCGGGAACACCTGGAAAGCTCCCGCCGCCAGTTGCCGGCCCTGGAATTGTTTGCCGAGGAACTGCGCCTGGCTCAGAACGCCCTGTGCGAAATCACCGGTGAATTCACGGCCGATGACTTGCTGGGCGAAATTTTTGGTCGCTTCTGCATCGGCAAGTAGCCGCCCGAGGGCGGCCGCTTACTTGGCTTCCGTTTCGGGCTGGATGCCATATTTTGCTGCGACGCGCTGGTACAGCTGGCGGGCGGAAATGACCCGGGGGTCGTTGGGGTAGCGGCTGCGGGCTTTGTCCAGGTATTGAGTGGCGCGGGCCGCCCGCTCCTCGTTCCAGCCTTTCTGGTCCATCAGGGTGTAGATGGCCTTGGCCGCATTGACCAGGAATTGCAGGTTGGGTACCCGTTCGGCCGCCTCGATCAGCAATTCCACCGAACCCTCGATGTCGCCGTTGCGCGCTGCCAGCACCCCCTGGTTGTTGATCTGCACGATTTCCCGGGAGACGTCTTCGAGCAGGGCCCGGCCTGCCTCCGCCTTGCCCGTCTTCTCGAATACCCCCTGGATGTGGGCCAGCACGCCCCGGTCTTCATTGTTCTCCGCTGCCACCTGGCGCAGCAGGGTCTGGGCATCGTCCTCCTTGCCGTTGGCCATGCAGGCGTGGGCCAGGTCCACTGCCACCTTCTGGGACAGGGGGCGCTTGTCATCCAGCTTGCCCTCGGCCACCAGGGTTTGGTGCAGGGTCAAGGCCTGTTCCAGGGACTTGGCCGCCTTGTCCTTGGCCCCTTCCCTGGTCTGGACCAGGCTGTCGATCACCAGGGAAGCCATTTCCCCCTGCTTGTCGCCGCGCCAGTCCCGCCGCAGGTCCTGGGCGACCAGCTTGGCACCGGCGACATTGCCCTTTTCCAGCATCACCCGGGAAAGATTGGCATAGTCGTCGATGCTGCGCATGGACGAGCCCCGGGAGCGGTTGAGCACCGTGCCGTAAGCCCGCTCCGCCGATTCCAGGTCGTTGTTGCGCACCGCTATGTCGCCCACGGCCCGCTGCCGCAGGGTGTTGTTGGGGGAAATGGCGGCGGCGGACTGCAGCACTGCCTGCGCCGCCGGGGCATCGCCGCTTTCTTCCTTGATGCGGGCGAGGAAGTCGTAGGCGGCCAGGTATTCCGGGTAGGCCTCGATCAGGGCTTCGAGTAAAGGCACTGCCTGGTCCCCATGCCCCTGACCATGCAGGGCTACGGCCAGCCCCATGCGGGCCCAGGCCACATCCTTTTCTTCCAAGACCTGGGCATAGACTGCCTCCGCATCCGCGAAGCGGCCCAGGCGGGCCAGGAGGTCGGCGCGAAAATGCAGAGCTTCGCCCAGGTACTGGGGATATTGTTCGCCGATCTTCTCCGCTGCCTGCACCGCCTCGTCGAAGTGGCCCTTGTCCACCTGATGGTAGGCGCGGAAAAAGACGTGCTTCTTGTACAAGGCCCGGGCCAGGCGCTGCTGCAGCTGCTCGGCGGTGAAAGGCTTGATCAGATAGTCGTCGGGGGCCAGTTCGGCGACGGAAACCACGTTCTTGTAGGAGCGCTCCCCGGTGATCACCATGAACACGGTGGATAGGGAAATGAGGTTCTTGTAGCGCAGTTCTTCCAGCAGCTGCTGGCCGTCCCGGCCATCTTCAAGCAGGTAGTCGGAGATGATGATGTCGTAGGTGCTGCTTTTCACCAGGCGTAGCACCTCGTTGCTCGAGGCGACGCCTTGGACACTGGTGATGCCCAGGGTCGACAACATCATGCGCATGGCATTGCGCGCGTCCGGGTGGCGGTCCACCACCAACACCTTCTTGAATTTCAAGTCAGCTTGAAGTTTGTAGAGCTGCTGGGCGGCGAGTTCGTGGGCGTCCATGGTCCGGAGTGCGCTGGCGCGGGGCCTAGTTTGTCAATTTGCCTGGAAATTACGCCATTTCCCCGCCGGGAAGCAAGGAAAAACAAGGTGCTTGGAGCGGGAGCCCTCGTTTCCACCGCTGCCGTAGGCTGTGATGGGAGCTCCTCCAGGGCTTTCCGGCGAAGCGCGAAGGCTTAGGAAAACTGTTGATTTTCATGGAACTGGCGTATCATTCCAGCCCCTTCGCTCCCCGGTTTTGCGGCCCTTGGCCCCAAGTCCGAGGTGCCCAATTTTTCAGCCCTTTTAAGCACTCTCCCATGCTGTTTCCTACCCGGTTCGATGTCATTGTCGTCGGCGGCGGCCACGCCGGTACCGAGGCTGCCCTGGCGGCGGCCCGGGCCGGAGCGCGTACCCTGCTCCTGACCCACAACATGGAAACCCTGGGGGCCATGAGCTGCAATCCCTCCATCGGCGGCATCGGCAAGGGCCACCTGGTGAAGGAAGTGGATGCCCTGGGCGGCGCTATGGCGGCGGCTACCGACGAGGGCGGCATCCAGTTCCGCATCCTCAACGCCTCCAAGGGCCCAGCGGTGCGCGCCACCCGCGCCCAGGCCGACCGGGTGCTGTACAAGCAGGCCATCCGCACCCGCCTGGAGAACCAGCCCAACCTGACCCTCTTCGCCCAGGCCTGCGACGACCTCATCGTCGAAGGTGACCGGGTGGTGGGGGCCGTGACCCAGCTGGGTGTGCGCTTTGAGGCCCGGGCGGTGGTGCTGACTGCCGGCACCTTCTTGAACGGCCTGATTCACGTCGGCCTGCAGAACTACACCGGGGGCCGCATGGGCGACCCCCCCAGCGTCTCCCTGGCGGCCCGCCTGAAGGAACTGGCCCTGCCCCAGGGGCGCCTGAAGACCGGCACGCCGCCGCGCCTGGACGGCAAGAGCATCGACTTCTCGGTGATGGAGCCCCAGTACTCGGATGATCCCCTGCCGGTGTTCTCCTTCCTCGGCAACGCAGCCCAGCACCCCAAGCAGCTGCCCTGCTGGATCACCGATACCAACAGCCGCACCCACGACATCATCCGCGCCAACTTGGACCGCTCGCCCATGTACACCGGGGTGATCGAAGGCGTGGGGCCCCGCTACTGCCCCTCCATCGAGGACAAGATCCACCGCTTCGCCGACAAGGACAGCCACCACGTCTTCCTTGAGCCGGAGGGCCTGGACACCCACGAGATCTACCCCAACGGTATCTCCACCAGCCTGCCCTTCGACGTGCAGCTTGAGATCGTGCGTTCCATCCGCGGCATGGAGAACTGCCACATCCTGCGCCCCGGCTACGCCATCGAGTACGACTACTACGATCCCCGAGGCCTGAAGTCCTCCCTGGAGAGCAAGGCCATCAACGGTCTCTTCTTCGCCGGCCAGATCAACGGCACCACCGGCTACGAGGAGGCCGCGGCCCAGGGCCTGCTGGCGGGCGTCAACGCCGCCCTGCAGGTGCAGGAGAAGGAAGCCTGGTGCCCGCGCCGGGACGAGGCCTACCTGGGGGTGCTGGTGGACGACCTGATCACCCGGGGCGTCTCCGAACCCTATCGCATGTTCACCAGCCGGGCCGAGTACCGCCTGCAGCTGCGGGAAGACAACGCCGACCTGCGCCTGACCGAGAAGGGCCGGGAGCTGGGTCTGGTGGACGATGCACGGTGGGATGCCTTCTGCCGCAAGCGTGACGCCATCGCCCGTGAAGCCGAACGCCTGAAGAGCACCTGGGTGCGCCCCCAGACCCTGCCGGAAGCAGATGCGGTGCGGGTCCTGGGCAAGGCCATCGACCATGAATACAACCTCTTCGAGCTGCTGCGCCGGCCCGACGTGAGCTACGCCAGCTTACTGACCCTGCCCGGGGCGGGCGAGGCCCTGGCTGACGTCCAGGCGGTGGAGCAGCTGGAAATCCAGGCCAAGTACCAAGGCTACATCGACCGTCAGCGGGAAGAGGTGGCCAAGGCTGCCGACTACGAGAACCTGGCGATCCCCGCCGACCTGGACTACGCCCAGGTGCACGGTCTCTCCAACGAGGTTCGCCAGCGCCTGACGCGGCAACGGCCCGAGACCATCGGCCAGGCCTCCCGCCTGCAGGGCATCACCCCGGCAGCCATTTCCCTGCTGCTCATCCATCTGAAGCGGAGCACCCGATGAGTACCCCCGGTCAGGCCCAGCAACTGGCCCAGGGCCTCGATGCCCTCGGAATAACCCTGGATGCAGCCGCACAGGGTAAACTGCTCGCCTACCTGGCCCTGCTGGCCAAGTGGAACAAGGTCTATGCCCTGACCGCCCTGCGCGATCAGGACAAGGCCGTGAGTCACCACCTGCTCGATTCCCTGGCCATCCTGCCCTTCGTGGACGCCCTGGCGCCGACGAACCTGCTGGATGTGGGCAGCGGCGGTGGCCAGCCCGGCATCCCCCTGGCCATCGCCCGGCCAAGCCTGGCGGTGACTCTGCTGGACAGCAATTCCAAGAAGGTGGCCTTCTTGAAGCAGGCCGCCATGGAACTGCCCCTGCCGGGGCTTTCCGCCCAGTGCCTGCGGGTGGAGTCCTGGCAGCCGGAAAAAAAGTTTGCGGCCATCACCTCCCGGGCCTTTGCCGAGGTGGCCGATTTCGTCGGTCTCACCCGCCACCTACTGGCACCCGGTGGTCGTTGGCTGGCGATGAAGGGGATTTATCCCCAAGAAGAATTGGCCCGTCTCCCGGCGGGCATCGTTGTCGAGGCGGTACACCCGCTGGCGGTTCCCGGAGTCGAAGGGGCGCGTCACCTGGTGGTCCTGAGAGAGGAATGAACGCGTGAAGATCCTGGCCATTACCAACCAGAAGGGGGGGGTCGGCAAGACCACCACCAGCGTGAACCTGGCCGCCTGCCTGGCGACCCTGGGTCAGCGCGTCCTGCTCATCGACCTGGATCCCCAGGGCAACGCCACCACCGGTTGCGGCATCTTCAAGAAGGAGGCCCTGCCCTCCGTCTACCAAATTCTGCTCGGAGCGGCGACCCTGGAGCAGGCCACCATCAAGACCGAGTTCGGCTTCGACGTCATCCCCGCCAACCGGGAACTGGCCGGCGCTGAAGTGGAACTGATCGACGTGGGCCAGCGGGAGCGGCGCCTCAAGGAATGCCTGGCCGGGCAAGACTATGATTTCGTCCTGATCGACTGCCCACCGGCCCTCAACCTGTTGACGGTGAATGCCCTGGCGGCGGCCCAAGCGGTGATGATCCCCATGCAGTGCGAGTACTACGCCCTGGAGGGGCTGACCGACCTGGTCACCACCCTGCGCAAGGTGCGCGCCAACCTCAACCCGGTCCTGGAAATCGAGGGCCTGTTGCGTACCATGTACAACCCCCAATCCACCCTGAACCAGCAGGTCTCGGCCGAACTGGAGAATCATTTCTCCGGCAAGGTTTACCGCACCGTCATCCCGCGCAATGTGCGTCTGGCCGAGGCGCCTTCCTACGGCAAGCCGGTGATCGCCTTCGACCGCTCTTCCAAGGGGGCCCAGTCCTATCTGGCCCTGGCCCGGGAGATGCTCGAGCGCTACGCCCCCGACGCCCAACTGGCGGAGGTCGCTGCATGAAAATGAAGGGACTCGGACGGGGGCTGGACGCCCTTTTGGCCAGCGATGCCGCTGATGCGACGAAAGACCAGCAGCGCACCCTGCCCATCGACGCCCTGAAGCCGGGCAAGTACCAGCCCCGCACCCGCATGGACCAGGGCTCGCTGCAGGAACTGGCGGCCTCCATTCAGGCCCAGGGAATCATGCAGCCGATTTTGGTGCGGCCGGTGGGCGCCGGTTACGAAATTGTCGCCGGTGAGCGGCGTTGGCGGGCGGCTCGTCTGGCCGGCATGAACGAAGTGCCGACCCTGGTGCGTGAGATTCCGGACGAGGCTGCTGCTGCCATGTCCCTGATCGAGAACATCCAGCGGGAAAACCTGAATCCCCTGGAAGAGGCCATGGGCCTGCAGCGCCTGGTGGACGAATTCGCCATGACGCACCAGCAGGCTGCCGATGCTGTTGGGCGCTCCCGCCCCGCCGCTTCCAACCTGCTGCGCCTGCTGCAATTGGCGGCGCCGGTCCAGGACCTGCTCCTGGAAGGCCGCATCGACATGGGTCACGCCCGTGCCCTGCTGTCCCTGCCAGGTGCCCAGCAGGCCCTGCTGGCTCAGCGGGTGGCCCAGAAGGGGTTGTCAGTGAGGGAGACGGAGCGGCTGGTACAGCACCTGCTGAATCCGCCCAAGAAAGTGGAAAAGAAGCAGGACCGGGATCTGTTGCGCCTGGAAGAGGAGCTTTCCGATCTTCTCGGCGCCAAGGTGTCGGTGCAGGCCAACAAGAAGGGCGCCGGCAAGGTCGCCATCGAATTCGCCAGTTTGGACCAACTCGACGACTTGCTCGGCCGACTGCGCTGAGGCTCGGGGCCGCCCGTCATCGGGCGGTAACCAACCCGCGGTAAAACCCTATTTCCCATCCGTCATGCCGACCGCCCCAAATGGGCGGTTTTTTCAGACAGTGACAGGCAAACCCCTCATTTTGTTCCGCAATTTCCATTGACTAAATAAGGGATAACTCTTATATTATTTATCTTTGTGTGCGGCGGCTAGCAGCGCAACGCCGGGGCAGAATGCCCCGCGTCAAGACTGGAAAAGCCACGGAAAAACAACGATGTTCCGGGCAATTTACTTCCAACTCTTGGCGACGGTAATAGTGGCGGCGCTGGCTGGTACGTTCGTCGGATGGCGCGGCGCGGTGTCTGCGGCATTGGGGGGGGCGGCAACGATGTTGCCCAATTTCCTGTTTGCCCTACGCCTGGCGATAGCGGCCCGGAAGCCTGGAGGCCCGGGTGTCGCTGCGTTTTTCATCGGCGAATTCGTCAAGGTTGCCGCCACCGTAGGATTACTGGCGCTGGCTGCCAAACAGTACGCCGATCTGCACTGGCTTTCCCTGCTGATCGGCCTGGTGGTCGCGTTGCAAGCAAGTTTTTTGGCATTTTGGAAAAAGTCCTGACATGGAAACCGGTCACGAAGCAGTAGCGGAACACGCAGCCAACGCCCCCACCGCCGGCGAATATATCGTCCACCACCTGACCCACTTCAACACCACGGGTCATGCTCAGCAGGCGGTCATCGATTTCTCCATCATCAACCTCGACACCGTCGTGTTCTCCCTGTTGATGGGGGTGCTCGGCCTGTTCGTCATGTGGCGTGTCGCCAAGAGCGTCACCTCCGGCGTCCCCGGCCGCATGCAGGCAGCCGTCGAGATCGTCCTGGAAATGGTGAATAACCAAGCCAAGGGCATCGTCCATAGCGAAGAGTCCCGCAAGTTCGTGGCTCCCCTGGCCCTGACCGTGTTCATCTGGATCTTCCTGATGAACTCCATGGACTTCCTGCCCGTGGATCTGATCCCCAACATCTGGCAAGCCGCTAAGGGCGACCATCACGCCTTCCTGCGCGTGGTGCCGACCGCTGACCTGAACGGTACCCTGGGCATGTCCATCGGCGTGCTGCTGGTCTGCCTCTGGTACAACGTCAAGATCAAGGGCTTTGGCGGTTGGGTGCATGAACTCTTTACCGCTCCCTTCGGCAGCCACCCCCTGCTCTACCCGATCAACTTTGCCATGCAAATGATCGAGTTCCTGGCCAAGACCGTGTCCCACGGCATGCGGCTGTTCGGCAACATGTACGCCGGCGAACTCGTGTTCATGCTGATCGCCCTGATGGGTGCTGCCTGGGCTGGTACCACCTCCGGCGCACTGCTGTGGGTCGGCGGTGTCCTGGCCGGTTCCGTCTGGGCCATCTTCCATATCCTGATCGTCGCTCTCCAAGCCTTCATCTTCATGATGCTGACCCTGGTGTATATCGGTCAGGCCCACGAGAGCCACTAATCTCGACAGTTTCGTCTCACCTTTTTAACTTTCTACCTACTTAGTAAGGAGTCAACATGGAACAAATCCTCGGTTTCGTCGCACTGGCCGCCGGTCTGATCATTGGTCTGGGTGCTATCGGTGCCTGTATCGGTATCGGCATCATGGGTTCCAAGTACCTGGAAGCCTCCGCTCGCCAGCCCGAACTGATGAACGAACTGCAAACCAAGATGTTCCTGCTGGCCGGTCTGATCGACGCCGCCTTCCTGATCGGTGTCGGTATCGCCATGATGTTCGCCTTCGCCAACCCGTTCGTTCTGAAGTAATTCGCGCCTCAATCAACTTTTTAAAGGGTTAGAGCCGTGAATTTGAACGCAACTCTGGTCGCCCAGCTCGTTGTGTTCTTCATTTTGGCGTGGTTCACGATGAAATTCGTGTGGCCGCCCATCGTGAAGGCGCTTGACGAGCGAGCGAAAAAAATCGCTGACGGTCTGGCCGCTGCTGAGCGTGGCAAGCATGATCTGGAACTTGCGACCAAGCGCTCGGCTGACGCCCTGCGTGAAGGCAAGGAAAAGTCTGCCGATATCATCGGTCAAGCGGACAAGCGTGCCGCTCAGATCGTTGAAGAAGCCAAGGCCCAGGCCAAGGTTGAAGCCGACCGTATCGTGGCTGCCGCCAAGGCTGAAATCGATCAAGAAGTCGTGCGTGCCAAGGAAGGCCTGCGCGAGCGCGTGGCTGAGCTGGCCGTCGCCGGTGCAGAAAAAATCCTGCGCCGCGAGATCGATGCCAAGGCCCATGCCGAAATTCTGGTCGCGATCAAACAGGACCTGTAACGCTTATGGCTGAATCCGTCACCATCGCTCGTCCCTACGCGGAAGCAGTTTTCCGTCTGGCGCGCGACGGAAAAGCCCTGCCCCAGTGGGCGGACCGGCTTAAGCTTCTGGCTACCGCTGCTCAGGACCCCGAAATGGTCCTGTGCATCGGCAATCCGAAGCTTTCGTCCGACCAGCTGACGCAGCTTTTCGTCTCGCTCAGCGGTGAAGCTGGCAACAAGGATCTGGAGGGTTTCATCCAGGTTCTGGCCGAGAATGAACGTCTCGCCCTGCTGCCGCAAATCCAAGAGCTCTACGAGCAGCTCAAGAGCGCCGAAGAAGGGATCAAGGAAGCTATCGTGTATAGCGCCTTCCCCCTCGACGATGCGCAAGTGAAAAATCTGTTGGGCCAACTTGAAACCCATTTCAGTACCAAGCTCCAGCCCCAGGTGGTGGTGGATGCAGCACTGATCGGTGGTATCAAGGTGGCGGTGGGTGACCAGGTCCTCGACGCTTCCGTGCGCGGTAAGCTCGAAGCGATGGCTACGGCGCTCAAGAACTAGGAGAAATTCATGCAGTTGAATCCTTCCGAGATCAGCGAACTGATCAAGAGCAAGATTCAGAACCTGCAGGTGGGCGCCGAGACCCGCACGCAGGGCACCGTTGTCTCGGTGACGGACGGCATCTGCCGTGTTCACGGCCTGCAGGACGTGATGCAAGGTGAAATGCTGGAATTCCCCGGCAACACCTTCGGTATGGCACTGAACCTGGAGCGTGACTCCGTGGGCGCCGTGGTTCTGGGTGAGTACGAACACATTTCCGAAGGCGATACGGTCAAGTGCACTGGCCGCATTCTGGAAGTGCCGGTTGGCCCCGAGCTGATCGGTCGCGTGGTGAACGCCCTGGGCCAGCCGATCGACGGCAAGGGTCCCATCGGCAACAAGATCACCGACAAGATCGAAAAGGTTGCGCCTGGCGTTATTTGGCGTAAGTCGGTGTCCCAGCCCGTGCAGACCGGTATCAAGGCTATCGACTCCATGGTCCCCGTCGGCCGTGGCCAGCGCGAACTGATCATTGGCGACCGTCAGACCGGTAAGACCGCTGTGGCTGTTGATGCGATCATCGCCCAGAAGGGTCAGAATATGAAGTGTATCTACGTGGCGGTGGGCCAGAAGGCTTCCACCATCGCCAACGTGGTACGCAAGCTGGAAGAGCACGGCGCCATGGAGTACACCATCGTGGTGGCTGCTACCGCTTCCGACTCTGCCGCGCTGCAGTTCATCGCTCCCTACGCCGGTTGCACCATGGGTGAATACTTCCGCGACCGCGGTGAAGACGCCCTGATCATTTATGACGATCTGACCAAGCAAGCTTGGGCCTATCGCCAGATCTCCCTGCTGCTGCGCCGTCCTCCCGGCCGTGAAGCTTACCCCGGCGACGTGTTCTATCTGCACTCCCGTCTGCTGGAGCGTGCTGCTCGCGTTTCCGAAGAGTGGGTGGAAAAACTGACCAACGGCGAAATCAAGGGCAAGACCGGTTCTCTGACCGCTCTGCCGGTGATCGAAACGCAGGCCGGTGACGTGTCTGCCTTCGTGCCGACCAACGTGATTTCCATTACCGACGGCCAGATCTTCCTGGAAACCGACCTGTTCAACGCCGGTATCCGTCCCGCAATCAACGCCGGTATCTCCGTGTCCCGCGTGGGTGGTGCTGCTCAGACCAAGCTGATCAAGAAGCTGTCCGGCGGTATCCGTACCGACCTGGCTCAATACCGCGAACTCGCGGCCTTTGCTCAGTTCGCCTCCGACCTGGACGAAGCTACCCGTAAGCAGCTGGAACGTGGTCGCCGTACCGTGGAAGTTCTGAAGCAGGTTCAGTACTCCCCGCTGAGCATCGCCGATCAGGCCGTGACTCTGTACGCCATTACCAAGGGCTATGCCGACGACATCGACGTGAAGCGCGTTCTCGACTTCGAGAAGGGCCTGCACTCCTACGTTCGTCAAAAGTACGCCGCCCTGGTGACCAAGATGGAGACGTCCAAGGACCTGGATGCCGACGGCGAGAAGCAACTCGTCGAAGCTATCAAGGAATTCAAGGCCGCCTGGGTCTAATCCGTCTAGGAGAGCGTAATGGCTAGCGGCAAGGAAATCCGCAACAAGATCAAGAGCGTCGAAAATACGCGCAAGATCACCAAGGCCATGGAGATGGTGGCCGCGTCGAAGATGCGCAAGGCGCAGGAGCGTATGCGTCAGGCGCGTCCCTACGGCGAGAAGATCCGCCGCGTGGCCGCCCACCTCTCCCATGCGCTGACCGAGTACAAGCACCCGTTCCTGGTGAAGCGTGAGCCGGTCAAGAACGTCGGCGTCATCGTCGTCACTTCCGACAAGGGCCTGTGCGGTGCGTTGAACTCCAACGTGCTGCGCAGCGTCGTCAATCGGATGAAGGATTGGGAAGGCCAGGGCGCCAAGATTCAGGCCACCGCCATCGGCAACAAGGGCCTGGGCTTTCTGCAGCGCTCCGGTGTGAAGGTCTCCTCCCAGGTCACCGGCCTGGGCGATACGCCCCACCTGGAACGCCTGATCGGCCCGGTCAAAGTTCAGCTTGATGCCTACATCAATGGTGAAATCGACCAGCTCTTCATCGCCTACACCCGCTTCGTGAACACCATGAAGCAGGAACCGGTGGTTGAGCAGCTGCTGCCCCTGTCCGGCGAAGTCGTGGGTTCCGAGTCCTCCCGTTGGGACTACGTGTATGAGCCCGATGCCAAGTCGGTCATCGACGACCTGCTGGTGCGCTACGTTGAAGCGCTGATTTATCAATCAGTGGCTGAAAGCATGGCCTCCGAGCAGAGTGCCCGGATGGTTGCCATGAAGTCGGCTTCCGACAATGCCAAGAACGTGATCGGCGAACTGAAACTGGTCTACAACAAGACCCGTCAGGCCGCGATTACCAAGGAATTGTCCGAAATCGTCAGCGGCGCCGCGGCGGTGTAACTGATTTCTATAGTTTGAGGGATTCAAAATGAGTCAAGGTATGATCGTTCAGTGCATCGGCGCTGTGGTGGACATTCAGTTCCCCCGCGACGCCATGCCCAAGGTCTATGACGCCCTGATGCTCGATGCGGCTGAAGAGCACGCCAATATCGAGAAGGGTCTGACCTTCGAAGTGCAACAGCAGCTGGGTGACGGCATCGTCCGTACCATCGCCCTGGGTTCTTCCGACGGCCTGCGCCGCGGCATGAAGGTGGGCAACACCGGCACCCCGATTTCCGTGCCCGTGGGCCACGGTACCCTGGGTCGCATCATGGACGTGCTGGGCCGTCCCATCGACGAAGCCGGCCCCATCGCTTCCGATGAAAAGCGCGCCATTCACCAGAAGGCTCCCGCTTTCGACGAGCTGTCCCCCTCCGTGGAACTGCTCGAAACCGGCATCAAGGTGATCGACCTGATCTGCCCGTTCGCCAAGGGCGGTAAGGTGGGTCTGTTCGGTGGCGCCGGCGTGGGCAAGACCGTGAACATGATGGAGCTGATCAACAACATCGCCAAACAGCACTCCGGTCTGTCCGTGTTTGCTGGCGTGGGTGAGCGTACCCGTGAAGGTAACGACTTCTACCACGAGATGAAGGACTCCAACGTGCTGGACAAGGTGGCCATGGTGTTCGGTCAGATGAACGAACCTCCGGGCAACCGTCTGCGCGTGGCGCTGACCGGTCTGACCATGGCTGAGCGTTTCCGTGACGAAGGCCGTGACATCCTGTTCTTCGTGGATAACATCTACCGCTACACCCTGGCCGGTACCGAAGTGTCCGCTCTGCTGGGCCGTATGCCGTCCGCCGTGGGCTACCAGCCCACTCTGGCCGACGAAATGGGCCGTCTGCAGGAACGGATCACCTCCACCAAGGTGGGTTCCATCACCTCCATCCAGGCCGTGTATGTGCCCGCGGATGACTTGACCGACCCGTCCCCCGCCACCACCTTCCTCCACCTGGACTCCACCGTTGTGCTGTCCCGGGACATCGCTGCGCTGGGTATCTACCCCGCCGTGGATCCCCTGGACTCCACCTCCCGTCAGCTGGACCCCCAGGTTGTGGGCGAAGAGCACTACAACGTGGCCCGCGGCGTGCAGATGACCCTGCAGCGCTACAAGGAACTGCGCGACATCATCGCCATTCTGGGTATGGACGAACTGGCTCCGGACGACAAGCTGGCCGTGGCTCGTGCTCGTAAGATTCAGCGCTTCCTGTCCCAGCCCTTCCACGTGGCTGAAGTGTTCACCGGTTCCCCCGGTAAGTACGTGCCCCTGAAGGAAACCATTCGTGGCTTCAAGATGATCGTTTCCGGCGAGTGCGATAGCCTGCCCGAACAGGCCTTCTACATGGTCGGCTCCATCGACGAGGCCTTCGAAAAGGCGAAGACCCTCCAGTAATCAACCGGTACGCCGCATCCCGTCCGGGGTGCGGCCATCCTGAGGGGAACCCCTATCATGGCATTGAGAGTACATGTGGACGTGGTCAGCGCCGAAGAATCCATCTTCTCCGGCGAGGCAGAATACGTGGTGCTCCCGGGCGAAGCCGGTGAACTCGGCATCTACCCGCGGCACACGCCGCTGCTGACCCGCATCAAGCCCGGAACGGTGCGCATCAAGGTGCCGGATTCCGAATTCGAGATGATTTACGTCTCGGGTGGCATGCTGGAAGTCCAGCCGACCATCGTCACCGTTCTCGCCGATACCGCTATCCGCGGTGCCGACCTGGACGAAGCGAAGGCCCTGGAAGCCAAGCGTGCTGCGGAAGAAGCACTGCAGAACAAAGCCGCCGAAATCGACTACGCTAAGGCCGAAGCAGAACTGGCCGAAGCCGTCGCTCAGCTGGCTACCATCGAGCAGCTGAAGAAGCGCAAGCACTAAGCAGCAACTCGAAACGCAAAAAAGGCAGCCTCGGCTGCCTTTTTTGTTGCCCGTTACTTCCGCGGGAATGCAAGAACCCCCCGGGGCCCTACCCCTCCAGGCGCGCGATTCTTTCTGCCAGGCGCTGGGTATCCACCTCCAGCCGGGCAATTTCATCGGCCAGGCGACGCTCTTCGCTGCCCCCAGGGAGCAGGGATGACTCATCCGCCACATATTCCCCGAAGTTGGCGCCCAGGCGCTGCAATGCGTCCCGCTGCCAGCCGAGGATACCCCGGCCCAGCTTGGTGAGGCGGCGGGCGGGAATGTCACCCAGGTAGCGGGCCAGATCCTCCTCCACGTCCCAACGCAGGTTGCGGAAGACGAAACCCAGGGTTTCGGCGAAGTCGGCTACCCCCTCGATACGGGCGGCGGCCAGGGCTTCCTGGGGACGGCCCAGGTAGCGCAGGGGAGCGTGTTCGGGCAGGCAGATACGCACGTCGGCAGGCGCCTCCGCGCTGGCCGGTTCCAGGCGGCCGTCGCTGCCGACGACCAGGGCCAAGCGCAGCAAGGGCGGCGCTTCCAGCTGTGCGTGACGCCCGGCAAACTCCTTGAGACGGGCCCTGGCCCAGTCCTCGCGCTGCAGGATATGGTTCAGGGCGGCCAGCAGCATTCCGGTGAACATCGTCGCGCCCGGTCCCTTAGGCGAGTTGCTGAATGCCGGCGACTTGCCAGCCGCGACTGCCGTCCACCGGTTTCACCAGGTTCCATACCTCGTCGAAATTGCTCGGTGCGGCATCCTTCTCCTCTCGGATCAGGCCATGGAAACGGACGCTGGCAATGTGCCGGTTGCCCTCGGTAACCACTTCCAGCAGGTTGGCATCGAGCTGCACCACATCGGTCTGCTGGGGTGCCTTGCCCCGTTCCTGGAGCTGCAATTGCACCTCGGCAAACATCTCCGGAGCCAGGAATTCACGCATGTCATCCAGGTTGCCGGCATCGTTGGCGGCCTGGAGGCGCACGAAATTAAGCTTGGCGATGCGCAGGAAGCCTTCGCTGTCGAAGTCCGCCGGTACCGTTGGTGCAGTGTTGAGGAGCGGGGCCGGGTTGGCGGCGGGGGCCGTGCTGCCGACAGCTTCCACCGGCTGGGGCAGCGGCGCCATGGAGGGGCCGCCGACACCAGCATATTGCAGCGGCTCGGCCGGCTGTTGGGGCGCCGGACGACGGAACAACAGCTTGAAGACGAAAACGGCGGCCATGGCCAGGAGGGCGATCATGAGGAAATTGGCCATGCCCTCGCCCATGCCAAAGTGGGAGAGCAGGGCGGCCAGACCAATACCGGCGGCCAGGCCGGCGATGGGACCGAGCCAGTTGCGCTTCGGCGCAGCCTGGGGCGCGGTCGGAGCGCTGGGGCTGGCCGGTTGGGCCTGCTGCACCGGAGCCGCGCTCTGTCGTTGGGGGGCAGTCGGGCTGGGCGAGGGCGTGATGCTGCGCTGCATGCCGCTGCTACGGCCGCCACCGAGGCGGGCCGCTTCGGCCTCGGAGGTTGCCAGGGTCAAACCGACCACCAGGGTGCAAAGTGCAATGATGAATTTGTTCATCGGCTGCCTCCGTTAATATTTGTAGCCGCGATGCAGGGCGACCACGCCGAACATCAGGTTGAAATATTCGACTTTCTCCAGCCCCACCTGTTCCATTATGGATTTCAGGCTTTCCTGGTCCGGATGGACGCGGATGGATTCGGCCAGATAGCGATAGCTGTCCTCATCCTGGACGATCATGCCGCCCAGGCGGGGGATGATTTTGAAGGAGTAGAAGTCGTACAGCGGCGCCAGGGGCTTCCACACCTGGGAGAATTCCAGCACCAGCAGGCGGCCACCGGGTTTCAACACCCTGCGCATCTCGGCCAGGGCCTTGCCCTTGTGGGTCATGTTGCGCAGACCGAAGGCCACCGTCACCAGGTCGAAGTAGTCGTCGGGGAAGGGCAGCTTTTCTGCATCGCACTGGGCCACGGGCATGATGTAGCCCTTGTCGCAGAGCCGGTCCCGGCCCCGGGTGAGCATGGCATTGTTGATGTCTGTGAGCCACACCTGGCCGCTCTTGCCGGCCTTCTTGGCAAAGGCCAGGGACAGGTCTCCGGTACCGCCGGCCACGTCCAGCACCCGGGAGCCTTCGCGCACACCGCTCTGGGCGATGGTGAAGGCCTTCCACAGACGGTGCATGCCGCCGGACATGAGGTCGTTCATCAGGTCATAACGGTTGGCCACGGAGGAGAACACATCGGCCACCCGCTGTGCCTTTTCCTCTTCCGCCACCTGCTCGTAACCGAAGTGAGTTTTTTCGCCCATAACTTTATATTCCGAAGATATGCCAGATGCCTGGCGTGAATTCAGTGCTTGCCGCAGCCACCCTTGGGTTTTACGGGCGCCGGATTGTCGGCGGGGTCCCGGGAGAGGCCGACGGCGGCCAGTTTTTCCAGGTATTCCTGCCACAAGACCTCCTGGTTCAGCCCCAGTTCGTAGAGGTAGTCCCAGGAATAGAGGCCGCTATCGTGGCCGTCGGAGAACACCAGCTTGATGGCGTAGCTGCCCACGGGCTCCACCGCCTCCACCGTGACCTCCCGCTTGCCTGCCTGAAGCCGTTCCTGACCGGGACCGTGGCCCCGGACCTCGGCGGAGGGGGAGAGCACGCGCAGCAGCTCATAGCTCAACTCGAAGCGCTGACCGTCATCGAAGCTCACTTCCAGCTTGCGGGATTTCTGGTGCGCCTTGATTTCGGTGGGAAGGGGAGTGTCCTTGTTCAGTCCGGCCATGGCCGCCCATCCTTGCCTTGCAAAAGAACGCGCTATCATAGCGCAGATGGGGCTTGCGGACAGCCGCCGGGATCAAGGACAGGGAACGAACTGGATGCAGGGGCGACATGCCCTGTCTTGTCATCAATCTGTCACCTGGCTGCAATAGACTTTTCCGCAAACCTTAACGGATCATGACCTGAAAATGCCTGCCAATATCCTAGTGGTGGAAGACGAACCGGCGATCCAGGAGCTTATCGCCGCCAACCTGCAGCACGCCGGCCATGTGGTGCTGCGTGCCTACGATGCCGAGGAGGCCGAGCGCAAGGTGCGCGAAGTGCTGCCCGACGTGGTGCTGCTGGACTGGATGCTGCCGGGAATTTCCGGCGTCCAATTCGCCCGCAAGCTGCGGGCCGAGGAGCGCACCCGGGACGTGCCGATCATCATGCTCACCGCCCGAGGTGATGAACACGACAAGATTACCGGTCTCGAGGCCGGTGCCGACGACTACGTCACCAAGCCCTTCTCACCCAGGGAACTGCAGGCCCGGATCAAGGCCGTGCTGCGCCGCCGGGCGCCCCAGATGACCGAGGACCCGGTGGATATCGAGGGCCTGCGTCTGGATCCCATTACCCACCGGGTGACCGGCAACGGCATCCTGGTGGACCTGGGGCCAACCGAATTCCGCCTGCTGCACTTCTTCATGACCCATTCGGAGCGGGTGCATAGCCGGGCCCAGTTGCTGGACCAGGTCTGGGGCGACCACGTGTTCGTCGAGGAGCGCACGGTGGACGTGCATATCCGCCGCCTGCGTTCGGCCCTGGAACCGACCGGCCACGAACGCCTGATCCAGACCGTGCGGGGCTCCGGCTACCGTTTTTCGACCCAGGCCGGTTAAACTCCCGGCCTTCCCCCGATGGGCTCCCCCATGGTGAAAGCCGTCTGGCTGCGCGCCTTCTTTTTCCTGTTCTTCCTTTGTGCCGTCACCTTGCCGGTGTGGATTTTTGTCGATCGGCAACACGCTTGGGAAACCTTCTGCGGCGGCCTGCTGCTGTACCTGCTCTATCACCTGTGGTACCTGGCCAGGCTGCTGCAATGGCTGCGCGGCCCCCTGGATGGCCGGGTGCCCACCGGCTGGGGCATCTGGGAAGTGGCCTTCGCCGGCCTGCACCGCCGGGTACGCATCCGCGCCGAACAGCAACAGGCCTTGTCCCAGGCCCTGGAACGCTTTCGCCGGGCCGGCGAGGCCCTGCCGGACGGGGTCGTGGTATTCAACCGGCACCGCCAGATCGACGGCCTCAATGCCCGGGCAGCGGCCCACTTCGGCCTTAATCCGGCCACCGACCGGGGCCAGCCCCTGACCAACCTGATACGTCAGCCCGACTTCGTCAATTATGTCGAGGCCGGCCGCTACGATGAGCCCCTGGTCCTGGCCAGCGACCGGGTGGAGGGGCAGACCCTGCAGATCCAGATCATTCCCTACGGCGACGACCAGGCCCTGCTGCTGTCGCGGGACATCAGCCAGCTCGAACGCCTGGAAAACATGCGCCGGGACTTTGTCGCCAATGTCTCCCACGAATTGAAGACGCCCCTGACCGTGGTCAGCGGCTTTGTCGAAATGCTGGTCGACGATTACGACGGCTTCAGCCGGGAAGAAGCGCTGCACTACCTCAACCTGGTGCAGGACCAGTCGGCCCGGATGCAACACCTGATCGACGACCTGCTTACCCTCTCGGCCCTGGAAACCGGCCGCAGCGTGGCCCTGGAGGAGCGGGTGGCCATGGCGCCCCTGCTGGCGACCCTGCAGCGGGAGGCGGAGGCCCTTTCCGCCGGCCGTCATACCATCCGCCTGCACGACGAGGGGCCGGCTGGCCTGCTCGGTTGCAGCAATGAACTGCGTAGCGCCCTGGGTAATCTCACCTCCAATGCCGTGCGCTATACCCCCGAGGGCGGCAGCATCGACATCTACTGGCGGCGGGAGGGCGAGGGCGGTGCCTTTAGCGTGGCCGATACCGGTATCGGCATTGCGCCCCAGCACATTCCACGCCTTACCGAACGCTTTTATCGGGTGGACCGCAGCCGCTCCCGGGAAACCGGCGGCACCGGCCTGGGCCTGGCCATCGTCAAGCATGTCCTGACCCGGCATCAAGGCCGGCTGGAGGTGGAGAGCGAGGCCGGCAAGGGGAGTCGTTTCACTGCCCATTTCCCGGCCGTCCGGGTGGTGCAGTAGGCGCTGGTGGCTGGGGCGGGCTAGCTAAGGCCAGCCCGTGCGCTGCCGGATTGAGCCGTCAATAATTCGCGCCAGTTCAGGCGAAGGGGGCGCATTCCACCAGGTCGAAGTCGTGGCCGCTGAGCAGCACTTTTTCCAGGCGGCAACGCAGGGGCGGCTCCAAATCCAGTTCCACCGGACGCAGGCGCTGGTACCAGCCGCGGGGCATGACCAATTGGGGTTTGGCGTCGGCATCGCTGCCGGCAGCCTCGATCAGGAAGCCTCCGACCAGGGCCTGGGCTGGCAGGTGGGTGCCCAGGGCCTGGATTGCCACCCCCCGGGCCGTGCCCAGCAGGCGCCGCACTTTCGCCACGACGCCCCCTTCCGGGGTCTGCATCAGGCTGCTGATCTGGGTAAGAAAGAATGGGGCGTTAGGTTCATGCCCCAAGCTCAGCGCCACCAGTTGTCCCGGCGCCACCTTGGCGCCATCCCCGGCCCGGTAGATGCGGTAAGCGCTGGCTGATTCTTCCAGCAGGGCCCAGGTCTCGCCGGAATATTTGACGGCGGTTTGGTCCCGCACGCTGGCGGCGTTCTCCCGGGAAGCGCCGAATATGGCGAGGCGCTCCGCATCCTGGCGGGAGTACTGGTGGGCCGCCGCCGGCCCCTTGGGCTTGGCCATTTCCCGGCCGGTGAGCTGATAGTGAATGGCGTTGTAGCCCAGCACCACCCGGGCGCTGCCGATCGGCAGGCGCAGGTCCACCGGGCGGGCGATGGCTTCCTGGGACCAGGGGTAGCGGAGATGGGCGACCAGGCGCAGGGCGTCGCCGGAGCTGACGTCCTCCCCCAGCAGCAAATCCTTGGGGCTATAGCCTTCGTCCAGGCGGCGCCGCAGTTTGCGCACGTGGCTGGCCAGGTCCGTGGTGTCGAGGCGGCGCACGTCTGCCGCGTCGCGGGCGCCGGGCAGGGGCTTGCCGATGGAGGCGTCGCTGCCCAGGTCGAGGATGAAGGCCGGAGTCTCGTTTTCAGCCAACGGCACCACCCGCGCCAGCTTTGCCATGAGTTTGGCCCAGCGCCAGACCAGGGGCAGCTCCCGGGCGCTCAGGGAATAGGGGCGGGACAGTTCGAACAGGATCACCGCTACGTAGCTGCGGGAACAGCTCAAATTGCGGCCCTTGTGATCCTGGAAGGGGAAGTCGGCGACCCCCCGGCGTTCGGCCTCCTGATAAGTCTCGTGCAGGGTGCGCCAGAGGCCCGGCGGAACCTGGTAGCGGGCCATGAGGTGTTCCACCAGGGCCATGCCGTGACAGTACAGGGCCCGTTCCAGGATGGCGGCCACATCCACGCCGCTGCCTTCCGGCAGTTCTGCGGCACGCCAAGCCTTGCCGGCCTGTTGCCAGAGGGTGACGGTGCGCTGGAAGCGGGCCAGATCGTCGCCGCTGTAGGGCAGGGACTTGATCAGGTAATGCCGTGCCGCTTCCTCTTGCAGAAAGGCCAGGGGCTTTTCCGCCTGGGTCAGCACTACCGCCTGGTCCGTCGGCGGCAGGGGCTGGCGTACCAGGGCGTCAAAAAATTGCAGCAACAGGCGATGGGTGGGGGCTGGATCGGTCAGGGACAGGCGGGAGAGGAAGGCAGAAGCTTCATCCGCACTGCGAAATTGCAGCGGCGTGGCAGGGGTATTCATGGTCTGTCTCCCTGGTTGGCGACCTTGATTGATCCAGCATAGGTAAGGGCGCCGGTGGAGGAAAGGGGCGTCGTCCACGGGGCCGGAGGCTGGCTATGAGTGCGTCATTCTGCCCATGGCGCCGCGAAACGCCAAGGGGGGCCGGTATAATCGAGACCTTATCGCCCCGGACCCTCGTGCCATGAACGACCGCCATCTTATCGACCTCTGGCAGCAGCGCCTGTCTACCCGCCGCTTCAAGGTCAAGGCCGGGGAAATCGTCGAGGCCCGGGCCTCCACCGCCGCCGAAGGGGCGGCGGGGCTGCGCACCGAATACCACATTGACCACGACCGGGTGGTCTTTTCCTCTGCCTTCCGCCGCCTGGGACGCAAGACCCAGGTGCATCCCCTGGCGGTGCACGATCATACCCACAACCGCCTGACCCACAGTGTCGAGGTGGCCTGCGTCGGCCGCAGCCTGGGCAACCGGGTAGGGGCCATGATGGCGGAGCAGAACTACCTGCCCGAAGGCATCACCCCCTTCGATCTGGGCATGGTGGTGCAGGTGGCCTGCCTGGCCCACGATATCGGCAACCCGCCCTTTGGTCATACCGGCGAGGACGCCCTGCGCGCCTGGTTCCGCGATGCCCGCAATGCCACCTACCTTACCGGCCTGTCCGAGGCCGAGCGGCAGGACGTACAGACCTTCGAGGGTAACGCCCACGGTTTTCGCCTGGTGTCGCGCCTGGAGATGTATGCCAACGAAGGCGGCATGCGCCTCACCGCCGCCGCCCTGGGGGCCATGATCAAGTACCCGTGGACCGTGGGCAACACGCCCAAACCGGGCAAGTTCAACCTCTACCAGTCGGAGCTGGCCTATTTCGAATCCGTGGCCGAGGCCCTGGGCCTGCCCCAGGACGGCCAGTTGCAGCGCTGGGCCCGCCATCCCCTGTCCTACCTGATGGAAGCGGCGGACGACGTCTGCTACGCCATCCTCGACCTGGAGGACGCGGTGGAAATGGGCATCCTGGAGGTGGACGAATTCGAGCGTCTGATCCATCCCCTGGCCTCGGCCGAAGCCGGGCGGGTGTGGGAAAGCCCCGGCTCCCGGCAGAAGTGCGCCATGCTGCGGGGAGTGGCCGTGGGCCGTTGCGTGAACGCCATCAGCGAGGCCTTCATCAAGAACCTGCGGGTGCTCACCGACGGCACTTTCAGCGAAACCACGGGTGCCAAGGATCTGCTGGCCGCCTGCCCGGAGGAGGTGGACCGGGTCCTCTCCGAAGCCAAGGACCTGGCACGGCGCCGGGTGTACCGGCACCGCAGCAAGGTCACCACCGAACTGGCGGCCTATCCGTGCCTGGCTTCCATCCTGGACGTGCTGGTGCCGGCGGTGCATGCCCTGGTGACCGGCAGCGGCGAGATGGACAACCGCCAGAAGACCGCCCTGTCCCTGCTGGAAGTGCCGCTGAAGCGCGAAGATGGCCTGTACGCCGCCTACATGGCCGTACTGGACTACGTCGGCGGCATGACCGACAACGCCGCCGCCGCCCTGGCCCGGGAGATTTCCGGGGTGGGCATCATCTAGCTTGGATCGAGGCGCGGGCTAGGCCGGCCTAGGCTTTTCCCTCGCCAAGTTTTTCCGGGACGAAAAAAATCCCCGCCACGTCGGCGGGGATTTTTTTGCGGCTGGCCGAGTACTAACTGTGCGGTCTTACAGCAGCACCCGTTCGATGCCGCCGCTGTTTGCCTTCTCCACGTACTGGGCCATCCAGTTTTCACCCAGCAGGGTCTTGGCCATTTCCACCACGATATAGTCGGCCTGGATGTCGGCGTCCGGCTCGTAGCGGGTCAGACCCTGGAGGCAGGAGGGGCAGGAGGTGAGGATCTTCACCTGGTCCTGACTACCAAAGTCCTGGCGCAGCTTGGCGGCGCCCTTTTCCACTTCTTCCTGCTTGCGGAAGCGCACCTGGGTGGAGATGTCCGGCCGGGACAGGGCGAAGGAACCGGATTCGCCGCAGCAACGGTCGTTGAGATCGACGCGCTGGCCCATCAGGTCGTTCACCACCTTGATGCCCGAGTAGGTCTTCATCGGCGTGTGGCAGGGCTCGTGGTACATGTACTGGGTGCCCTTGACGCCCTCCAGCTTGACGCCCTTTTCCAGCAGGTACTCGTGGATGTCCAGGAGGCGGCAGCCGGGGAAGATTTTCTCGAATTCGTACTTCTGCAGCTGGTCCATGCAGGTGCCGCAGGAGACGATCACCGTCTTGATGTCCAGGTAGTTGAGGGTGTTGGCCACCCGGTGGAACAGTACCCGGTTATCGGTGATGATCTTCTGGCCCTTCTCCTCTTCGCCAGCGGCGGTCTGGGGGTAGCCGCAGCACAGGTAGCCCGGGGGCAGCACGGTGACGGCGCCGGTCTCGTAGAGCATGGCCTGGGTGGCCAGGCCCACCTGGGAGAAGAGGCGCTCGGAACCGCAGCCGGGGAAGTAGAAGACGGCATCCGAATCCTCGGTGGTCTTCTTGGGGTCCCGGATTACCGGCACCACGTGGTCGTCCTCGATATCCAGCAGGGTGCGGGATGCCCGCTTGGGCAGGTTGCCGGGCATGGGCTTGTTGATGAAGTGGATGACCTGGGCCTTCACCGAGGGCCGGCCCAGGGTGGCGGGCGGATGCTGCACGATGCCCTGGGTCAGACCGAAGGTCTTGGCCAGCTTCACGCCCAGGCGCTGCAGCTTGTAGCCCCAGCCGATCATCATGGTGCGGGCCAGCTTGATGGTGGCCGGGTCCTTCATGGTGAGGAACCACATGGTGGCGGCCTTGCCCGGGTCCAGCTTCTTCTTGCCCTGCTTGCGCAGGAAGTTGCGCATGGCCACCGAGACGTCGCCGAAGTCGATATCCACCGGG
>DATEZY010000174.1:0-6853 GCA_035255085.1 Azospira sp. | reverse complement strand
ATTTCTGGCAACGCTACGCCGCCCCCGGCAAGCCGACGGCCGAGGAGTCCCTCTACCTCAGCCTGGGGGAGCAATCCATGGGCATCGGCAACCACAGCGTGCTCATCAAGTTCACCGTGGAATACGTCGACCCGGAAACCGAGTCCGCCCTGCGCCAGGCCCTGCCTGCCCTCAAGCGGCAGGTGACCAATCGCATGGCCCAGATCCAGACCGCCGACCTCGGCAAGCTGCGCACCACCACCGGCAAGCGGGAGCTGGCGAACGACATGCGGACCCTGGTGCAGGGCATGCTGCCCGACGAGTATGCCCGCAACGTCAAGGGCGTCCTGTACGAGCAGTTCCTGATCGGGGACTGACCCCGGTTTCCCGGAGCCGGCCCGCCGATCGCCGGAAATCAGGTGTTCTGCACCACGATGTTGGGGAACTTGGCGGTCATGTTCTTGGCCCGCTCGGCGATTTTCACCGCCAGCCGGCGGGCGATGGCCCGGTAGATGTCCGCCGCCCGGGAATCCGGGGCGCCAACCACCGTCGGACGGCCGCCATCGGCCATTTCCCGGATGGACATTTCCAGGGGCAGGGCGCCGAGGAATTCCACGTCGTAGTCCTTGCACATCTTCTCGCCGCCGCCGTGGCCGAAGATGTACTCCTCGTGGCCGCAGTTGGAGCAGATGTGGATGCTCATGTTCTCGACGATGCCGAGAATGGGGATATTCACCTTCTCGAACATCTTGAGGCCCTTGCGGGCGTCGATGAGGGCGATGTCCTGGGGCGTGGTGACGATGACGGCGCCGGTGACCGGCACCTTCTGGGCCAGGGACAGCTGGGTGTCGCCGGTGCCCGGGGGCATGTCCACCACCAGGTAGTCCACATCCTTCCAGTTGGTCTGGTTGATGAGCTGCTCCAGGGCCTGGCTGACCATGGGGCCGCGCCACACCATGGGGGTTTCCGGATCCACCATGAAGCCGATGGACATGGCCTGGATGCCGTAGGCTTCCAGGGGCTCCATGCTCTGACCGTCCTTGGATTCCGGCTGCTGGCCGGCGATGCCCAGCATCACCGGCTGGGAGGGGCCGTAGATGTCGGCGTCCAGGATGCCGACGGAGGCGCCTTCCTGGGCCAGGGCCAGGGCCAGGTTGACAGCGGTGGTACTCTTGCCGACACCACCCTTGCCGGAGGCGACGGCGATGATGTTCTTGACGCCCGGCAGGAGCTTGACGCCGAGCTGGACGGCATGGGCCACGATCTTGGAGTAAACGTTGGCGGAGACATTGCCGACGCCGGGCACCGCCTTGACGCTGGCGATGACCTGGCGGCGGATCTCGTCGATCTGGGTCTTGGCCGGGTAGCCGAGCTCGATGTCGAAGGAGACGTCGTTGCCTTCGACGCGGAGGTTCTTGACGGACTTGGACTTGACGAAGTCCTTCTGGGTGTTGGGGTCTACGATCTGGGCAAGGGCGGCCAGAACTGCTTCTTGGCTAAGGGCCATAGTTTTCTCCAAGGTTGTATCCGACTTCTCTTATACCCGACTGTTTCAGTCAGGTTTACAGCGCGATTATAGTCAGTTCCTACTATAGCGACATTCCCCTTACGGAGAATATCCAAGATGTCACTTATTCTTACCGAAATGGCCGAAGGCATCGGCACCATCACCCTCAATTACCAGATCAAGCGCAATGCCCTGTCCGAATCCCTGATCCAGCAGGTTTCGGCGGCCCTCCGGGATTTCGAGGGCAACGGCATCCGGGCCGCCATCCTGCGGGCCCAGCCGGGAGCCAAGGTATGGTCCTCGGGCCACAATGTGGACGAATTGCCGACGGGAGGCCACGACCCCCTGGGCTGGCAGGACCCCCTGCGCATGGTGATCCGGGACATCGAGGCCTTCCCGGCCCCGGTCATCGCCATGGTCGAGGGCGGCGTCTGGGGCGGCGCCTGCGAGCTGGTCTTCGCCTGCGACATGATCATCGCCGCCCCCGAAGCCACCTTCGCCGCCACCCCGGCCAAGCTCGGCGTGCCCTACAACGCCTCCGGGCTCCTCACCTTTCTCAACGCCGCCCCGCCCCACATCGCCAAGGAGCTGATCTTCACCGGCCGGCCCATGACCGCCGCCCGCCTGGAGCGCCAGGGCATCATCAACCACGTGGTGGAGGCGGCGCAGATCGAGGCGTTCACCCGGGACATGGCCCGGGCCATGACCCACAACTCGCCCCTGGCCATCGGCGTGATGAAGGAGCAGCTGCGCATCCTCTCCCATGCCCACGCCCTGTCGCCCCAGGACTTCGAGCGCATCCAGGGCCTGCGGCGGGTGGTGTACAGCAGCCGGGACTACGCCGAAGGCATCCGCGCCTTCAAGGAGAAGAGGAAGCCCGTCTACCTGGGGGAATAGGGCCGATATTCGCGGCCCCGGGCGATCTTTAGGGCAATTCGGCTGTCAATGCCGTAATTATCGCCCCCGAGGAAGCGATGCCCCCGTCTGCCGCCTCCCCACCCATGCCTGCCAGCAGGGCCCCGGCCGACCGGGAACCGGTCCGCTACGGCATCCGCTTCCTGCTGGCGGTCAGCGCCGTGCTGCTGACCGCCGTCACCTTCGGCCTCACCACCTTCGCCTACCTGGCCCTGGACCATCTGCAGGAGCGCATGGAGGGGCTGTCCCAGGGCAACCTGGTGGAGATCACCCTGGCCCGGCGCCTCCACGACAGCACCGAGGCCCTCCTGCGGCCCATCAACCTGATGGCGGAGCTGCCCGGCGAGGCACCCACCACCGCCACCCTGAACGCCGTCGGGATGCAGCTGCGGGACGTGCGCACCAATGCCGACGCTCTCTCCGCCCGCCTCGACGAATTCGGCGCCGAGGCCGACCAGGAACGGATGGCGAAGGCGGTGTCGGCCCTGGAGGATACCGAGCGCACCATCCGGGAATTCTCCCTGGCCGCCGGCCGGCGGGCGGTGGCGGAAGCCAGGCGGACCGAGCTGAGGCGGCGCATCGATCGCCTCTTCGACCAGCATTTCGAAACCGCCACCCGGGTGGAGAACCTCATGCGCACCCTGGTGTCCCGGGCCATGGCCACCGACCTGCCGGAGGCGGCGGACAAAGGGCAGCTGCAGGCCCGGCTGGACAGCTTCCTGGACCGGGAAATGATCTGGCTCGCCGTCGCCCAGGACCTGCGCACCGATGCCCGGGAACTCTTGTCCCTGGTGCGGACCCTGGACCAGGAGGACCAGCCGGCCCGCCTGCCCATGGCCCAGCGCAATGTGGAAATCTACGCCAACCGCCTGCTGGCCTGGCACCGCCTGCCGGAGGGCGACGGCGTCCGGGCCCTGGGCAAGGTCACCGACTCCCTGGTGGCGTCCCTGACCACGCCCCCGTCCCTGGCCCAACTGCGCGGCGACGAGTTGGCGGCCGAAGCCGCCGTGGCCTCCTCGGCCAAGAAGGCGGCCACCACCGCCACCGGCTTTTCCGTCCTCATCCAGGACGTGGCCCACGAACTCAGCCACGACGTGCGCTCCGGCATCCGCCAGACCCGCTCCGAAGTGCAGCGGGCCCAGGCCATGCTCACCACCGCCGCCACCCTGGCCGCCATCGTCGGCATCCTGCTGGTGTACGGGGTGGTGACCCGGCGGGTCATCCGCCCCCTGGAACGCATCACCCACGCCATGCGCCGGGCCGCCGCCGATCTCTCCTCGGGCAAGCCCGGCTGGCAGACCGCCCTCATTCCCGCCAGCCCTTCGGGCAACGACGAGGTGGCGGCCATGTACCGGGCCCTGGACGTGTTCCGGGCCATGCTCACCCAGCGGGAGGAGGAGCTGAGCCGCAGCGAGGCCCAGCTGCGCACCATCCTGGTCACCATCAACGAGGCCATCCAGCTCTGGGACCGGGCCGGCATCCTGGTCTACGCCAACAACGCCGCCACCCACCTGTTCGGGGTGCCCATCGGCCGCTTCTACAGCCAGGTGGCCGGCCACTGGCAGTTCCTCCACGACGACGGCACTCCCTTCACCACCGACGACTTCCCCCACATCGTCGCCCTGCGCACCGGCAACGGCCAGACCGGCGTCATCATGCAGGTGGTGAACCCCTCGGGCATCAGCCACTGGCTCCTCATCAACGCCCAGCCGGTGAAGGGGGACGACGGCAAGGACATCCTCGGGGTGGTGAGCTCCAGCTCGGACATCAGCGAATTCAAGCTGCACCAGTCCCAGCTCGAGTACCTGGCCCACCACGACCCCCTCACCAACCTGCCCAACCGCACCCTGCTGGAGGACCGTCTCGAGCACGCCATCGTCAACGCCGACCGCCACGGCACCCTGCTGGCGGTGTGCTACCTGGACCTGGACGGCTTCAAGCCGGTGAACGACAAGTACGGCCACGCCGCCGGCGACACCCTGCTGCGGGAAGTGGCCCAGCGCCTGAAGGCCCGCCTGCGGGGCGGCGATACCGTGGCCCGCCTGGGGGGCGACGAGTTCGTCCTGCTGCTCTGCGAACTGGGGGACGTGGAGGAATGCGAACACACCCTGGAACGGGTCCTGGAGAGCATCAGCATGCCCTGCACCCTGGGCACCGACACCCAGCTCTGCGCCTACGTCACGGCCAGCATCGGGGTCACCATCTACCCCACGGACAAGGCCGATTCCAACGCCCTCCTGCGCCATGCCGACTACGCCATGTACCTGGCCAAGCAGGGCGGCAAGAACGCTTTCCGGCTTTTCCAGCCCTCGGCGGCCAAACCGCCGCCGTCCGAAACCCGCCATTAGGCTAAAATCACGGGTCATCCAAGAAATTTCTGCCGCCATGACCCGCAAGATCCTCGTCACCTCCGCCCTGCCCTACGCCAACGGCTCCATCCACCTCGGCCACCTGGTCGAGTACATCCAGACCGACATCTGGGTGCGCTACCAGAAGATGCGGGGGAACGAGTGCTGGTATGTCTGCGCCGACGACACCCACGGCACCCCGATCATGCTGCGGGCCGAGAAGGAGGGCATTTCCCCGGAAGCCTTGATCCAGCGCGTCCATGGCGAGCATTCCCGGGACTTCGCCGGCTTCCTGGTGGGCTTCGACAACTACTACTCGACCCATTCCGAGGAAACCCGCTTCTTCGCCAACGACATCTACGGCAAGCTCGAGGCCGCCGGCCTCATCGAGACCCGCACCATCGAGCAGTTCTACGACCCGGTGAAGCAGATGTTCCTGCCGGACCGCTTCATCAAGGGCGAGTGCCCCAAGTGCGGGGCCAAGGACCAGTACGGCGACAACTGCGAGGTGTGCGGCGCCGCCTATGCCCCCACCGAGCTGAAGAATCCCTACTCCGCCGTCTCCGGCGCCAAGCCCGAGCTCAGGAATTCCGAGCACTACTTCTTCAAGCTCTCCGACCCCCGCTGCGAATCCTTCCTGCGCCGCTACACCAGCCGGGACAACGGCGTGCTCCAGCCCGAGGCCGCCAACAAGATGCAGGAATGGCTGGGCGCCGAGGGCGAGAACAAGCTCACCGACTGGGACATCTCCCGGGACGCCCCCTATTTCGGCTTCGAGATCCCGGACGCCCCGGGCAAGTACTTCTACGTCTGGCTCGACGCCCCCATCGGCTACATGGGCTCCTTCGCCAACCTGTGCGCCAAGAAGGGCCTGGATTTCAACGAATACTGGAGCAAGGATTCGAAAGCCGAGTTGTACCACTTCATCGGCAAGGACATTCTCTACTTCCACGCCCTGTTCTGGCCCGCCGAGCTGGAGCAGGCCGGCTTCCGCACCCCGACCAAGGTCTTCGCCCACGGTTTCCTTACAGTGGACGGGCAAAAGATGTCCAAGTCCCGCGGCACCTTCATCACCGCCGAGAGCTACCTCAAGCAGGGCCTCAATCCCGAATGGCTGCGCTACTACTTTGCCGCCAAGCTGACCAATACCCTGGAAGACATCGACCTCTCACTGCCGGACTTCATCGCCCGGGTGAATTCGGACCTGGTGGGCAAGTACGTCAATATCGCCAGCCGCTCTGCCGGCTTCATCAGCAAGCGCTTCAACGGCCAGCTGACCGTCGCCAATGAGGCCCTGGCGCCCTACGCCACCATCCGCGCCGCCGCCCCGCGCATCGCCGAATACTTCGAGAATCGGGAATTCGGCCGGGCCCTGCGGGAAATCATGGCCCTGGCTGACGCCGTTAACCAGTACGTGGATACGGTCAAGCCCTGGGAACTGGCCAAGCAGGAAGGCAAGGATGCCGAACTGCACGCCGCCTGCACCAACGCCCTCAACCTGTTCCGCCTGCTTACCGTGCTCCTGAAGCCGGTGCTGCCGGTGCTGGCGGACAAGGTCGCCACCTTCCTCAACGTCGCCCCCTTTGCCTGGGACGACGTCAATGCCGTGCTGGCCGCCGGCCACACCATTCAGCCCTACGAGCACCTCATGACCCGTATCGACCCCAAACTGGTGGACGCCCTGGTGGACGCCAACAAGGAATCCCTCGCGCCTGCCACGCCGGCAGCCGCCCCGGCCAAGGCCGCCGAGAAGGGTGCCGAGCACTCCCAGCAGCGCCACGCCGAAAAGCAGCAGAAGGAAGCCCAGGCCGCCGTGGCCGAAGCCGCCCCCCACATCTCCATCGACGACTTCATGAAGGTGGATCTGCGCATCGCCAAGATCGTGGATGCCAGCCACGTGGAAGGCGCCGACAAGCTGATCCGCCTGCAGCTCGACATCGGTGAAGAAAAGCCCCGCCAGGTCTTCGCCGGCATCAAGTCCGCCTACGACCCGGCCGCCCTGGTGGGCCGCCTGACGGTGATGGTGGCCAACCTGGCGCCGCGCAAGATGAAGTTCGGCATGTCCGAAGGCATGGTCCTGGCCGCTTCCGATAGCGAAGGCAAG
>DATEZY010000173.1:0-2399 GCA_035255085.1 Azospira sp. | reverse complement strand
CACGGCGAAGGCGATCAGGGCGCCGAATTCCATACCCAGTACGGTGACCACGGGGATGAGGGTGTTGGGCAGGACGTGGCCGGTAACCACCCGGGTTTCGGAGAGGCCCTTGGCCCGGGCGAAGCGCACGTAGTCCTGGGCTAGCACCTCCTTGCTGCCGGCCCGCACCAGGCGCACCACCAGGGCGGCCTTGTAGAGGGCCAGGTTCAAGGCGGGGAGCAGCAGGTGCCGGCAGCCATCCCAGGTGAGGAGGGAGAGGGGCACGCCCAGCAATTCCCGGGTCTCGCCCCGGCCGCCGGGCGGCAGCCAGTGCAGCTGCACGGCGAAGACCAGGATCAGCATCAGCCCGACCCAGAAGGCGGGCAGGGCGAAGCCCAGGGTGGACGCGGCGCCGATCAGGCGGCCGGCGAGGGACCCCGGCTTGAGGCCGGCCCACAGGCCCAGGGGAATGCCGAACACTAGGGCCAGCACCGTGGCGCTGACGGCCAGTTCCAGGGTGGCTGGCAGGCGCTCCAATATTAGCTGTAGGGCCGGTACGCCGTGGATGAAGGATTTCCCCAGGTCGCCCCGCAGGGCGTTGCCCAGGAAGTGCAGGTATTGCTGCCACAGGGGCCGATCCAGCCCCAGGCCGGCGATGGTGCGAGCCGTGTCCGCCGGGTCGGCCTGGGGATCCACCAGCAGGTCCACCGGATTGCCGACCACGTAGAGGGCGGCGAAGACCAGGGCGGAGACCGCCAGCAGCACCCAGGCGCCGTGCAGCAGGCGGCGGAGGAGAAATTCCACGGCCAGGCCTAGCGGGGCCGCACCTGGGCGGCGAAGGTGAATTCGTCCATGCGGGCCGGGTAGGCGAGGCCGGACCGCAGGGCCCAGGTGGCCACCTGATGGTGCAGGGGAATCACCGGCAGCTGCGCCATGGCCTTATCCATGGCGGCTTCGGCCAGGTGGGTACGGCGGGCCGGGTCGGTGCTGGCCAGGGCGGCACGGATGTCTTCATCCACCTTGGCGTCGCTGAAACGCCCCCAGTTCCAGGCGCCCCAGCCGGTGTCGGCGTTGGGCGTGCCGAGCAGGGTGCGCAGGGCGAAGTCGCCGGAGAGGGAGCCCCAGCCCAGCAGGCCGGCGCTAAATTCGGCATTGCGCAGGCGGCCGAAGTAGGCGGCCAGGGGCAGGGTCTCGACCTTGGTCTTGACGCCGATGCGGCTGAAGAACTGGGCCAGGGTCTGCAGGATCTGGTCGTCGTTGAGGTAGCGGTTGTTGGGGCCGTGCAGGGTGAGGGCAAAGCCCTCGGGGTAGCCGGCTTCCTTCAACAGGCGCTTGGCGCCTTCCGGGTCGTAGGGTTCCGGGGCGGGCTTCTGGCCGTGGCCGGGGATGCCCGGGGCCACCAAGCGGCTGGCGGTTACCGCCAGGCCATCCAGGGTGCGGGCCACCAGGGCCTCCCGGTTGATGGCGCGGGACAGGGCCTGGCGCACCTTGAGGTCCTTCAGGGGATTCTTCTCCAGGGGCTTGCCGGCGTTGTCAGTGACGAAAGGGGAGTGGTCCCGGAACAGGTCCAGCTGCAGGAACAGGGTGCGCCAGGACACCCGCTGTTCCAGGCGGAAGCGGGCGTCGTTCTTCAGGCGGGCCACATCGGCCCCGGGCACGCCTTCGATCATGTCCACCTGGCCGGCCAGCAGGGCGGCGAGGCGGGCAGAATCGGCGGGCAGGATGCGCAGGGTGACGCTGTCCCAGTATGGCTTCTCGCCCCAGTAGCCGTCGAAGCGGGCCAGCTCCACCGCCTCGCCGCGGCGGAACTTCACCAGGCGGAAGGGGCCGGTGCCCACCAGGGCCTTGCCGCTGTTGAAGTCCTCGGTGGTCGCCTTGGCTGCGGCCTTTTTCGAGACGATGAAAATGGAGGCCAGGTCCAGGGGCAGGGGGCCGTAGGGCTGGGCGGTGGTGAGGCGCAGGGTGTGGGCGTCCACGATGCGCTTGCCGGTGATGGCCTTGGTGAAGCCGGTGAACGGGCCCGGGCTCTGGGTCAGGCTGGCCGGGCGTTCCAGGGAGAAGACCACGTCTTCCGCGGTGAGCAGGCTGCCGTCGTGGAATTTCACGCCGGGGCGCAGCTTGAATTCCCAGGTGGTGGGGGTGATGGCCTGCCAGGACTGGGCCAGGCCGGGCACCAGCTGGCCGTCCTTGTCCACCGCCACCAGGGTGTCGAAGAAGTGGCTGGCGACGGCGATATTGGGTGAGGCATTGAGGTAGTGGGGGTCCAGGGAGGATACGTCGGCGGCCAGGCCAATGCTCAACTGGGCAGCCCGGGCCGGCAGGGCGGCAAGCAGGGTGCAATACAGGGTCAGGACGAGCAGCAGGAGGCGACGGGCCATGACGTTTCTTCAGGGGAAGGGAGGCGCCAGTCTACCGAGGCT
>DATEZY010000172.1:0-5661 GCA_035255085.1 Azospira sp. | reverse complement strand
GGAAAACGACTACCTGGGCGTGGAAGTGCACACCCCCGGCGTCGGCAGCCTGTGCAAGCTGGTGTCGGAAATGGGCCTCGCCAACGTGCGCATCGCCCAGCACGACGCCGTGGAAGTGCTGCGCGACATGATTCCCGAGGGTAGCCTGGCCGGCGCCCACATCTTCTTCGCCGACCCCTGGCCGAAGAAGCGCCACCACAAGCGCCGCCTGGTGCAGCCGCCCCTGGTGGCCCTGCTCGCCTCGCGCCTCGCCCCCGGCGGCTACCTGCACTGCGCCACGGACTGGGAGGACTACGCCATGCAGCAGCTGGAAGTGCTCTCCGGCGAGCCCCTGCTGGAAAACACCGTGGACAACACCCACGGCGGCTTCGCCCCCCGCCCCGACTACCGGCCCCTGACCAAGTTCGAGCAGCGCGGCCTGCGCCTGGGCCACGGCGTGTGGGACGTGATCTTCCGCCGCAAGGCCTGAGCCCGAACCTCAAGCTGCTTCCTGGGGCGGCTGGCCCGGCCGCCCCTGTGCCATACTATGGGCCTCCCTCCGTTTTCCCCCGCCCCCGCGATGCCCGCTTCCTCCGGCACGGCTCCGGCCAAACACCTCGCCCGCTACCTGGCCCTGGCGTACACCCTGCTGGTCATCTACGCCAGCCTGCACCCCTTCTCCGGCTGGCGCGACCTGGGCCTGTCGCCCCTCGCCTTCCTCGAGGCCGGCTGGCCCCGCTACTGGACCGGCTTCGACCTGACGGTCAATATCCTGGCCTACGTGCCCCTGGGCTTCCTCCTCGCCCTGGCCCTGCCCACCCCGATCTTGCCGCGCCTGCTGCCGTCGTTTCTGGCGGCGCTCCTGGCGGCGGGCCTGTCCTTCTCCATGGAAGCGATCCAGACCTGGCTCCCCACCCGGGTGCCGTCCAACCTGGACCTGGCCTGCAACAGTCTGGGCGGCCTGCTCGGCGCCGGCCTCGCCTTCTTCCACGGCGAGCGCCTGTTCCGGCACCTCACCCGCTGGCACGGCCGCCTCGTCGCCGAACGGCCCCAGGCCGAGCTGGGCATCGTCCTCCTGGGCCTCTGGCTGCTCACCCAGGTGACGCCGGAAACCCTGCTCTTTGGCACCGGCAACCTGCGCGGCCTGATCGACTTCCCCCCCGGCGTGCCCTTCGCCCCGCCCCTGTTCCAGGCGGTGGAAACGACCATCGTCGCCATCAACCTGGTGGCGGTGGGGCTCCTGGCCCGCACCCTGCTCGCCGATCCCTGGCCCGCCCGCATCGGCCCCCTGGCCCTGGTGGCCCTGGCCCTGGGCGTGAAATGCCTGGCGGCGGCAGTGCTGGTGGGGCCTGGCGACGCCCTCTCGTGGCTCAGCGAGGGTTCCCGCCAGGGCCTCCTCTGGGGATGCGTCGCCCTGGCGGTGCTGATGTGGCTGCCGGCAGCGCCCCGGGTCATGCTCGCCACCCTGGGCCTGATGGCGGCCACGGTGCTGGTGAATATGGCGCCGGAGAATCCCTATTCCATCGCCGCCCTGGCCACCTGGCGCCAGGGACACTTTTTCAATTTCAACGGTCTCACCCGGCTCATCGCCAGCCTCTGGCCCTTTGCCGCCGTGCCCTACCTGATGCTGCTGGGGCGCCGGCTATAATTTCCCCTTTTCGCTTCTTCCTCACCGGATTGTCGTCATGAGCTACTACCAACACCACGCCTTCGTCTGCTGCAACCAGCGCCCCGAAGGCGAAACCTGCTGCAACGCCCTGGGGGCTTCCGAACTGCTGGCCTACGCCAAGGACAAGGTGGCCGCCGCCAAGCGCAACGGCCCCGGCCAGGTGCGCATCAACAAGGCCGGCTGCCTGGGCCGCTGCGATAACGGCCCGGTGATGGTGGTGTACCCGGAGGAGGTCTGGTACACCTTTCTCGACAAATCCGATATCGACGAAATCGTGGAAGAGCACCTGATCCACGGCCGTATCGTCGAGCGCCTGAAGATCTGACCATGCGCGTCGAACCGGAACTGCTGCTGCTCGATGGCCCCGCCGGCAAGATCGAAGTAATCCTGGAAAACCCGGGGGCCCCCAAGGGCATCGCCCTGATCGGCCATCCCCATCCCCTGTTCGGCGGCGCCAACACCAACAAGGTGGCCCAGACCCTGGCCCGCACCCTGGTACAGCTGGGCTATGCCGCCCTGCGCCCCAATTTCCGCGGCGTCGGCCAGAGCGAAGGGACTCACGATGAGGGCCACGGCGAAGCCGAGGACATGCTGGCGGTGCTGAACTATGCCCGGGAACGCTTCGGCCACCTGCCCGTGGTCCTGGCCGGCTTCTCCTTCGGTGCCTACGTCCAGGCCAAGGTGGCGGCCCGCCTGGCCGAATCCGGCTGCCCGGCCCAGCGCCTGGTGCTGGTGGGCACCGCCTCCGGCCATGTGGAAGGGGCGCGCCAGTACAACACCAGCGCCGTGGCGCCGGACACCATCGTCATCCATGGTTCCAAGGACGAAACCGTGCCTCTGGAAAACGTGCTGGCCTGGGCCGAGCCCATGGACCTGCCGGTGGTGGTGGTGGCAGGGGCGGATCATTTCTTCCATCGGCGCCTGCATGTCCTAAAAGACATCATCACCCGCGCCTGGCGCCATTGATTCCTTCCCGCTTGCGCCAGCGTCGTTGCAACCGCCTTGCCGTAGTCCAGCTACTGTCTGCGGCGGTTTCGCCTAGCTGGCGCTGCGCCTAACCGTTTTTGGGGACCTCCCTCTCGTGCAACCTCTGATCGTCGATTCCCTGGTCAAGCGCTACGGCGATTTCACTGCCGTGGCTGGGGTGTCCTTTGCCGTCGAGCCGGGCACCTGTTTCGGCCTGCTCGGGCCCAACGGGGCGGGCAAGACCACTACCCTGCGCTGCTGTTTAGGGCTGACCGCCCCGGAGGCAGGCACGGTGCGCCTCAACGGCCTGCCGGTGCCGGCGTCGGCGCGGGAAGCCCGTCTCCGGACGGGGGTGGTACCCCAGTTCGACAACCTGGACCCAGACTTCACCGTGGCGGAAAACCTGCTGGTTTATGGCCGCTACTTCGGCCTGGGCGACGCCACGGTACGGGCCCAGATTCCCGATCTGCTCGATTTCGCCGGTCTGGCGGGCAAGGAGAATGCCCCCCTGAAGAGCCTTTCCGGCGGCATGAAACGGCGCCTGACCCTGGCCCGGGCCCTGGTCAATGATCCGGACATCGTCTTCCTCGACGAGCCCACCACCGGCCTCGATCCCCAGGCCCGGCATCTCATCTGGGAACGGCTCAAGGCCCTCACCGCCCGGGGCAAGACCCTGATCCTCACCACCCACTTCATGGACGAGGCCGAGCGCCTCTGCCACCAGTTGGCGGTGCTCGACCACGGCAAGCTCATCACCCAGGGCAGCCCCCAGGAGCTGATCGCCACCCACATCGAACCCCAGGTGGTGGAGGTCTATGGCGAGAACGCCCCGGCCTGGTCCGAGGCCCACGGCCACCTGGCCGAGCGGCGCGAAGTCTCCGGCGAGACCGCCTTCTTCTACTGCCGCACCCCGGCGCCGCTGCTCGCCGCCCTGGCCGAGGCCCCCGGCCTGCGCTACATCCACCGGGCGGCCAACCTGGAAGACGTGTTCATCAAGCTCACCGGCCGCGAACTGCGGGATTAAGCGGCGGGCCAAGGGCGCTATTTCCGATCTCCATCGGGTCCGATTTACCTGGATCAAATCCAGCGCCTGCCGCGCTTGACCCACCCCGGGCCGGCCACCAAACTCCCCTCCCACTCGGCTTCCGCTTTCGGAACACGGTGCAACTCCGTGGCGGGCCCGCCGCTGTAATCGGGGACGGTCGTTCCACGGTGCTGTGTACGTTATCCGCACCACCCACTGCCGGAGCAAATCCGGCGGGAAGGGGGAACCCAGTAGCAGGACCGGTCGATCCGTAAGCCAGAAGACGGGCGGAAGTCGTGGAGTTCCAGGCAAAGGGCTCCGGCGGCATGTTTCTTTCGAGACATGCCGCCGGAGCCCTTTTGCTTTTTTTCATACCTTCGCGGGAGGACCCCATGAAAACCACGCCCCAAATCGCCGCCCAAAACACCGCTGCCCAAGCGGCCGCCCAACCCACCCAGGCCGCTCCGGCCCCGGTCATCGCCAGCCGCAAGTCCTGCAACCCGGACGGCATCGGCCTCTCCCACTACGTCCTGATGGACCGCAAGGCCGCCAAGTGAACGGGCCGGCCCATCATCTTCCCCGGCTCCAGCCCTACGACATCGGCCATGAGCGCTACGTGGCCCTGCTGCATCCGGAGACCGCCTTCTGGTCCCTGGTGGACAAGGGCCGGGTGGAAGCGGAACTGACCGGCAGCGATCTGGCCGAACGCTTCCTCGCCCAGTCGGAACAGTTCGCCCAGGAAATCCACGCCCTGCGTTTCCAACTCAAGCCTTCCGGCGTCTATGTGAATCCGACGGAGCGCTGCAACCTGGACTGCACCTACTGCTACCTGCCGGACCGCCTGCGCCGCCACGGCGACGACATGCCGGCGGAACGCCTGCTGGGGGCACTGCAGCGGCTCAAGGACTACTTCGCCACGGTGATGGAAGGAGGAGAGGGGGCGCGCAAGCCCCGCCTCATCTTCCACGGCGCCGAGCCCCTGATGAACCGGGAGGCGGTGTTCACCGCCATCGACCTGTTCCGGGACGACTTCGTCTTCGGCGTGCAGACCAACGGCACCCTGCTCACCGAGGGCGCCGCCGATTTCCTGATGCAGCGCAACGTCAGCATCGGCCTTTCCCTGGACGGCCCCACCGCCCCCATCACCAACGCCACCCGCCACACCTGGGCCGGCCAGGGGGTGCATCAGCACGTGCTGCGGGCCATGGAACGGCTCCAGGGCTACGGCTCCTGGAGCGTCATCACCACCTGCACCACGGAAAACCTGGCCTACCTCACCGACATGGTGGAGCTGTTCCACCGCCATGAGGTGCCCACCTGCATGTTGAATGCGGTGCGCTGCACCCTCTCGGGCGCCCGGGGCGTCAAACCGGCGGACGGGGATTTCGCCCGGGCCTTCATCGCCGCCCTGGAGCGGACCCACGAGCTGTACCGGGAGACCGGGCGCAAGCTGGTGGTGGCCAATTTCGCCAACATCCTGCTGGCCATCCTGGCCCCCACGGCGCGGCGCCTGATGTGCGACATCTCCCCCTGCGGCGGCGGCCGGGCCTTTTTCGCCCTGGCGGCGGACGGCGGTCTCTTTCCCTGCAGCGAGTTCATCGGCCTGCCTGCCTTCGAGGGCGGCAACCTGTTCACCGACGGCATCGCCGCAGCCCTAGAGTCGCCGGCCTTCAAGACGGTGACGGAGCGGGACGTGGATAAGTTCGAGCCCTGCGGCTCCTGCCCCATCCGCCACTTCTGTGGCAGCCCCTGCCCGGCGGAGGCCAACGAGATGAATGGCGGCATGGAGAAGACTGGCGCCTTCTGCCAGTTCTACGAGGAACAGGTGCGCTACGCCCTGCGCCTGATCGCCGACGGCAAGTCCGACGACTTCCTCTGGGATGGCTGGGACGAAGGCACGGAGACGGTGTTCGCCGCCTGCTGAGAGCCTTCTGCCCCGGTCAGCGGCGACGGCCCCTGACCGGGGTGCTTACCTTCCGGCCGCCAAGGCCGGATAATGGCGCCATGAATGCCGCCACTTCCT
>DATEZY010000171.1:0-2513 GCA_035255085.1 Azospira sp. | reverse complement strand
CGCCGCCATTGCCGAAAACGACCTGGTGGTGGCCGCCGTGCTCTCCGGCAACCGCAACTTCGAAGCCCGCATCCACCCCAGCATCAAGGCCAACTTCCTGGCCTCGCCGCCCCTAGTGGTGGCCTTCGCCATCGCCGGCCGGGCCAACATCGACCTCACCCGGGAGCCCCTGGGCCAGGGCCGGGACGGCGCGCCGGTATTCCTCAAGGACCTCTGGCCCACGTCCGAGGAAATCGCCGCAGTGCTGCCCTTCGCCCAGGACCCGGCTACCTACCGCCGGCTTTATGCCGATTTCACCAAGGACCACGACCTGTGGAACGGGGTGCCCGCCCCCACCGGTCAGGTCTATGACTGGCCGCCCTCCACCTACATCGCCCGGCCGCCGTTCTTCGATGCCTTCGCCCCGACTCCCGGGAGCATCGGCGACATCCGGGGTGCCCGGCCCTTGCTGATCCTGGGGGATTCGGTCACCACCGACCACATCTCCCCCGCTGGCTCCTTCAAACCCACTACACCGGCAGGCCAGTGGCTCCAGGCCCAAGGGGTGGAGCCCTGGGATTTCAATTCCTACGGATCCCGCCGCGGCCACCACGAGGTCATGGTGCGCGGCACCTTCGCCAACGTCCGGGTGAAAAACCTGATGCTACCGCCCAACCCAGACGGCAGCCGCATCGAAGGCGGCTACACCCGACTCGACGGCCACCAGGTCAGCGTCTTCAAGGCGGCCAGTACCTACCAGCAACGCGGCATCCCCACCGTGGTCCTGGCGGGCGAGGAATACGGCACCGGCTCGTCCCGGGACTGGGCGGCCAAAGGCACCCAGTTGCTCGGGATAAAGGCCGTGGTGGCGAAAAGCTTCGAGCGCATCCACCGCTCCAACCTGGTGGGCATGGGTGTGCTGCCCCTGCAGTTCAAGGGAGCGGATTCGGTCCAGAGCCTGGGCCTCACCGGCGACGAGACCTATGACGTGTTGGGCGTCAGCGCCGACCTGCAGCCCCAGCAGGACCTGACCCTGCGCATCAGCCGCAACATCGGCCATGATAGCGGGCGGGTCGAGGACATTGCTGTGCTCTGCCGCATCGACACCCCCATCGAGGTCGATTACTACCGCCACGGTGGCATCCTGCCCTACGTGCTGCGCCAGCTCTTGAGCTAAACACCCCCCTGCCTATTCGCCCCTCCGCCTATTTTTTAGGCGGAGGCAAAAAGCCCTTACGGCCCATCGGCTTAGGCCACTTGCCCACGGCTTGTCCACAGGCTTGTCCCGTCTGAACGGGGATAAAGCTGATTTATCTCATGGATTTTCTGTCCCTGAGCAATTTCAATACAGCTCAATCCAGAATGCGCAAAAATTAGGCAATCACAAAAAATACTTGGCCACCAAAGGGTTGCAGGACTTATCCCAGGACAATCCACAGACTTGCTCTAGGTGAAAGTGGATAAATCCATTTAATACCCACAGCGGTACTTTGCCGCATGTCCCTCGCCCGGGCTGCCGTAAAATTTGTCATAGAACATCAACGACAAGGTTTCCCCCCCATGGTTTTGCGAAAATTGTTCGGGCGCTTGACCCGAGAGGATGCTGTTGCGCCGCTCACCCCACTTAACCTGGTTGCCACACCCACCACGCCCCCGACGTCGGCGCTTGATGATACCGCCGTCCGTTTAGCCCAGCGCCAGGCCGCCGAAGAAATGCTGCAGCGGGAAGAACTGCTCGATGCCCGCAACCGCCTGTGCGGCTACCGCTTCCGCCCCGCCGGCGGCATCCCGGATAGCCAAGCCGAACAACACTTCCTCGCCGCCCTGGCCGACATTGATCTTCCCAGCTTCGCCCAGCGCCGCCTCGCCCTCATCCCCATCACCCCGGCTGCGGTCAGCGCCGGCGCCCATCTTCCCCTGGTCGGCCGCCGCGCCTATTTCCTGATCGATCTGGACCAGGGCAAGGCCCCCCTCGACCAATGCCTGGTCGCCCTCCAGGCCATCACCGCCGCCGGTGCCCAAGCCGCCGTCACCGGCCTGAGCCTGGCGCCAGAGCTTGCTCCCCTGCTGGCAGCCGCCAAAATCGCCGTGCTCGACCTGAACGACTGCGAGCTGTCCCGTTTCCAGCGCCTGGCCCGCAACCTCAAGAATGGAGCCCCCCATCTCGAGTTGGCGGCAGACAACGTTCCCTCCTGGCCCGAACGCCGCATGTGCGGCGCCTGGGGCATCGACTACTGCCTCGGCCCCTTCACCACCGAGGCCGACGCGGAGGAGCCGGAAGGCAAGCTGGACGAATCCCGGCTGGTCCTGATGGAAATGCTCAATCTGATCCGGGATGAAGCCGATCTCGCGGACCTCGGCGCCGTCGCCAAGAAAGACCCAGGCATTGCCCTGCAGGTGCTGTCCCTGGCCAACTCCCCGGCAGCGGGCCTGGCCTCCCCGGTATCCAGCCTGGAGCAGGCCATCCTGGTGCTGGGCCGGCAGCGCCTCTACCGCTGGCTCACCGTCGCCATGTTCCGCGTCGGCAAGACCCG
>DATEZY010000170.1:0-30923 GCA_035255085.1 Azospira sp. | reverse complement strand
GATCAGTCCGTGGCCTTGGCCAGGGCCTGGTCGATGTCCCAGAGGATGTCGTCCAGGGTCTCCAGGCCCACGGAGAGGCGGATCAGGTCCGGCGGCACGCCGGCGGCGGTCTGTTGTTCCGGGGTCATCTGGCGGTGGGTGCTGGAGGCCGGGTGGATCACCAGGGTCTTGGCGTCGCCGATGTTGGCCAGGTGGGAGAGGAATTCCACGCTGTCGATGAACTTCTGGCCAGCCGAGGCTCCACCCTTGATGCCGAAGGTGAGCACGGCGCCGGCCCCCTTGGGCAGGTATTTCTTGGCCAGTTCGTGGTACTTGCTGGAGGGCAGGCCCGGGTAATTGACCCATTCCACCTGGGGGTGGGCTTCCAGATGCTGGGCGATGGCCAAGGCATTGCTGCAATGGCGGTCCATGCGCAGGGAAAGGGTCTCCACCCCTTGCAGCAGCAGGAAGGCATTGAAGGGGGAGAGGGCTGGGCCGAAGGTGCGCAGGCCTTCCATGCGGCACTTGGCGGTGAAGCCGAAGTTGCCGAAGGTCTCGTAGAACTTGACGCCGTGGTAGCCCGGGCTAGGCTCGGTCATGGTGGCGAACTTGCCGTTGTCCCAGGGGAACTTGCCCGATTCAACGATGATGCCCCCCAGGGTGGTGCCGTGGCCACCGATGAACTTGGTGGCCGAATGCACCACGATGGCGGCACCCCATTCGAAGGGCCGGCACAGGTAGGGGCTGGCGAAGGTGTTGTCCACGAACAGGGGCAGGCCGGCGGCGTTGGCGATTTTCGTCACGGCCTCGATGTCCAGCACGTTGAGGCCCGGGTTGCCCATGGTCTCGGCGTAGATCACCTTGGTCTTGGGGGTGATGGCCCGGGCGAAATTCTCCGGATCGTCAGAATCCACGAACACGGTGTTGATGCCTAGCTTGCGAAAATTCACGTCCAGCTGGGTGTGGGTGCCGCCGTAGAGGGTGCGGGCGGCGACGATCTCGTCACCGGCTTCGCACAGGTTGAGCAGGGCCACCATCTGGGCGGCCATGCCGGAGGCGGTGGCGACGGCGGCCTTGCCCCCTTCCAGGGCGGCGATGCGCTCTTCCAGCACGGCCACGGTGGGGTTGGCCAGGCGGGAATAGACGTTGCCGAAGGTCTGCAGGTTAAAGAGGCTGGCCGCGTGCTCTGGCGAATCGAAGACGTAGGCGGCGGTCTGGTAGATGGGGGTGGCCCGGCTGCCGGTGGCGGCGTCGGGTACCTGCCCGGCGTGGAGGGAAAGGGTGTCGAACCCGAATTGATGGTCGGCCATGTTGTTGTACTTTCGGGAGATCAGACGGATCAGACCGGGCGGCGGGAAGAGACGATACCCGTATTCACGCCCATGAAATTGAGGCCGCCGAAGAGGCGGGCATATTCGATCTTGACGCAGCGGTCCTCGACTACCGTGAGGCCGGCGGCCTCGGCGATCTGGCGGGCTTCCTCATTGACCACGCCCAGCTGCAGCCACAGCACCTTGGCGCCGATGGCCACTGCCTCCCGGGCGATGGGGGCGCAGTCCTGGGGCTTGCGGAAGACATCCACCATGTCTACCGGTTCGGGGATGGACTGCAGATCCGGGTAGCACTTCTCCCCGAGGATCTCCGGGTACTTGGGATTGACCGGGATGATGCGGTAGCCGCGCTGCTGCATGTACTTGGCGGCGAAATAGCTGGGCCGGTTCCAGTCGGCGGAAAGGCCGACCACGGCGATGGTGCTGCATTCCTTGAGAACGCGGCGCAGGGTGCTGATGTCGCTCATCGAGACTCCAAAGCAAGGGCGGCGCCCGGAACTGTTCCGGACGCCGCCCTTATTATCGCTGGGATCGCTGGAAATGCCGGCAGACCGGCATCCAGGATCGGTCGCTTAGACACTTAGACGCTGAGGTGCTCGTAAAGGGCGGTGGACAGGTAGCGCTCGCCGAAGGAGGGGATCACCACCACGGTGAGCTTGCCCTTGTTTTCCGGGCGCTTGGCGACTTCCAGGGCGGCCCACACCGCGGCGCCGGAAGAAATGCCCACCAGCAGGCCTTCTTCGGTGGCCAGCTTGCGGGCGGTGGCGAAGGCATCCTCGTTCTTCACCCGCACCACGCCATCGTAGATGTGGGTATTGAGCACGGCGGGGACGAAGCCGGCGCCGATGCCCTGGATCGGGTGGGGGCCCTTGGCGCCGCCGGAGAGTACGGGGGATGCATCGGGTTCCACGGCAAAGACCTGGACGCTGGGCTTCTTCGCCTTCAGCACTTCGCCCACACCGGTGACGGTGCCACCGGTGCCGACCCCGGCGACGAAAATATCGACTTGGCCGTCGGTGTCAGCCCAGACTTCCTCGGCGGTGGTCTGGCGGTGCACTTCCGGGTTGGCGGGGTTCTCGAACTGCTGGGGAATGAAGTAGCGGGAATCGGCCGCGGCCAGTTCCTGGGCCTTCTTGATGGCGCCGCCCATGCCGTCGGGGCCGGGGGTGAGGATCAGCTCGGCACCGTAGGCCTTGAGCAGCAGCTTGCGCTCCCGGCTCATGGTCTCGGGCATGACGAAGGCGGCCTTGATGCCCCGGGCGGCACAGACCATGGCCAGGCCGATGCCGGTGTTGCCGGAGGTCGGTTCCAGTACGATGGTATCGGGCTTGATCTTGCCGGCGGCCTGGGCGGCGTCGATCATGGAAACCGCGATGCGGTCCTTGACGCTGTGGGCCGGGTTGAAATATTCCAGCTTCAGGGCCACGGTGCCGTCGATGCCGGCGGCGACCCGGTTGAGTTTGACCAGGGGGGTATTGCCCACCAGGGCGGTAATGTCGTTGGCGATTTTCATGGCAGCGGGTCCTCGAAAGATTAGGATGTTGGCAAATCTAAACCAAGCTAGGGCGCCGGCAAAGACCGCTCGGCAATATAAAGATAGCGGACGGTTATTAGGCGGGGCGGCGGCCCTGCTGTTGTTCTGAGCTGCGGCGGTTTTGATATGAGTGAAAGACGGCCTGACAGTTTCATGGGATTTTCGCCGCCATGCCCTGCCGCCGGGAAAATAGTCCAGAAAATACCGGTGGTCAGGGGCGTCGGTCCCCGAGGAGAGAACCCATGATCACCCTGTTGCGCCCCGGCCTGGGTCAGTTGTTCCTGGCCTTCACCCTGCTTTTTGCCGCTCTTGCCGCCCAGGCCCAGTCGCCGGTCCAGGCCGGCAGCGACCTGCCCATCCATGATGCCGCCCGCTTGGGCAGTGGCTCCGAGGTGGAACAACTGCTTAAGGCCAACCCGGCCCTGCGCGACGTCCGCAACGGCATGGGCTCCACCCCCATGCACCTGGCCGCCACCAACGGCGATGCCGGCCCCCTCAAGGTCCTCCTGGCAGCGGGCGCCGAGGTCAATGTGCGGGACAAGGAAGGCATTACCCCCCTGCATCTGGCGACCTATGCCGACCGCGCCACCAATGCCCTGCTCCTGCTGCGTGCCGGCGCCGACGCCAACGCGGTGACCGATAACGGCCGCAGCGTCACCAGCATGGGACGCAAGACCATGGCCAATGAGACGGTGGGCGTGATTTCCCTGTGGCTGCTCAAGGGCTGCAAGCCAGGCATGAAAAATTGCTGATGGCCTGATTTTTCCGGGCTGAGCCGTCATGCTCGGCCCTGGTCGCGGACTTCGCCGCGGCGACCTGCCAGCTTGGCGGCCGAAATGCTTTTCCCTGATCTTTCCGGCAGGGTTTTACGCTTTATGTGTTTGGGGTAAGGTGGCGCACAGTAACACCGTGCCGCCGATCTAATATTTATCAAAGAAGCAGGCGGACGCTCTGTTGCATGCTGTGGGCAAGGCAAGTCGCGGGGTTATCTGCAGGCAGCCCGCTCTTGTCCCCCTTCCCGTTGTGACCTGTCACCCGAAGCAGAAGGAGAAGACAATGAAGCGTAATGCGAGGTTGGGATTTTTGGCATTGAGCATGACTCCCCTGGCGGCCAGCCTGGCCCTGGCGGAGGAACCCTCCCACAAGGATATTCCCTCGGCGGAAATCCGCTACCAGGCCGGTTCTTCCCCCTTGGGGGCCGTGGAGATGTACCAGGACATCAACCCCAAGGCGCCGCCCATGAGCAAGGCGGAATTCGACAAGGCCCGCCAGATCTACTTCGAGCGTTGCGCCGGCTGCCACGGCGTGCTGCGCAAGGGCGCCACCGGCAAGCCCCTGACGCCGGACAAGACCCTGGCCAGCGGTACCGAGTATCTCAAGGTGTTCATCAAGTACGGCTCTCCCGCCGGTATGCCCAACTGGGGCACGTCGGGCGAACTGACGGACGATCAGGTGGATCTGATGGCCCGCTATGTCCAGCAAACGCCTCCCCAGCCGCCGGAATTCGGCATGCCGGAGATGAAGGCTTCCTGGAAGGTGCTGGTACCGCCGGAGAAGCGCCCGACCAAGAAGATGAACAACTACAACCTGGCCAACATCTTCTCCACCACCCTGCGTGATGCCGGTGAAATCGCCCTGATCGACGGCGACAGCAAGCAGATCATCAGTGTGATCAAGACCGGCTACGCGGTGCACATCTCCCGCATGTCCGCCTCCGGCCGCTACCTGTTCGTGATCGGCCGCGACGCCAAGATCAACCTCATCGACCTGTGGATGGAAAAGCCTGACACCGTGGCGGAAATCCGCGTCGGTCTGGAAGCCCGTTCCGTGGAAACCTCCAAGTACAAGGGCTTCGAGGACAAGTACGCCATCGCCGGCTCCTACTGGCCGCCCCAGTACGTGATCATGAACGGCGACACCCTGGAGCCCCTGAAGATCGTCGGCACCCGGGGCATGACCGTGGATACCCAGGAATTCCACCCGGAACCCCGCGTGGCTTCCATCCTGGCTTCCCACTTCAAGCCTGAGTTCGTGGTGAACGTGAAGGAAACCGGCAAGATCCTGCTGGTGAACTACAAGGACATCGAGAACCTCAACGTCACCGAGATTCCGGCAGCCCGCTTCCTGCACGACGGCGGTCTGGATGCCAGCCACCGCTACTTCATGGTCGCTGCCAACCAGTCCAACAAGATTGCCGTGGTGGACACCAAGACTGGCAAGAAGGCCGCCATTGTCGATGTGGGCAAGATTCCCCACCCCGGCCGCGGCGCCAACTTCATCCATCCCAAGTTCGGTCCCGTCTGGTCCACCGGCCACCTGGGCGATGAGTCCATCAGCCTGATCGGCACCGATCCGGAGAAGCACCCGCAGTATGCCTGGAAGGTCGTTGAGACCCTGAAGGGCCAGGGTGGCGGTTCCCTGTTCATCAAGACCCATCCCAAGTCCCACAACCTGTGGGTGGATACGACCCTGAACCCGGATGCCAAGATCAGCCAGTCCGTGGCCGTGTTCGACATCGACCACCTGGACAAGGGCTTCGAGGCTCTGCCCATCGCCGAATGGTCCGGTCTGGGTGAAGGTGCCCTGCGCGTGGTGCAGCCCGAGTACAACAAGGCTGGCGACGAGGTGTGGTTCTCGGTGTGGAATGCCAAGAACCAGAAGTCGGCCATCGTGGTGGTGGATGACAAGACCCGCAAGCTCAAGGCGGTGATCAAGGATCCGCGCCTGGTGACGCCGACCGGCAAGTTCAACGTCTATAACACCCAGCACGACGTCTATTAATCCCAGCGGCAACGCTGAGTGAAATAGTGACCGGGGGCCTAGGCCCCCGGTTTTTATTTTGGGGCGCCGGAAAGCTGGCGGAGGGGGTGGTGATGGATGTGGTGATGGAGGAGCAGGGAACCCCTAAAAGTTATTTTTTCGGGAAAATCTGCCGCGCCATTTTCCGCCTCGCCGAATTTGCCTGTCCGCGCCGCGGAAGGGGCCGCCAGAAATTGATTTAGGTCATGTGCTGCGACATTTCGTCGCATTCCTAAAGGCTTCCCCGATCCCTAGAATCCATCACGAAATTTAACAAAACGACAATTTCCGGGGATAGGGGCGATTAATGCGGCAATTTAGGGGAAGTCGGCCATGCCTGGCCATGTTGATCCTGGCCGGCAGCACGGCAGCGGCGGCCGCCGGCGCCGAGAGCGGCGGGGACGGCCTTTCCGTCCTGCGCGAGGTGGCCGTCCAGAGCGGTCGCTCGGCGGTAGTGGACGACAACCCCTCGACCAGCGCCCAGGTGACCACCGAAGACATGCGCGACATCAACGTCACCAACGTCGAGGACGCCCTGCGCTATGTCCCCAGCCTGCATGTGCGCAAGCGCTACATCGGCGACCGCAACGGCATCGTCGCCAGCCGCACTTCCGGCACCCAGCAGAGCGCCCGTTCCCTGGTCTATGCCGACGGCCTGCTGCTGTCCAACCTCCTGGGCAACAGCTACTCCTATCCGCCACGCTGGAACATGGTGGGCGCCGATGAAATCGAGAGCATCGACGTGCTCTACGGCCCCTTCTCCGCCCTGCTGCCGGGCAACGCCGCCGGCGCCACGGTGCTCATGAATACCCGCCGCCCCGAGCAGTTCGAAGCCCATGGCCGGGTCCAGGTCTTTTCCCAGCAGTATTCCCAATACGGCACCGACGACACGTTCGGCGGCCACCAGGAACAGGCCGTTCTCGGCGGCCGCGAGGGGGCACTGTCCTGGTCCCTGATGCTCAACCACCTGGACAGCAAGAGCCAGCCCATGAGCTTCGTCACCGCCAGCGACAAGGGCGCCGCCGGTGCCGGCGACAAGGTGGTGCGCAGCGGCTACTACCGGGACAAGGATCCTTCCGGCGCCGACCGGGTGGTGCTCGGCGCCACCAGCATCGATCACAACCTGCAGGACATCGCCAAGTTCCGCCTGGCCTACGATTTCAGCCGGGATACCCGGGCCGCCATCACCGTGGCCCAGTGGCGCAACGATTCCTTCAGCGACACCCGGACCTATCTCAAGGACGCCGCCGGCAACGATGTCTGGCAGGGGAACCTGGGGGCCGACAGCAAGCGCTACCTGAATATCGGCGGTCGCCGTTACGAACTCTCGGCCTCCGCCTTTGCCCCCTCCCAGCGCAACGAGGAAAACCGTCTCCTGGGCTTTACCCTGGACAGCCGCCTCAATGACCAATGGCGCCTGGAAACGGCCATCTCCCAGTACGAGACCCTGCGCGACGTCACCCGCACGCCCTCGGTCGCCCGTCCGGCGGCCGACCTGGGTGGTGCCGGCAACATCACCTTCGCCGACGGCACCGGTTGGAAGAACCTGGACCTGCGTGCCATCTGGGCTCCCGCCGGCCTGGGGCACAAGGCTACCTTCGGCTACCACTTCGACGAATACAACTTGAGCAGCCAGCAATACGGCGCCAGCAACTGGCGGAACGAAAACAGCACCGGCGCCCTGAAGAATCTCAATGCCGGCAAGACCCGAACCGAAGCCCTCTACGCCCAGGATGTGTGGACCCTGGCCCCGCGCTGGAGCCTGACCCTGGGCCTGCGCCACGAGCGCTGGCAGGCCTTCGACGGCCGCATCTACACTTCCGCCCTGGGCGACAACCGCTTCTCCAGCCGCGACCAGAGCTTCAATTCCCCCAAGGCCACCCTCGCCTGGCAGGCCACCCAGGATTGGCAGCTGCGCGCCTCCCTGGCCCGGGCCTATCGCATGCCGACGGTGAGCGAACTGTTCCAGACCGAGACCCGAGGGACGATCACCTCCATCAGCGACCCCAACCTCAAGCCCGAGAACATCCTGTCCAAGGACCTGACGGCGGAAGGCTCGGCCCTGGGCGGCAACCTGCGCTTCTCCCTGTTCGAGGAAGTGGTGCAGGACGCCCTGTATAGCCAGGTGGATCTGAACAACGTCTCGAGCAACCAGAACGTGGACAAGGTCCGGGTGCGCGGCGCCGAGACCGCCTACCAGGCCAGGAACGTAGGCCTGCCGGGCCTCGATCTGGGCGGCAGCCTTACCTATACCTCCGCCCGCATCCTGCAGAACCAGCGCCTGCCCACTTCCGAAGGCAAGGTCATGCCGCGCATTCCCGACTGGCGCCTGACCCTGTTCGCCGCCTACCGCATCGACGAGCACTGGAGCGTTTCCGGCGGTCTCAAATACAGCGGGCGACAGTACAACACCCTGGACAACTCCGACAGCAACCCGGACACCTATGGCGGTACCAGCAAATACACCACCCTGGATACCCGCCTGAGCTACCGCTTCCACAAGTACATGTCGGCCGCCGTGGGCATCGACAACCTGACCAATGCCACGTACTACGTGTTCCATCCCTATCCCCAGCGGACGGTGCACGCGGAACTGCGCATCGACTACTGACATGGGGAAATCCTTGCCTAAGACCCTATCCAAGCGCCTGCTCTGGGCCGCGCTTCTGGCCGCCAACCTGACTGCCGCCGCCTTTGCCCATGAGGGACATGAGGGCCATGGCAGCTCGGAGGCGCCTGCCCGGCCTTCGGCCGCTGTCATGCCCGCCGCTATGCCAGTTGCCAAGGTCGCCCTGGGCATCGGCGTTGCCGCGGATGCCCAGGGCGGCCTGTGGCTGGCCCGGGTCGAGGAGGGGCGGGTCAAGGTCAGCGTCTCCCGGGACGGCGGGGCCAGTTTCTCCACGCCGGTGGCGGTGAACCCGACGCCGGAAAACATCTATGCCGACGGCGAGAATCGGCCCAAGCTCCAGGTCCTGGCCGACGGTACCGTCTATGTGAGCTACACCCAGGCCCTGGCCAAACCCTATTCCGGCATGATCCGCTTTGCCGTCTCCCGGGACGGTGGGCGTTCCTTTAGCGCCCCGGTGACCATCAATGATGATGGCGAAGGCAGCCACCGTTTCGATTCCCTGGTGGCGGACGACAGCGGCACCGTGGTCATCGCCTGGCTGGACAAGCGGGATGGCGTCGCGGCGGCCAGGCAGGGCGGCAGCTATACGGGCTCCGCCGTCTATTACGCCGTGTCCCGGGACGGGGGGCGCAGCTTCGCTGCCAACCGCAAGCTGGCCGACCACAGCTGCGAATGCTGCCGGGTGGGCCTGGCCGTTGATCGGGACGGCACGCCCCTGGCCCTGTGGCGCCACATTTTCGGCCGCAATACCCGGGACTTCGCCCTGGCCCGCCTGCCCCTGGCGGCGGATCAGCCACCCCAGGCACCGCTGCGGGTGACGGACGACGACTGGGCCGTCGATGCCTGCCCCCACCATGGCGGCGACCTGGCGGTGGATGGGGCGGGCCGCTACCACCTGCTCTGGTTCACCTTGGGCAGCACGCGCCAGGGCTTGTACTACCGCCGCAGCGAGGATGGTGGCAAGACTTTCTCGGCTCCCCTGGCCATCGGCGATTTCGACGCCCAGGCCGGCCATCCGGCCCTGCTCGCCCAGGGCGAGCGGCTACTCATCGTCTGGCGCGAGTTCGCCGGCGACGCCTTTCGTCTGCGCCTGATGGAGTCCCGGGATGGCGGCCAGCACTGGTCCGCGCCGCGGCAGGTGGCCCAGGTGAGCGGCCCGGCTGACTATCCCCGCCTCCTGGCGCAGCCCCAGGGGCCGCTCCTGGTCTGGAATACCCGGGACCAGGGGGTACAGCTGATCGCTGTCGATGCGGGGGGCGCGCGGTGATGCGGCCAGTCATCGGCCGCCGTGCCGGGCTTTTGTTGTTCCTTCTGGCTTTGCTGTCAGGCCAGGTGGCGGCCGGGGACAAGGAGGTCGAAATGCGCCCCTTCGTGGCCGGCAGCCTGCAACAGATCGTCACTGCCCATACCGGCAAACCCTTCCTCCTGGGCTTCTGGTCCCTGGATTGCGTCCATTGCGGCGATGAACTGAAGCTGCTGCGCCAGCTGCAGCAGCGCTATCCCGGCCTGGGGCTGGTGTTGGTCGCCACTGACGGCGAAACGGATTGGGCCAGCCTCCAGGCCCATCTCCAGGCTGCCGGCCTGGGCCAGGTGGAGCAGTGGGTCTTTGCCGACCCCATGCCGGAACGCCTGCGCCAGGAAATCGACCGCCGCTGGTACGGCGAGCTGCCGCGCACCTACCTGCACGGCCGGGACGGCAGCGTCACGGCGGTCTCCGGGGTGCTGTCGGCCAAGCTCCTGCAGCCCTGGTTGCGCCAAAACCATCCTTGATCTCCCCGCCATGAATGCCCATGTGATTCCCGCCGCCCCCCAACTCTGGCCGGCCTTGCCCGTTTCCCGGCGCGGCCTGCTGTTCCTCGCTGTGCTGGCGGCCCACGCCGGCCTCCTGGCCTGGGCCCTGGCGGCCCGGGCGCCGGCCCTGGCCGCCATGGTGCCCCTGCCGGTCAGCGTGCGCCTGATTCATGAGACGCCTGCCGCCAAGCCCCTGCCAGCCTTAGTTCCCCCCGCGCCGCTAGCCCAGCCGCCCAAGCCGAAACAGCCGCTCCAGCCACGGCTGCCGACACCCATGCCGGTCAGCGTCGCGCCTAGTCCAACTCCTAGTCCTGCTCCCGCCCCGGTGCTGGCGGCGGCGCCGAGCGCCAAGGCCAGCAGTGACTTCGCCGTGGCCGAGGCGCGGCCCGCGCTTGCTGCCCCGGCGCCGGCCCCCAGCCTGACCCAGGCCCTCACCCAGGCACGCTTCGACGCCGACTACCTGCACAACCCCAAGCCCGTCTACCCGCCCCTTTCCCGCCGCCTGGGGGAGGAGGGCAAGGTGCTGCTCAAGGTAAGCGTCACCGCCCAGGGCACAGCGGAACAGGTGGAGGTGCATAAGAGCAGCGGCTTCAACCGTCTCGACAGCGCCGCCCGGGATGCCGTTTATCGCTGGCGCTTCGTCCCGGCCCGCCGCGGCGACGAGCCCGTGGCCGCCTCCGTGCTGGTCCCCATTACCTTCGCCCTCGAGGGCTGATCCCATTTCTTCAAGGAGTCATTCATGCATAGCCAATTGGGCCTTTCACATTTCTGGGAGCAGGGCGACGGGGTATCCCATGCCGTGGCCGTGATCCTGCTGCTGCTGTCGGTGGCCAGCTGGTGCATCATCATCGGCAAGGCCCTGTCCCACTGGCGCGCTTCCCGCACCCATAGCCGGGCCCTGGCCGCCTTCTGGAACGCCGACTCCCTGCCCCAGGCCCTGGAGGCCATCCGCATCGAGGACGCCAGCGGCATCCTGGCGGGCCTCGCCCTGTCCGGCGCCCATGCCGCCCAGGCCCACGAGCAGCACGCCGCCCGGGGCATCGGCGCCGGCGTCCATGCCAGCGAATTCGTCACCCGCTGCCTGCGCCAGAGCATCGTTGCCTCCCAGGCGCGCATCGAGCAGGGCCTGACCTTCCTCGCCTCGGTGGGCTCCACCGCCCCCTTCATCGGCCTGTTCGGCACCGTCTGGGGCATCTACCACGCCCTGGTGGGCCTGACCGGCACCTCCCAGGTGGTGCTGGACAAGGTGGCCGGCCCGGTGGGCGAAGCCCTGATCATGACCGCCGCCGGCCTGTTTGTCGCCATCCCTGCCGTGCTCGCCTACAACGCCTTCACCCGGGCCAATCGCCTGGTCCTGGCCCAGCTCGACGGCTTCGCCCACGACCTGCACGCCTACCTGACCACCGGCGTGCGCCTGGCCGCCGGCCAGAGCGTTGCCAGCCTGGCCAAGGCCGCCTGAGGAGGCTCCCCATGTCTTTCGGTTCCTTCGATTCGGGCGGCACGGCCCAGCCCATGGCGGAAATCAACACCACCCCCCTGGTGGATGTGATGCTGGTGCTGCTGGTCATTTTCATCATCACCGCCCCCCTGCTCAACCAGGCGGTGCCGGTGGATCTGCCCAAGGTCAGCGCTGCGCCGGTGGAGCAGAAGCCCTCGGTGCTCAACCTGGCCCTGGATGCCAACGGCAGCCTCTTCCTCGACGGCCAGGCGGTGCATCGGGCGGTGGTGGAGCAACGCCTGCAGCAGGCCCTGGCGGACCGGGGCGACAGCCTGGAATTGCACCTGCGGGCCGACCGCGGTACCCGCTACGAGAAGGTGGCCGATATCATGGCCGCCGCCCAGCGGGTGGGCATCGCCAAGATCGCTTTCGTCACTGAGGCACCCACCCCGTAAGCCAATAGGCATGCGCTTCTCCACGGCTCCCCTCGGGGAGCCGTTTCTATTGGCGCCGCCGGCTCGACTATCCCTTGGTCGGCCTGCGGCATGTTGTCGCGCGACAACCTGCCGCGCGACAACGTGTCACATTTTGGTGGGGCCGCCCCCTGCCTAGAATTCCCGGCTTTCCGGATGCCCTTCGGGTTTCCGGGCCATTCAAATAACACCGCAAAGGTGATTCAGGGAGTTCTTATGGCAGCCAAAATCATGCGCCCCTTGGCGGCGCTCTGTTGCGTCATGCCCGCCGCTCATGCCGAGACTAGCGTGCAGCTCGACGAGGTCAGCATCACCGCCACCCGGGAGGTTCGGGCGACCAAGGACGTGCCCCAGTCAATCACGGTCATCGGCCAGGAGCGCATCGAAAATTCCAAGATGAACAACATCAAGGACGCTATCGAGGGCACCCCCGGGGTGCTGATCGAGAGCAAGAACGGCGGCTACGATGCCCGCCTGATCATCCGCGGTGCCGGCCTGAAGGCGGCCTACGGGGTGCGGGAGATCATGGTGCTGCGGGACGGGGTGCCCCTCACCGACCCGGACAGCATGACCCGGCTGGACTGGGTCGATACCCAGGACATCGAGCGCATAGAGATCAGCAAGGGCCCGGGCAACCTGTTCAGCCCGGGCATCGCCGGCGGCGCCATCCAGATCATTTCCAAGTCGGTCTTCGCCGAGAACGCCAACCGCATCCGGGTCGGGGTGGGCGACTGGGGCGGGGAGAATCTGCACCTGCGCCTGGGCACCGCCGTGGGCACGGACCAGGCGGTGGCACTGACCTATTCGAAGCGTTCCGCCGACAACTCCTGGCGCCAGTGGAACAAGTTCGAGAGCGAGCAGGCGAGCTTCAAGCACGGCCTGCAACTGGCCGGCGGCGGTACCTGGGAGTCGGAGCTGGCCTACACCTCGGCCAAACTCCAGCTGCCCGGTTCCATGAGCGCGGCCCAGTTCGAGACCTTCAAGCAGACCGGCCGCCAGACCGACACCCAGGATGCCTGGAAGCATTCCGGCCGCAATTCGGAAAGCTGGCTGTTCAATACCAAGCTGGAGCAGGAGTACGGCGACTGGACCTTCAAGCCCCGCTTCTACTTCAACCAGTGGCGCCACTACCACCCGGTCACCGGGCTGATCAACGACACCCGGGACTGGACTACCAATATCGGCACCGACCTGGAGGCCCAGCACCGGCACCAATTGGGGGAGGTAAAGGGCAGCCTCAGCTTCGGCCTGTCCCTGCGCCGCCAGGCCAACGACGACACCCGCAAGTACCAGTACCGGGACGTCACCCTCCGGGGCGGGCGCATCACCGCCACCCGCTCCGACGCCGAGGGCCTGCTGGCCGAGGTGCAGCGCTACAGCAACACCATGAGCGGCATCTTCGCCCAGGAATCCCTGCAAATCGGCCCCCGCCTGCTGGTGGACCTGGGGCTGCGCTTCGACCGCTATAACCTGGACGTGGATCGCAACACCTACCGGGAATACAACTACGCCGGCGGCAACTACTCGGCCTGCGTCAATAGCGCGACCAAGCAGTGCTCGGCCACCACGAAGAAGTCCTTCAACCTGCCGTCACCCAAGCTGGGGCTGAGCTACAAGCTGGACAACGCCATCAGCGCCTACCTGAGCCTGGCCCAGGCCAGCCAGGTGCCCTCGGACAGCGAAACCATGTCCAACAACGCCCTCAACGCCGCCCGGGTGCGCAACGTGGAGGTGGGCCTCAAGGGCCGGGCCGCCGACTGGAACTTCGATGCCGCCCTGTACCGCACCCGGGTGCAGGACGAAATCGTCTCCTACACCCGCAACAGCCAGACCATTTACGAAAACGCCGGGCGCACCGACAAGAAGGGCTTCGAGTTTTCCGGCGGTCATCGTTTCGCCCGCTACTACGAGGCCGGGATCAACTACGCCTATTCCGACTACCGCTTCGTGGACTACGTGGACAGCAACGGCGCCGACCTCTCCGGCAAGCGTCTCAACTACGTGCCGCGCCACCAGTACGGGGTCTATGGCAGCTTCCGCCTGCCTTCCGGCTGGCGCGGCCGCCTGCAGCTCAACAGCTGGGGCCAGTATTTCATCGACAACGCCAACACCGAGACCTACTCGGGCTACAGCTGGGTCGCCAATGCCTCCCTGGCCTACGAGACCGGCCCCCATACCCTGGCGCTCAATGTGGACAACCTGTTCGACAAGCACTACGCCAGCCAGGTGAGCAAGGATGCCGGCGGAACCAAGGTCAGCTACAGCGCCGCCGCACCGCGCAGCGCCATGGCCACCTACACCTACCGCTTCTAGGAGGGCGCCGTGCATAGCCATGTGAATGCCGCCATCTTCTGCCTGCTGTCAGGCGCGCTGGGCTTTTCCAGCCTGCCTGCCGGGGCCGACTCCCCCCATGATCGCCACGGGGCGGCCGTTGCTTCCGACAGAGGAGTGGGTGGAAGAGAGATGGCCAGCTGGAGCACTCGTCCCCTGCTGCTGCCGCTGCCGGGCGGCAGCGGCGAGCGGAGCGTCCTGCGCTATCGGGGCGTGGGGCTGGAAGCGTCGGCCCTGACCGTGTTCGGCCCGGCCCCGGGCGCCGCGCCAGCGGTGCTGCCCCCCCGGGACGGCGTGTTCGAAGTGCGCCAGAACGATCCCAAGGTCGGCAACTACCACTGGCTCCAGGCCCGGGGCGAAGAGGGCAGGGAAGTGCGAGTGGCGAATACCGTCGCCTACTTCTCCAATCCGGGCCCGGCGCCGACGGCGCTCCTGGCCCAGGCCAGGAGCGAACTGGAACTGGTGCCCGAGCCCCTGCCCCGGGAGCACGGCCAGTACCGGGAAAGCGAGAAATGGACTTTCCTGGTGCGCTTCCAGGGCCAGCCCCTGGCCAACCAGCCGGTGCTCCTGGAAACCGAAGCCGGCACCCGCATGCCCCTGGCCAGCGATGCCGAGGGGCGGGTGCGGGTGCTGTTTCCCCGGGATATGGTGACCAACCAGGTACCTAGCCAGGCGCCCGGCCGAGTCGCCGCCGGTGGCCACGGCCGGACTCGCCCGGGGGGATTCGTCCTGTCCACGCTGCATGAGTCCGGGGGGCGGCGCTACCTGACCGCCTTCAACGGCAGCTACGGCCCCGACCCCGAGCGCAGTCGCAGCCTCGCCGCCGGGGCGGGCTTCGGCCTGCTCGGCATGGTGCTGGCCGTGCCCCTGCTGCGCCGTCCCCGTTCCGCCGCCCCCGACTCATCCGGAGCCACGCCCCATGCTTAAATCCGTTTTCCCGACCCTGGGACGCTTCCGCCTGCTGGTACAGCTGGCCATGCTGTTCGTCACCCTGTGGGGCAGCGCCCTGGTCGGCACCTACATGGCCGACAAGCTCTCCAATGCCCTGCCGGCCCTGTCCTGCGCCTACGACCAGCAGAACGGCGCCTACTGCGTCCTCATCCCGACCCAGCACATGCTGCATCACCGCATCGGCGAGGCCATCGTGCGGGCGCGGCAGATCACCGCCGATATCTTTCTGCCCCTGGCCTTCACCCTGCTGACCTTCTTTGCCTTTTTCTTCTTCGTCGGCAAGGCCTTCTGCGGCTGGGTCTGCCCCCTGGGCACGGTGCAGGACCTGATCCACCAGCTGGGGCGGCGCTTCCAGCTGCCCCTGCACCGCCTGGGGAAGCTGGGCCTGGCGCGGGTGCGGCCGGTGAAATGGCTGCTGCTGCTCGGCCTGGTGCTGCTGCTGCCCCTGCTCACCGGCCTGGGGGTGACCCCCCATCAGCTGGGTAATCCCTATTGCGACATCTGCCCGTCCCGCATCGTCAGCACCCTGCTCACCGGCAACACCGAGCAGCTGGCCATCGCCCTGTCCGACGGCTGGAGCTTCGCCCTGGGGGGCTTGGCCAATACCCTGGCGGGCTTCGTGGTGGTGGCGGCCCTGGCGGTGCGCCAGCCGTTCTGCCGCATCTGCCCCCTCCTGTCCTTCAATGCCCTGTTCCAGCGTTTGTCGCCCTTGCGCCTGGTGAAGCGGGAGCATGCCAAGTGTGACAGTTGCGGTATCTGCACCCAGGCCTGCCCCATGGACATTCCGGAAATCGCCAGCCGCCATGGCCGACACGCCTTCCACGACGACTGCACCCTGTGCGGGCGCTGCGCCGAGTATTGCCCGGACGACGGGGTGATCCAGCTTAAATGGGGGCCCTGGTGTCTGTTCTCGTCGCGCCGGGATTACTACCGGGAGCGGGTCAAGCGCCAGTTGCCCGACGGGACGGTAAAGCCCCTCAAGTTCATGCCCCGCGGGGCCAGCCGTGATTGAGCCGGGGATCGTTCCCCTGGCGGCGGAGTCAGTGACCCTGAGCAGCGTCCTGTTGCTGGGGATTTCCATGGGCCTGACCGCCTGCACCGTGACCTGCCTGCCCTTCATGGGCACCTGGGTGCTGGGGCGGGCCTCCAGCCGCGGTGAGGCGCTACGCCATACGGCCCTGTTCCTGGCCGGGCGCATTTGCACCTATGCCCTGCTCGGGGCAGTGGCCGGTAGCCTGGGGCGGTGGCTGGTGGCTTGGCTGAGCGCCGGCTGGGGCAACGGGGCGATTGGCGGTGCCAGCCTCCTGGCCGGCCTGTGGCTGTTGCGTGGCCGTCGGCACCAACCCTGCGCCGCCCTGCGCCAGGGTGCCGGCCTGCCGCCCTATCTGCTGGGGTCGGCCCTGGCCCTGACCCCCTGCGCCCCCCTGGCTTCCCTGCTGTCCCTGGCCGCCCTGGGGGGCGGTGTCCTCCAGGGGGCGAGCTTCGGCCTGGTGTTCGGCCTGGGGGCGGCCCTCACGCCCCTGCTGGTGGTGGTTCCGGCCTTTGCCTGGCTCGGGCGCAGCTTGCGGCAGGAGCGCCAGTGGCTGTCCCGCTGGCTGACCCTGGGCGCGGCCCTGGTGCTGGTCGCCCTGGGGATGCGGCGGCTTCTGTCGGTTTTCTAGGCGACTTCTATGGCATATTCCTGCTTGAGCTTTCGTGACTTTTTCCGCACCATGAAAGTTCATGGCCGGCGGAATGGGGCAAGACCAACCGCGACGGCAAAAGGAGGAGAGCATGGATCCGCACAGCCTGGCCACAGCTCTGGAACTGCGTTTCTCCTGTACCTGTCAGGTGCAGGCCCGGGCGCTCGCTTCCTACAAGGGGCGCACCCTGATGTCCATCACCTACGACACCCCCTGGCTGCCCCATACCTGGGAGGAGTTCGTGCGTTACGACGACCAGACCCGGGCCAACATGCTGGAATTCCTCCGGCTTGAGCTGGGGGTGTCGGACAGCATCGAAATCACCATCGATCACGCGGCCCGGGCCCTCCATCTGCGCTGGGTGCCGGTGGGGATCGCCGGGGCCATGCAGGTGCCGGAGGCACCCCTCTATTTCGAGCGTACCGGCCAGCTGGATCAATACCGTACCGACCTGCATATCTTCGGACGGGATCTCTCCGATTTCTGAGGCCATGAAAAAAGGCGGCTCCCGTCATCCGGGGCCGCCTTCCTTTTAGTCGCTGCCGGCCAGGATCAGTGCTTCATGTGCTGGTTATGGTCCATGCCTTCCATCGGCGCGGGCTGCACCTGGATTTTGCGCACCGGCGCTTCCAGCTTGGTGCTGCTGCCATCGTCGAAATTCAGGGTGATGGACACCTGGTCGCCTTCCTTCAGATCCTGCTTCAGGCCGATCAGCATGACGTGCAGGCTGCCCGGCTTGAGCACGGCCTCGGTCTTGGCCTTGAGGTCGATGTCGGGTACCGGGCGCATGCGCATGACGCCGTTGTCGTTGATGTGGTTGTGCAGTTCCACCACCTTGGCGACGGGGCTCTCTGCCTTGACCACCTTGCGGTCGGCGCTGCCGGTGTTCTTGATCACCATGAAGGCCCCGGTGTTGGGGGTACCCGGCGGCACCAGGCGTACATAGGGATCGTCCACCTTGATACTGCTGTCGGCCAGGGCCGGCAGGGCCGTGCACAGGGTACAGGCGAGGGCGGCGGCAAGATGGCGCAGTTTGAGAGGCATGGCGTGCTCCTTGATTGAACGAGGGTAAGTCGGGATGAAGGGTTAGGAATGCTCAGGAGGGACTGCGGGGCAGCAGGCTTCGGATGGCTTGGGCGACGTCGGCCGGTGGCGTGCCGTGGGGCAGAGCGGCGGCCAGGTGGCCGTCTGGGGCTACCAGGTAGAGGGAGGAGGAGTGATCCACTACGTAGCCGCCCTCGGATTTCACTTCCTGGCGGGCGTAGCTGGCCCCGTAGGCCTGGGCGACCGCCGCCACCTCCTGGACGCTGCCGGTGGCTCCGAGAATCTTGGGGTGGAAAAAGGCAGCGTAATCCTTGAGGCGGGCCGGGGTATCCCGTTCCGGGTCCACAGAAATGAACAGGCCCTGGACCTGGCCCAGTTCTGCCGGGCTGAGGCTTTCCAGGGCTGCCGCCGCGGTGGCCAGGGAGGTGGGGCAGATGTCCGGGCAATAGGTGTAGCCGAAATAGATGAGCAGTACCTGGCCCCGGTAGGCGCGGCTGGACAGGGGGCCAGCGGCGGACTGGAGGGTGAAGTCGCCACCCTGGGGCTTGTCCGCCAGGGCGATGCCTGGGGTGCTCCGGGCCTGCTCCTGGGTTTTGTAGGCGAGCAGCAGGGCGGCCGCGACGACGGCCAGGCCGAGCAGGGAGAGGAGGGTTTTGCGCAGGGAGTAGTGCATGGCGTCAGGACCCTTCGGTCTCGAAGCGGAAGGGCAGGGCGATCACCTGCCGCCCCGTATCCACCAGCACCGTGGCCTGCCACAGCATCTTGCCGGTGGTGCACACCGGCAGGCTGGCCTGGCCGCTGAAAGTGCCGGGGCCGGTGGAATTGAGGGCTGGGCGGTTGAAGCCCATCTTCATGTCCACCCCGGCGAAGTCCACTTCCACCTTTTGCACCGGGGCGCCGGTGACCGACGCCTCCAGCCCCAGGGTCTTGAGGGCGGGAACGGGGCGGGGGGTGATGGAAAACGCCAGCCGGCCGCCGCCGGGGAGTTCGGCATGGCAGGGGCCGGCATTCAGGTCGCAGGCCACCAGGGGAACGGTGACGTCGGTCTTGGGTTGCAGCAAGGGTGCCAAGTAGTAGCCGAGGATGCCGAGAAGGACCACCAGGGCGACGATGGCCAAGTCATAGAAATTTTTTTTTGTCATGAATCTGAGGGCTTCCCATCTGTAACTTTTATGCCAACTCCATCGAGGCGGGGCCAGGGGAGGGAAGCCGAATGGCGACTGGCGCGATTCTCGGCCGGGAGCCATTTTCGCAATTTAACCTGCATCAAAGTTTAGAACCTCCGGACTCTCGATGATGTGCGACATATTGCCGCAGTGTAGCTGCTGGCCGGGCAATAAAAACGAAATGTCCTTTTATTTCAACGGGAGAGTCAAGATGAAGACTCGTATGAAACAAGCCGTCTCCATGCTGGTAGCAGCTGGCGTCGGTGTGGCCGCGGCGGGGGTCGCCTATTCGGCCGAGTCACTGCAAGACGTGATGAAGCGTCGCAGTCTGTCCCAGCAGGATCTGCTGGCAGCAGCCAAAACCTACGTGCCCACCGGGAAGCGCGACGAATTCGTGGCCTTCTCCTCCGGCGGCCAGTCCGGCCAAGTGATCGTGTATGGCATTCCGTCCATGCGCATCCTCAAGTATATCGGTGTCTTCACCCCCGAACCCTGGCAGGGTTACGGCTTCGACGAAGAGTCCAAGGCCGTGTTGAACCAGGGCATGATCGATGGCAAGCCCATCACCTGGGGCGATACCCACCACCCGGCCATGTCCGAGACCGAAGGTAAGTACGACGGCCAGTTCCTGTTCATCAACGACAAGGCTAATCCTCGTCTGGCGGTGATTGACCTGCGCGACTTCGAGACCAAGCAGATCGTCGTTAACCCGATCTACAAGTCCGAGCACGGCGGCGCCTTCGTTACCCCGAACACCGACTACGTGATCGAGGCGGCCCAGTACGCGGCTCCCCTGGAAAACAAGAAGTTCTACCCGCTCGAAGAATTCAACGAGAAGTACCGCGGTGGCGTGACCTACTGGAAGTTCAACCGCAAGGAAGGCCGCCTCGACCCGAAGCAGTCCTTCTCCCTCGAACTGCCCCCCTATAGCCAGGATTTGTCCGACGCCGGCAAGCTCGCTTCCGACGGCTGGTCCTTCACCAACTCCTTCTGCTCCGAGCGTTACGTGGGCGGTATCGAGAAGGGTCGTCCGCCCTATGAAGCCGGTTGCTCCGCCAAGGACACCGACTACCTGCACGTGATCAACTGGAAGAAGGCTGCCGAACTGGTCGCCAAGGGCATGGCCAAGAAGGTCAACGGCCACAACGTGCTGCCCCTGGAAGTCTCCATCAAGGAAGGCATCCTGTTCCTGGTGCCCGAGCCCAAGTCCCCCCACGGGGTGGATGTGACCCCGGACGGTAAGTTCATCACCGTTGCCGGCAAGCTCGACACCCACGTGTCCGTGTACTCCTTCGACAAGATCCAGGCCGCCATCAAGGCCGGCAAGTTCGAATCCAAGGATCCGTACGGCATTCCCGTGATCGGCATGAAGGATGCGCTGGAGCGTCAGGTTCAGCTCGGCCTCGGCCCCCTGCATACCCAGTACGATTCCAAGCCTTGCGTGGCCTACACCTCTCTCTATGTGGATAGCCAGGTCGCCAAGTGGAACTACTGCGAAGGCAAGGTGCTGGACAAGATCAGCGTGCACTACAACATCGGTCACCTGATGACCATGGAAGGCGATTCCGTGGATCCGAAGGGCCGTTACCTGGTGGCGCTGAACAAGCTGTCCATCGACCGCTTCGTGCCCGTCGGTCCTCTGCACCCGCAGAACCACCAGCTGATCGACATCAGCAACGACAAGATGCAGCTGCTGTACGACATGCCCCTGCCGCTGGGTGAGCCGCACTACGTCGTCGCCATCGATGCCACCAAGCTGAAGCCTGGCGTGCGTTACAAGGTGGGCACCAACAGCCGTACCGACCAGCCGAACCCGGGTGCCGTGCGTGCCGGTGAGGAACATACGGTGCGCAAGGGCAACAAGGTTGAAGTGTTCGGTACTCTGATCCGTTCCCACATCACCCCCGAGACCATCGAGGCGGAAGTGGGCGACGAGGTGACGGTCCACCTGACCAACCTGGAACGTGCCCAGGATGAGACCCACGGCTTCACCGTCTCCACCTTCAACGTCCATGCCTCCGTCGAACCGGGCAAGACCGTCACGGTCAAGTTCAAGGCCGACAAGGAAGGCGTCTATCCGTACTACTGCACCGAGTTCTGCTCCGCGCTGCACCTGGAAATGCAGGGCTACCTCCTGGTCAAGCCGAAGGGCTGGAAGCCGACCAAGACTGCCGGTGCCGAGAAGGCTGTCTATACGGAAGACGACTACAAGAAGCAGCTGAAGAAGGTGGCCGATACCCAGGCCGTCATCGATCAGGTGGTCGGTTACATCACCTCCGTGAATTACAAGGACTTCCCGGATGTGGTGAACATGATGGAAGACGCCACCGATCAGCTGAACAAGATCAAGGACTCCAAGGCCAAGCATGAAGATGCCGCCAAGAAGAAGGACTGGAACCAGGCCACCCTGTGGGCCGAGCAAGTCTGGCAGTACCAGGTGAAGGCAGCCGACCTCGGTCTGCGGGCCAAGACCTACCTGGAGCAGAACGGCGCCAAGAAGGTGAAGTGAGCACCGTAATTTGATCTAGGTAATGGCTGTATCCACCGGGGAGCATGATGATGCTCCCCGTTTTTTTCGAAAGGAAATACCCATGAAAAAGCTGGTGTCTTTCACCGCCGCCGCGGCCGTAGGCATGCTCCTCGCCGCCCCCTCCTTCGCTGCTGATGGCGCCAAGCTGTTTGCCGAGAAGACCTGTAACGCCTGCCACGGTCCCGAGGGCAAGAAGCCCCTGATGCCCACCTATCCCAAGCTGGCCGGCCAGAATGCCGCCTACATGGATGCCCAGATGAAGGACATCAAGAGCGGCGCCCGCAACAACGGCCAGACCGCCGCCATGAAGGGCGTCATGCACCTGGTGAGCGACGAGGAAATGACGGCCATCGCCGACTACCTCTCCAAGGTCAAGCCCTAAGCCTGAAGCGGCTGCCCGCCGCGCAGGCGGCGGGCCTTCACCTTTTTTCGCCGCTTGACGTTTATCAAATACAGATAAGCGGCGAAATCCCTAACATTAGTACCTGTTAATTTTCTCTTTATCGAAAGGGAAGCAAATGAAAAAGCTGATCATCGCCGGTGCCATCTCTCTCATGGCCATGGGCGTGGCCCATGCCGGCCCTCCTGCCCCGCACCAGGGCGGCATCGAATCCAAGGACTACAAGTGGAATGCCCAGGAGGGCGAGAAGATCGAGGCCTTGAAGCTCAAGGGCGACGTCAAGAACGGCAAGGAAGCCTATGAGGTCTGCGGTGCCTGCCACCTGCCCTCCGGCGCCGGCCGTCCCGACGGTACCTTCCCCCAGCTCGCCGGCCAGCACGCCACCGTGTTGATCAAGCAGATCGCCGACATCCGTGGTGGCCTGCGCGACAACCCCACCATGTACCCCTTCGCCGTCACCCTGACCGATCCTCAGGAACTGGCTGACGTGGCCGCCTACATCCAGACCCTGTGCATCCCCGCCGACCACGGCAAGGGTTCCGGCGATGCCGCGCTGCTCGCCAAGGGCAAGGAACTGTACGAGAAGGAGTGCACCAGCTGCCACGGCAAGAACGGCGAGGGCGACGCCCAGAAGTTCTACCCGGTGCTCGCCGGCCAGCACTACAAGTACCTGCTGCGCCAGGTGACCGAGATTCGTGACGGCAAGCGCCGCAACGCCAATCCGGACATGGTCAAGGTGGTGAAGAAGTACAGCGACCACGATCTGGACGCCGTGGTGGAATACATGGCCAGCATCACCATGCCCGGCGCCATGTGCAGCGCCAAGCCGGCCAAGAAGAAGTAAGCAGCAAGGAGTAACTGCCGCCACCGCCCGGCCTTTTTGCGATGGGGTCGGGCGGCGGTTGGTAGCGTAACCAACGCAATCAGCACCAACAGCAATTTGCAGTGCCACGCAACAAACCGATAAAAGCAATAATGCCCCCCAGCGGCACCGCCGGAGACCGGCACCGACTCTACTGCGAGACAGCGGATATGGATATTCAGAAGAAACAAACCCTCCTGGTCCGGTTGCTGACCCTGGTGGCCCTGGTGGCCATGGTCGCCGCCTACTTTGCCCCCATCTGGTGGGTTTCCCTGACCGCCCCCAATTACCCCAAGGATGCCTTCCCGGATGGCATCCGCATCCACTTCCATTTCGACGGCGTCTATAACGGCTGCACGGCGGCCGGCACCGGCACCCGCATGGGCAACGAAATCATCCAGCAGGACCTGGATGACAGTACCGAGCGCTACAACCCCATCCTCGATGCCAAGAAGGACGTCAACAAGGGGGCCCAGGGCCTGGACTGCGTCCATGAAATGAACACCATCAACCACTACGTGGGCATGTTCCCCATCGCCACCGGTGCTCCGGTGGAGAAGCCCCTGGCCAAGTTCTTCTTCGGCTTCTTTGGCGTCATGCTCGCCGGCTTCATGGTGACCAAGCGCAAGACCCGCCTGCTGGTCCTTTCTGCCGGCTTTGCCGCCGTCGCCGCCTGGATGCTGGTGGATCAGTATGTGCTGGGGCACCTGGCGGCCCACGTGGAGGACTATGTGCGGGAATCCGGCACCTTCTTCCGCGACCCGGACCGCATCAAGCACTGGGGCGACAACGTGCTGCACATCAGCCATGTGGTCATCGTCGGCATCATTGTCGCCATGGCTGTCGTCATTGCCGGCGTCGCCAAGGTGCGCAACTTCTCCCTGCTGCTGGCCCTGGTGCCGGCCCTGCTGCCGCTCTTCTTCGTCATCACCTACGCCGGCTGGCTCTGGTTCTTCGGCCACAACCTGCACCCCTGGGGCGCTTTCACGGTCAAGCCCTTCATGCCCACGGTGTTCGGCGAGGGCAAGGTCGCCCAGTTCTCCACCTACTCCTATCCCTACTGGGGCTACGGCCTGCTGGTGCTGATGTTTGTCACCCTCATTCCGGCCCTGCTCATTCGCCGCAAACAGGTGCGTGAAGGAGCTGCGGAGTGAAATCCCCTCTGCTGCTGGCCGCAGCCACCGGTCTGATCCTGGCGGCAGCGGTCGGCGTCGCCTCGGTGCGGGAAGAGGGCGGCCCGATGGCCCCCGCCGTCCCAGCCGGCATGGGAGCCCCCAGCGGCAGTACCTGGGGCGATTCTGGCGAGCGGGTGCCGTTGCCCACCGAGGCCCATGTGGCCGGCATTCCCTGGTTCCAGACCCTGGTCAATGAGGCACCGGCGGGGTCGGTGCTGAAGGTCCCGCCGGGCACCTATTCCGGCCCGGTGGTGGTGAACAAGGCCCTCACCATCGAGGGCGGTGGCCAGGTGACCATCGACGGCGGCGGCAAGGGCACGGTGTTCGTGCTCGATACCAGCGATGCCACCCTGCGCGGCGTCAATCTCACCAATTCCGGCGCCTCCCACGACAGCGACGATGCCTGCCTCAACGTGCGCGGCGACCGCAATGTGGTGGAGAAGGTGCGCATCACCGACTGCCTGTTTGGCATCGACCTGAAGCAGTCCAACCAGAACAAGCTGCTGCACAACTACATCCGTTCTAAGCCCTTCGACCTGGGCACCCGGGGCGATGCCATCCGTCTCTGGTACAGCCGGGAGAACCTGGTGGAGGGCAACGAGATCGAGGATTCCCGGGATACGGTGGCCTGGTACGCCAACGACAATATCTTCCGTAACAACGTGGGCCGGCGCAGCCGCTACTCCATTCACTTCATGTTTGCCCAGCACAACGTGGTGGAAGGCAACCAGTTCTACGACAACGCCGTCGGCGTCTATGTGATGTACACCGAGGGCATCCATATCCGCAACAACCTCATCTCCCACGCCACCGGCGCCACCGGCATGGCCATCGGTTTCAAGGAGGCGAGTAACGCCGTGGTCGAGGGCAACGAGATCATTTATTGCTCCACCGGCATTGGTTCCGACCTGTCGCCCTTCGAGCCGGGTACCCGGGTGGATATCCGCAATAACCGCATCGCCTATAACGGCGTGGGCATCGCTTTCGCCTCGGACAAGGATGGTAGCGTGGTGGAAGGCAACAGTTTCGAGGGCAACCTCTCGGACGTGGCCGTGGCCGGGGGCGGTGGTGCCAACGGTAACCTGTGGCGCGGCAACCACTGGGATGACTACCAGGGCTTCGACCGCAACCACGACGGTGTCGGCGATACCCCCTACGAGCTTTACGCCTATGCCGACCGGTTGTGGATGGAAGTGCCCTTCGCCCGTTTCTTCAAGAATGCCCCGATGATGGAAGCCCTGGACTTCCTCGAGCGGCTGGCCCCCTTCTCCACGCCGGAACTGCTGCTTAAGGACGAGGCGCCCATTTTCAAAAAGCCCTCCCCGCGGAAGGATGCGTCATGAGTGAGCCGACCCCCGATACCCCAGATGGGACGGAAGTGACTGAAACTGCCGAAACCGCCTCCGGCGTTGCCAATTCCGGCAAACCGGGCAAGCCGATCGGTTCCGCCAAGGCCCGCACCGCCCGGCGCCGCTTCATCCGTACCACGGTGCTCACCGGCGGTATCCTGGGTCTGGCCCTCATGGGTTACCTGCCGGTGGCCCGGGGTGGCGGCAAGCCCCTGCTGCGCCCCCCCGGGGCGCTGGACGAAAACGACTTCCTGTCCTCCTGCATCAAGTGCGGCCAGTGTGTCCAGGTCTGCCCGGTGCAGGCCATCAAGCTCGGCGATATCACTGACGGTTTCGGCCTGGGGGCGCCCTATATCCATCCCCGGACCCAGGCCTGCGATTTTTCCTGCGATGCCGGCCAGTGCATCCTGGCTTGCCCCACCGGTGCCCTGACCTACACCAAGCCTGACTTCCTCAAGCCCCGGGCCGGGGCGCCCCTGGCCCACCTGCCCACCCTCAAGGCCAAGGAGAAGGATCCAGAGCCCACCCTCAACCTGAAGGAGCGCATGGGGCTGGCCCGCCTGGCCCATCCCGATGCCTGTCTCGCGAACCAGGGCAAGGGCTTCAAGGGCCAGGCCCGGGGCCCCGACTTCAAGGCCAAGATGCGCTACATGGATGTGGATCGCTGGAAGCCCATCCCGGTACGGGACCACCCCTATGAGCGGGACCTGTGCGACCTGTGCGTCACCGAATGCCCGATCAAGGACGCCATCCACATGAAGTTGGTGGACAAGGGGGACGGCGTCAAGCGGGCCGTGCCGGAGGTGCTGGAGCAGTGCGTCGGCTGCGGCGTGTGCGAAATGATCTGTCCCGCCGATGCCAACGGCAGCGCCGCCATCGTGGTGGACCAGCGCCAGACCTGGGAGGCCTGAGATGAGCCGCTTCCTCTACAACATCCGCGTCATGCTCGGCCGGGAGCCGCAAAAGCCCCAGGCCATCACGCCAGCCGCCGAGCAGATCCACAAGCTGAAACGCCTCAACAAGGCCGACTTCGAGGCCATGAAGCAGCACACCCGGGAACACCGGCTGATGAAGAACAAGTGGCGCAACCGCCGCTGGGCCGTGCTCATCGCCGTGAACCTGCTGTTTGTCGTCTCCTTCTGGCTCGACATCCAGCTGCTGGAAGGGGCGCTCACCGCCTCCCGTTTTGCCGGCTTCCATCTCATCGACCTCAATTCCGCCCTGCAGGTGATGCTGGCCCACAAGCACATCATCGTGAACCTGTTGATCGGCACCGCCACGGTGTTCTTCCTCTGGGTGCTGCTAGGCGGGCGGACCTTCTGCTCCTGGGTCTGTCCCTACCATCTGGTGGCGGAATGGTTCGAGGCCCTGCACCTGAAGCTGGTGGAGAAGAAGATTGTCACCGACCACGAGTTCCACCGGGGCGCCCGCACCGTCTTCTGGCTGCTGTTCTCGCTCATGGCCATCGTCACCGGCTATACCGTGTTCGAGACCATCTCCCCCACCGGCATCCTCTCCCGGGCCCTGATCTACGGCCCCGGCCTGTCCCTGGGCTGGGTGGTGCTGCTGCTCATGTTCGAGGTGTTCTACTCCCGCCGCGCCTGGTGCCGCTACGTCTGCCCCATCGGCCTGACCTATGGCATGGTTGGTACCCTGTCGCCGGTGCGCATCGTCTACAAGCTCGACAAGTGCTTCCACGAAGGCGACTGCCGCAAGGTCTGCCTGGTGCCCCACGTACTCGACATGGTGATCAAGGGCAGGGCCGAGGATGCGGTGATGACCGTGGGGCCGGACTGCACCCGTTGCGGCCTGTGCGTCGATACCTGCCCCAGCGGCGCCCTGAGCTACGGCATCAAGGGCCTGGACAAGCTGCTCTAGCCGGTTGGAGAAAAATGGCGCCAAAAGCCGACAAATATCAAAGCGTCCATACCGCGGCTCGGCGATCCTAGTTACACTCGAAACCCAGGCCCCATAACGCTCTGCGAGAAAAACGCCGCCCCCATGATTCGCTTCGATAACGTTACCAAGACCTTCAAGAAAGCCCAGGTGCTGGCCGGGGTCAGCCTGGACATCCAGTTGGGCGAGCGCATCGCCCTGATCGGCTCCAACGGCGCCGGCAAAACCACCCTGATCCGCTGCCTGCTGGGGGAATACACCCACGGCGGCGAGGTGAGCATCGACGGCAAGGCGCCGCGCCGGCAGCGGGCCGATGTTCTGGGCAAGGTGGGCTTCGTGCCCCAGTTGCCGCCGCCCCTGAAAATGCCCGTGGGCCAGCTGGTCAATTTCGCCGCCGCCGTCTGCAAGTCCGACCCTCAGCGCATCCACGCCGTGGCCACCCGTCTTGGCCTGGACGTGGCCAGCATTGCCGCCCGGCCCTTCAATCGCCTGTCCGGCGGCATGAAGCAGAAGCTCCTGATCGCCATCGCCCTGGGGCGCGATACCCAGGTGCTGGTGATGGACGAGCCTGCCGCCAACCTGGATCCGGAAGCCCGCCACATCTTCTTCCAGCTCCTGGCCGAGCGCCAGGATGATTGCACCATGATCATTTCCAGCCACCGCCTGGACGAGGTGGCCGCCCTGGTGAACCGGGTGGTCGAAATGGACATGGGCAAGGTGGTGCTGGACGACCGGGTGGCCGACGATTCGGGCATGGATACCCTGCTCGACTGCCACGTGGACCTGCGCCGGGCGGATGCCGCCATCGCCAAGGCCCTGGAAGGTTGGGGCTTTGCCTCCCGCAGCGAAGGCCTCGCCTGGCACGGCCAGGTTTCCGGGCCGGACCGCTTGCGCTTCCTCGGCATGCTGTCGCGCTACGTCGGCCTGCTGACCCGTATCGACATGCAGGAAGTGACGGGAGTCACCCTGCAATGAAGCGCCGGGATTTCCTCCATCTGGTGCCTGCGGCTGCCCTGTTGCCGGCCCTGAGCGGTTGCGGCGGCCAGCCCAACAGCGGCCCGGTGGAAGTGAAATGGGACCGGGACGGTTGTACCCGCTGCGGCATGGCCATCAGCGAAAAGCTTTTTGCCACCCAGGTGCGGGACCCGCAAAGCAAGAAAATCTACAAGTTCGACGACTTCGGCTGCGCCGTGGTGTGGAGCGAGCACCAGCCCTGGTCCTCTGACCCGCGCATGGAATTCTGGGTGGCCGACTCCCGGGACGGCCGCTGGCTCGATGCCCGCAAGGCCCAGTTCGTCGCCGGCAAGCGCACGCCCATGGCCTACGGCTTCGGTGCCGTGGCCGAGGCGGTGCCGGGCAGCGTCTCCTTTGAAGAAGCAAAAAAACTGGTACTGGCAAAAGGAAAGTGATGAAACACCTCTGGCTCACTGCCAAGCTCGATATCGTGGAATCCCTGCGGGCCCGCTGGTTCCTCATCTATAGCCTGGTCTTTGGCGGCATCGTGGCCCTGCTGTTCGCCTTCGGCCTGACCGAATCCCGGGTCCTGGGCTTCATCGGCCTGTCCCGCCTGCTGGTCACCTACATCCAGCTGGCCATGGCGATCCTGCCCATTTTTGTGCTGGTCACCACGGTGCGCTCCGTCGCCGGCGACCGGGAGGCCGGGGTCTTCGAATACCTGCTGTCCCTACCCGTATCCCTCTCGGCCTGGTTCTGGGGCAAGCTGGTAGGGCGCTACGTCACCATTTTCCTGCCGGTATTCGTGGCCATGCTGGGCGCCGTGCTGTGGGCCCTGGTAAAGGACATCGAGGTGCCTTGGGGCATGTTCGTCTATTACACCGCCCTGCTGGCCGCCATGGCCTGGTGCTTCCTCGGCATCGGCATGCTCATCTCCACCCTGGCGCGTAGCACCGACGTGGCCCAGGGCACAGCCTTCGTGGTCTGGCTGTTCATGCTGGTATTCCTCGACCTGATCCTCCTGGGGGTGCTAATCCAGGGGCAGGTGGCGCCCGAGGTGGCCATTTCCATCGCCCTGGCCAATCCGCTGCAGGTTTTCCGTACCGCAGCCCTGGCCCTGTTCGATCCCCAGTTGATCGTCCTTGGGCCGTCGGCTTACGTGATCCTGGACAACTTCGGGGTGCTGGGCTACAAAGTGTATGCTTTGGTTTATCCGGTGTTCCTGGGCAGCCTGGCTGCCGGCATCGGTTTCCTTACCTTCCGTAAGAGCGACTTGCCCTGATGTCCTGCTTCCCTGCCAGCTTCTCCGCTCCCCGATTGCTGCTCGCCGCCGCTTGTGCTGTCCTGCTGGCTGGTCCTGTCGTCGCTGAGGAAAGCGCCGCCGCTCCTGCCGCAGGGGCATCCACGGCGGCCCTGTTCGCCACCACCCTGCCTGACCCTTCCGATCATCCGGTCAAGCTGGAGTCTCTGCGCGGCAAGCCCCTGGTGGTCAATTTCTGGGCCCGCTGGTGCGGCCCCTGCCGCAAGGAAATTCCTGACCTGGTGAGCGTCTATCACAAGCACAAGGCCAAGGGTCTGACCGTGGTCGGCGTGGCGGTGGAGGACGGCAAGGAAGGGGTGAAGGAGTTCGCCAAGGCCTACGAGGTGGATTACCCGGTGGTGGTCTCCGGCCTGCAGCGCGGCATCGAGCTGATGCAGGGACTGGGTAACGACAAGGCCGGCTTGCCCTACACCGTGATCATCGACCGCCAGGGCCATATCGTTGCCCGCAAGCTGGGCGGCATGAAGCTGGAAGATCTGGAAAAGGCCCTGGCGCCCCTGTTCTGAGCGCCGGGACTGCTGCCCTGCATCGCCTTTAGTCTCCTTCTCTTCCCTTTCCCCGTTATTTTCATTGGCTCGCCCTGGAGTGTCCCAGGGCCGGCACTGTCCGTCGTTTCCCTGATCCAGCCGCAGCGCCCTTCATGGGACAATGGGCTCCGCCGGGCCAAGGGGCTGCGCGTGTCGGCCTGATCCCGGTGGATGTCGGGGGCGGGGGAGTGCGCGGCCGCCGGTTCGGCGCCCGCCTGCCCTCACTCCCGCAAGGACCGCCTCATGCCCCACGACATCAGCCTTATCACTACCGTGGCCGCCGGCTTCGGGCTGGCCATGATCCTGGGTTTCATCGCCGCCCGTGTGAAGATCCCCCCGCTGGTCGGTTATCTCCTGGCCGGTGTGGTCATGGGGCCGGCTACCCCCGGCTTCGTCGCCGATGTGGAACTGGCGGGGCAACTGGCCGAGATCGGCATCATGCTGCTGATGTTCGGCGTCGGCCTGCATTTTTCCCTGGAAGACCTGATGACCGTGCGCCGCATCGCCGTGCCCGGTGCCCTGGTGCAGATCACCGTGGCTACCGCCCTGGGCACGGCCCTGGCCATGTTCTGGGGCTGGAGCTTTGGTGCCGGCCTGGTCTTCGGCCTGGCCCTCTCCTGTGCCTCCACCGTGGTGCTGCTGCGGGCCCTGGAGACCCGGGGCATCCTGGATTCGGTCAATGGCCGCATCGCCGTGGGCTGGCTGGTGGTGGAAGACCTGGTGTGCGTCCTGGTGCTGGTGTTGATGCCGCCCCTGGCCGG
>DATEZY010000169.1:0-2448 GCA_035255085.1 Azospira sp. | reverse complement strand
GATCGCCCGCAGCCCCAAGGGGCGGCGAGACCTGCTGGTGCTGCTGGTGATCCTGCCCTTCGCCAGCAATTTCCTGGTACGCATCTATGCCTGGATGATGATCCTGGGGCCCCTCAACCTGCTGTATACGCCCTTCGCCGTGCTGGTGGGCATGGTCTATGTGCATCTGCCCTTCATGATCCTGCCCCTGTACACCAACCTGGAAAAGCACGACCCGGCCCTACTCGAGGCGGCCCAGGACCTGGGCGCCGGGGCCTGGGTGCGCTTCTGGCGCGTCACCTTCCCCCTGTCGCTGCCGGGTATCTGGTCCGGCACCGCCCTGGTGTTCATTCCGGTGCTGGGCATGTTTGCCGTGCCGGAATTGCTGGGCGGCACCGGCGACATCCTCATCGGCAACCTGATCAAGGAGCAGTTCCTGGATAACCGGGACTGGCCCCTGGGTTCCACCCTCTCCCTGCTGCTCACGGTGATGGTGCTGACCCTGGCGGGGATCGCGGCCTGGGCCGGCAGGCGCCGGCAGGGCAGGGTTGGAGGGGGAGGGGGGCTGCCATGAGCAGGCGCCGTCAGCCCCTGCTGTGGGCCGCCGCCCTGGCGGTCTATGCCTTCCTCTACCTGCCCCTGGCGGTAGTGGTGCTTTTTTCCTTCAACGCCTCGGAGCTCAACGCCGCCTGGGTCGGCTTCACCACCGATTGGTACGCTCGCCTGGTGCACGACCGGGACATGCTGCATGCAGCTGGCAATTCCCTGCTGATCGCCCTTGCCGCCTCGTCCATCGCCACCCTGCTCGGCACCATGGCCGGCATGGCCATGCACCGCTGGCGCATCCGCTACCTGCCCTTCCTGGTGCTGACCCCGGTGGCCATGCCGGAGATCCTGCTGGGCATTTCCCTGCTGCTGTTCTTCCGCCAGGTTCTGGACCTGACCCTGGGCCTGTTCTCCATCCTGGCGGCCCACATCACTTTTTCCATCGGCTTTGTCGCGGTCATCGTGCGGGCCCGGCTGGCGGGCATGGACGAGAGCATTTTCGAGGCGGCCCGGGACCTGGGGGCCAATCCCTGGCAGACCTTCCGCCGCGTCACCCTGCCCCTGATCCTGCCCGGGGTGCTGGCCGGTTTCCTGATGAGCTTCACCCTGTCCATCGACGATTTTGTCATCACCTTCTTCGTCGCCGGGGTGGGGGTGACCACCCTGCCGCTGCAGATCTATTCCATGATCAAGGTGGCGGTGACGCCGGAGGTCAATGCCGTGTCCACCCTGCTCATGGCCATCACCCTGTCGTTGATCGCCATCGCCTCCCGCCTGGCGCCGGACCTGCTGAAAGTCCGGGAATGAAGCGCCTACTGGTCATCATCCTGCTGTTGCTGTTGCTGGTGCTGGTGCTGCCGGTGCAGGGCCAGGAGGTGCTCTATCTCTACAACTGGAACAACTACATTTCGGCCGACACGGCGCGGCGCTTCGAGGCCGCCTGCGGTTGCATCCTGAAGCAGGACTATTACTCGGACAACGAGGAAATGCTGGCCAAGCTCGATGCCGGGGCCGAAGGCTACGACCTGCTGGTGCCCACCGGCAACGCGGTGGAGGCTCTGATCCGGCGCGGCGCCCTGCGTCCCCTGGACAAGTCCCGCCTGCCCCACCTGGGCAATGAAAAGAAGGAATTCCTCAATCCCTGGTACGACCCGGGCAACCGCTACTCGGTGCCCTACGCCACCACCGTCACCCTGATCGGCTACAACGCCGACAAGCTCAGGGAGCTAGGCCTGCCCACCGACACCTGGGCCCTGATTTTCGAGCCCAAATACCTGGAGAAGCTCAAGGGCAAGGTGACGGTGCTCAACAGCCAGCGGGAGCTGATGGCGGCGGCGATGAAGTATCTGGGCCATTCGGTACAGGACACCGACCCGGCCAAGTGGGAGCAGGCCAAGCGCCTGATCCTGCGCGCCAAGCCTTACTGGGCCACCTTTTCCAACAGCACCTACATCAAGGACCTGGCCATCGGCACCATCTGGGTTGCCCACGGCTACTCCAACGACATGTGGCGGGCCCAGCAGGATGCCCGGGCGGCGAAGCGGCCCTTCACCATCGGCTTTACCACCCCCAGGGAGGGGGCGGTACTGGCGGTGGACAACTTCGTCCTGCACCGCTCCGGCCGGCATCCCGAACTGGCGTTGAAATTCATCGACTTCATGCTCGACGGCACTAATGCGGCCGACGTCTCCAATCTCATCGGGGCCGGCAATCCCAATGCCGCCGCCATGGAGTATCTGCGTCCGGAAGTGGCGGGCAACCCGGGCATTTTCCCGCCGCCGACGGACCTGGTGCGCCTGGAAATGCTGCGGGACTTCGATCCGGCCCTGCGCCGCGTCCTGTCGCGCATGTGGACCCAAATCAAGGTGAAATAAGGGGGGAGGAGGGGAGGTGGGACGGCGGGGAAGCGGGAGAAAAGGCCAA
>DATEZY010000168.1:0-53213 GCA_035255085.1 Azospira sp. | reverse complement strand
GTCGCGGAAGCTCTTGCGCCCGGCGCCGGACACGCCCAGGTAGAACTCCTTGACGTCCTCGTTGCTGGCCAGGTCGGTGGCAGCGCCTTCCATCACCACCCGGCCGTTTTCCAGGATGTAGCCGAAATCGGCGTAGCGCAGTGCCACGCTGGTGTTCTGCTCGGCCAGCAGGAAGGACACGTTCTCCTTCTGGTTCAAGTCCTTGACGATGCCAAAGATCTCCTCGACGATCTGCGGCGCGATGCCCATCGACGGTTCGTCCAGCAGGATCATGGAGGGCTTGGCCATCAGCGCGCGGCCGATCGCGCACATCTGCTGCTCGCCGCCGGAGGTGTAGCCGGCCTGGGAGGTGCGGCGGGTCTTGAGGCGGGGGAAGTAGTGGTACACCTTTTCCAGGCCCTCCTTGAGCTCGGCCCGGGAGATGGAACGGGTGTAGGCGCCGGTCAGGAGGTTTTCCTCGATGGTCAGGTGGCCGAAGCAGTGACGCCCCTCCATGACCTGGATGACCCCCCGCTTCACCAGTTCGTTGGGCGACAGCTGGTCCACCCGGGAGCCCTTGAACTCGACGGAGCCCTTGGTGACGTCGCCCCGCTCGGCCCGCAGCAGGTTGGAGATGGCCTTCAGGGTCGTAGTCTTGCCGGCCCCGTTGGCCCCCAGCAGGGCGACGATCTTGCCCCGGGGAATGTCCAGGGAAACGCCCTTGAGCACCAGGATGACGTGGTCGTAGATGACCTCGATGTTGTTGATGCTCAGGTACGAGTCGGCCGCTACAGCAACGGATGTCTGTATAGTCATAGGATTACGTCCGGTTGAAGCGGGGAGCCGGCGGCTCCCCGCTGGCCTGGGTCAGATCTTCTCTTTGGAGCAGTCCCGCGGCGTGATGCCCTTCTCCTTGGCGTACTGCTTGGCCGAGGATTCGAAGAGGGGGTGGATGAGGGACTTGTTGCCCTCGATCCAGCCCGACACCGGCACCCACTTGGCGCCGTCCCACTGCTGGATCTTCACCTTGCCCGAGCCCTCGTGGTTGGAGCAGGAGGTCTTGATCTCCGGCAGCAGGTCGGTGGCGCCGATCTGCTTCAGGCGGGCATCGGTGATGTTGAGGTTCTCCAGGGCCCAGCGCACCTGCTCGCCGTTCATGGCCTTGCCCTTGCCGAATTTCTCCTGGGCCTTGCGGATGGCCTCCACCGACAGCACGGCGGCGGAGACGCCCCGGTTGTAGAGCACGGTGCCGAGCTTGCTGGTGTCCTGGAGGTTGCCCTTGCCGGCGCCATAGACGGTCTTCTCGATGTCGGCGATGACCGGCACGGTCTTGCCCGAGACGTTCCAGGTGGCGGCCATGTAGCCCTTGGCGGCCTCGCCCGCCGGGATGGTGTCCTCCTCGGAGCCGGCCCACCAGGAGCCGATCATCTTGTCCCGGGGGAAACCCACCTTCTGGGCGGACTTCAGCGCCGTCTGGTTCATCACGCCCCAGCCCCAGAACATGACGTAGTCGGGCTTCTCCTGGCGGATCTTCAGCCACTGGGCTCCCTGCTCGTTGCCCGGGTGGGCCACCGGGATCAGCACCAGGTCGAACTTGTTGAGGCTGGCCTCGGCCTGGAGGGCGACGATGGGCTCCTTGCCGTAGGCGGAGTCATGGTAGAGGAAGACGATCTTCTTGCCGGCCAGGGTGCCCTTTTCCTTGTCCTTGATGAACTTGACGATGGCGGAGGCCTGCATCTGATAGGTGGTCACCAGGGGGAAGGCATAGGGGAAGACCGAGCCGTCCACCGCATCGGTGCGGCCGTAGCCCATCATGGCCAGGGGCAGCTTGTCGGTGGCCGCCTTGTCGATGATGGCGTAGGAGATGCCGGTGGACATGGTGTGGATGGGGCCGGCTGATACCTTGGCCTTACCCTTCAGGCGCTCGTAGCACTCGACGCCTTTGGCATTGTTGTATTCGGTTTCGCACTCCTCCCAGGCGAGCTTGACGCCGTTCACCCCGCCTTCCTTCATATTGACGTAGTTGAGGTAGTCCACGAAGCCGCCGTAGAAGGCCTGGCCGTTGGCGCCGTAGGCGCCGACCCGGTACGAGACGATGGGGAAGAACTGCTCTTCGGCGGAGATCGCCGACTGGGACAACACGGCAAGGGAAACAGCGACAGCGGCCAAAGCGGGTTTGAAGCGGTTGATCATCTTATGTCTCCTCCAGTAGTTATCAAAAAGCCCCGCCCTAGTGGGGGAAGGGCCAAAGGCGCAGTTTTTCCTTGGCGATCTGCCACAGGCGGGCAAGGCCGTGGGGCTCGACGATCAGGAAGAACATGATGAGGGAGCCGAACACCAGGGTCTGGATGTGCGACACCGTGGCGGTGCTGAAAGGCAGGTGGAAGAGCCCGGCCAGCTGGGGCAGGCCGACGTCCAGCAGGATGGGCAGCAACAGGATGAAGGCCGCCCCCAGGAAGCTGCCGAGGATGGAGCCGACCCCGCCGATGATGATCATGAACAGGATCTTGAAGGACAGGTCCAGGTTGAAGCCTTCCGGTTCCACCGTACCCAGGTAGGCGTAGGCATAGAGGGCGCCGGCGACGCCGCAGTAGAAGGAGCTGACGGCAAAGGCCAGGAGCTTGGTGCCCATGATGCGGATGCCGATCACCTCGGCCGCCACGTCCATGTCCCGTACCGCCATCCAGGCCCGGCCGACGGAGCTGCGCACCATGTTCTTGGCCGCCAGGGCCATCACCACGACGATGGCCAGCACCAGCAGGTACAGGGACACCGGCGTTTCGAAGCGGTAGCCCAGAATCTGGATGGCCTGGGCGGTGATGACGCCGGAGGAGGAATCCATGGAAAACCAGCTGAACTTGGTCAGCACCCAGACGATGAAGAACTGGGCCGCCAAGGTCGCCACCGCCAGGTAGAAGCCCTTGATGCGCAGGGAGGGCAGGCCGAACAGCATGCCGATGGCCGCCGCCGACAGGCCGCCGCCGACGAAGGCCAGCAGCACCGGCATGCCGGGAATACGGCCCAGGAAGTTGTAGGCGGCGAAGGCCCCCACCGCCATGAAGGCGGCGGAGCCCAGAGACAGCTGGCCGGCGTAGCCGGTGAGGATGTTGAGGCCGATGGCGGCCAGGGAGAAGATGAGGAAGGGGATCAGGATGGCCTTGATCCAGTATTCGTTGGCCACGAAGGGCACCACCAGGGCTGCCGCCACCAGGATCAGGCCGAAGGCGATGCGATCCTGGCGGATGGGGAAGATCTGCTGGTCGGCAGCGTAGCTGGTCTTGAATTGTCCGGCTTCACGGTAAAGCATGTTGTCGTCCTCTCCTTAAACCCGGTCGATGTGCTTTTCGCCGAACAGGCCTTCGGGCCGGATCAGCAGGAAAGCGAGGGCCATCACATAGGGGAACCAGGAGTCGATGCCGCCGCCCACATAGCCCCCCAGATAGACCTCGGCCAGCTTCTCGGTGGAGCCGATGATGAGGCCGCCGACGATGGCCCCCGGGACCGAGGTAAAGCCGCCCAGGATGAGTACCGGCAAGGCCTTCAGGGCGGTGAAGGTAAGTGCGAACTGGACCCCGTTGCGGGCGCCCCAGAGCAGACCCGCCACCAGGGCGACAAAGCCGGCCACGGACCAAACGATGCGCCAGATGGTCTGCAGCGGAATGCCGATGGACAGGGCGGCCTGGTGGTCGTCAGCCACGGCCCGCAGAGCCCGGCCGATGCGGGTGTATTGGAAGAACAGGGCCAGCAGGGTGACCAGGGCCGCCGCCACGCCGGCGGCGAAGAGGTCGAAGCTGGAAACCAGGATGCCGGCCTGGTCCATGACCCACTGGATGGGCTCGTCCTGGATGCCCAGGTCCAGGCCGCGCACGGTGGAACCCCAGATGCCCTGGGCCAGGCCCTCGACGAAGAAGGTAAGGCCGATGGTGGCCATGAACAGGGTGATGGGGGGCTGGTTCACCAAAGGCCGCAGCACGATGCGCTCGGTGGCCATGCCGAGCAGCACCATGGCGGCAAAGGCAAGGATCAGGGCGAGCCAGAAGGGTGCCCCCATTTCCTGGAAGCCGACGAAGGTCAGGGCGGCGAAGAACACCATGGCGCCCTGGGCGAAGTTGAAGACGCCGGAGGCCTTGTAGATCAGCACGAAGCCCAGGGCCACGAAGGAATACATCACCCCCGAGAGCAGGCCGCCGATCAGCACTTCAAAAAAGAATTGCATGTCCTCTCCTCCGTTTAGTGGGCCACGCCCAGGTAGGCGGAAATCACCTCCTGGTTGTTGCGCACGTCGTCCGGCGTGCCGTCGCCGATCTTCTTGCCGTAATCCAGGACCACCACCCGGTCGGAGATGTCCATCACCACGCCCATATCGTGCTCGATGAGGACGATGGTGGTGCCGAACTGGTCGTTCACATCGAGGATGAAGCGGCACATGTCCTGTTTCTCTTCCACGTTCATGCCGGCCATGGGTTCGTCCAGCAGCAGCAGGGAAGGCTCGGCGGCCAGGGCCCGGCCCAGCTCCACCCGCTTCTGCAGACCGTAGGGCAGGCGCCCCACCGGAGTCTTGCGGATGTGCTGGATCTCCAGGAAATCGATCACCTCCTCCACCTTCTCCCGGTGGGCCAGCTCTTCCTTCTGGGCCCGGCCCCAATACAGGGCCTGCTCCAGAAAGCCGCATTTCATCTTGGTGACGCGCCCGGTCATGATGTTGTCGAGGACGCTCATGCCCTTGAACAGGGCAATGTTCTGGAAGGTGCGGGCGATGCCCTGGGTCGCCGCCATGTGGGGCTCCATCTTCTTGCGCTCTTCGCCGTGGAAGACGATGCGCCCTTCCTGGGGGTGGTACACGCCGTTGATAACGTTGAGCATGGAGCTCTTGCCAGCGCCGTTGGGGCCGATGATGGCGCGGATCTCGTGCTCCTTCACGTTGAAGGAAATGTCGGTGAGGGCCTTGACCCCGCCGAAGCGCAGGGAAATGTTCTGGAGATCGAGGATGACCTCACCGATCTGGCGACCGTTGGTGCCGTTGCCGGCAGCGTTGGGGGTAGGGGCCTGGGGGGCCATAAATTCTCCGTGCATGTCCATGATCGCCCTCACGCCGCCTGACGCACGACCGGCCGGGTCTTGACGTCGCGAATGACCAGATCGGCGGCCACCTTGCCGACCCGGCCGTCCTCGAACTTGACCTGGGTCTCGATGAACTGGCTGTTCTTGCCCGAATAGAAGGCGTCGATCAGCACCGCATATTTTTCGGAAATGAAATTGCGCCGCACCTTGCGGGTCCGGGTGAGCTCGTCGTCATCCGGGTCCAGCTCCTTGTGCAGGATGAGGAAGCGATGGATCTGGGAGTCGGCCAGCATGCCCTCGCTGACCAGTTCGCCATTCACCTTTTCCACGCACTCCTGGATCAGCTCGTACACCTCCGGCTTCAGGGCCAGGTCGGTGTAGCCGCTGTAGGCCAGCCCCCGCCTTTCCGCCCAGTTGCCCACGGCCCCCATGTCGATGTTGATGAAGGCGCAAACCTGCTCACGGCCGTTGCCGAAGGCCACGGCTTCCTTGATGTACTGGAAGAACTTGAGCTTGTTCTCGATGTAGTTGGGCGCGAACATGGCGCCCCCCGCCATCTTGCCCACGTCCTTGGCCCGGTCGATGATCTTCAGATGGCCCTCGTCGTCGAAGAAGCCCGCATCGCCGGTCATGAAATAGCCCTCGGCGTTGATAGATTCGGCGGTGGCATCCGGGCGCTTGTAGTATTCCTTGAGCAGCATTGGCCCCTTCACGAGGATTTCGCCGTTGTCGGCGATCTTCACCTCCACGTTGGGCGCCGGCTTGCCGACGGAGTCGAACTTGATCTGGCCATCGGGCTGCAGACAGACATAGGCGCAGGTTTCGGTCTGGCCATAGAGCTGCTTCAGGTTCACGCCGATGGAACGGTAGAAGCGGAACAGGTCCGGCCCGATGGCGGCGCCGGCGGTATAGGCCACCCGGATGCGGCTCATGCCGAGGACGTTCTTCAGGGGGCCGATGACCAGCAGGTTGGCCAGGGAGTAGGCCAGGCGGTCACCACCGGAAACCGGTTTTCCATCCAGGATGTCGGCACCGCAGCGCTTGGCCACCTCCATGGCCCAGGCGAACAGCTTGCGCTTGATGGCGCCGGCATCTTCCATACGGATCATCACCTGGGTGAGCAGGTTCTCGAACACCCGGGGCGGGGCGAAGTAGTAGGTGGGGCCGATTTCCCGCAGGTCGGTCATGACCGTGTCGCCGGATTCGGGACAGTTGATGGTGAAGCCGGCCACCAGGGCCTGGGCGTAGGAGAACAGGTGGTCGCCGACCCAGGCCATGGGCAGGTAGGAAAGGATCTCCTCCCGGTCCGTCAGCTGGTCGAACAGGCAACCGCCATTGGCCGCGGCAATGAAGGCCTCATGGGCCAGGCAGACGCCCTTGGGCTTGCCGGTGGTGCCGGAGGTATAGAGCATGACGCCGGTGTCACTGCTCCGCCCCTGGTCGATTTCGGCTTGCAGGAAATCGGGATGATTCTGGTGGTGGATGCGCCCCATGGCCATGACGGCTTCGATGTCATGGATGAAGGGCTGGTTGTAGTGACGCATGCCCCGGGCATCGTCGTAGATGATGTGGTCGAGCTGGGGCAATTGCTCCCGCACTTCCAGGAGCTTGTCCACCTGCTCCTGGTCTTCGACGATGGCAAAGCGGATGCCGGCATCCTGGAGCACGAAGAGCATTTCATTGGCCACCGCGTCCTGGTAAAGGGGCACGGGAACGCCGCCCAGGCACTGGACGGCGATCATGGTCATGTACAGCCGGGGACGGTTGTCGCCGATGATGGCCAGGTTGTCGCCGCGCTTGAAGCCCAACTCCGCCAGGCCGCAGGCCAGGGCGCTGACATGGGCCGCCACCTCGGACCAGGACCAGGATTGCCAGATGCCCAGGTCTTTCTCGCGCATGGCGGTCTTGGCGCCGCGCACCTGGGCATGGTGAAAGAGCAGGTGCGGAAAAGTCTCACCCGCCGCCCTACGATTGGGCATTGCCTGGGAATAAGCCACATCCGGCATAACGTCTCCTCCTTTGTTATCCCCGCGATCACTCGAAGGCGCGCGGTTTTCCGCACCTCACCCGCAAGGGCGAGAGCGGTTTGTCCAGCTGGATGGGCGCGGGTCTCCGGTCTTCCCGGTAGCCCCGTCCCGATTGTCTCCTCCACCCTGGACGCACACCTCTTCGAGGAGGGGCGCCGGATGGCATTTGTGCCCAATTTAGCGAGGCGGCATGGCTATAATTGTCGTCGACCTGACAATTGAGTAAATAAATGCAAACCCTCTCCGAGTTGCTGCACAGCACCATCTGGGGCCGGGAACTGTCTGCTGAGGAATTCGCCCGAATCGAGGCAGGAACTTTTGTGCGCCGCATTCCGGCGGGGGGATTTGTCTGCTACAAGGGGGAGCCGGTGGATTACTGGCTGGGGGTCATGGATGGGCTGGTGAAAATCGCCAGCCACGGGGTCTCGGGCAAGACCGCCACCTTCACCGGGGTACCCACCGGCGGCTGGTTCGGCGAGGGCTCCATGCTCAAGAACGAGACCCGCCGCTATGACGTGGTGGCCCTGCGGGACTCCCAGGTGGCCTGCATGGGGCGCAGCACCTTCCAGTGGCTGCTCGATCACAGCATCCCCTTCAACCGCTTCTTGCTCAATCAGTTGAACGAACGCCTGGGCCAATTCATCGGCCGGGTGGAAATGGACCGGCTGCTGGAAACCGATGCCCGGGTTGCCCGCTGCGTCGCTTCCCTGTTTAATCCGGTGCTCTACCCGGGCATCGGCCCCCAGCTGCAGATTTCCCAGGAGGAAATCGGCTATCTGGCCGGAGTCTCCCGCCAGCGCGCCAACCAGGCCCTGAAACAGCTGGAAGAAGCTGGCCTGCTGCGGGTGGAATACGGCGGCATCACGGTCACCGATCTCGAAGGTCTGCGCCGCTTCGGCGCCTGATATTTTTCCTCAATCCTTACAAGGAAGCTCCATGAGCAGCGATAGCCAACGCATCGTCGACGACGTCATCGAATCCCGCCGTTCCGTGCGGGCATTTCTGCCCACTCCCGTCTCCCGGGAAGCCATCGAGGACATCCTACGCATCGCTTCCCGCGCGCCCTCGGGCACCAATGTGCAACCGTGGAAGGTCTATGTGCTGACCGGCGATTCCAAGGCGCAGCTGTCGGAAAAGATCCTCGCCGCCTATAACGACCCGGAAGAAGCCCAGACTCACGCCGAGGAATATCCCTACTACCCGGCCAAGTGGATTTCTCCCTACATCGACCGGCGACGCAAGGTGGGCCTGGACCTCTACGGCCTGCTGGAAATCAAGAAAGGCGATGCGGCCCGCATGCACGAGCAGCACGGCCGCAATTACACCTTCTTCGACGCGCCGGTGGGCTTCATCTTCACCATCGACCGCATCATGCAGCAGGGCAGCTGGTTCGACTACGGCATGTTCGTGCAGACCATCATGCTCGCCGCCCGGGCCCGGGGCCTGGACACCTGCCCCCAGGCTGCCTTCACCCAGTTCCACCGCATCATCGGCGAGCACCTGAACCTGCCGGAAAACGAAATGGTGGTATGCGGCATGGCCCTGGGCTACGCCGACGAAAGCAAGCCGGAAAACAAGCTACGCACTGAGCGCGCCCCCCTGGAAGAATGGGTCCATTTCGTCGCCTGAGTTTCCGCTGAAGGCCAGCTGAGCGCTAACCAAGCGTCAACGTAAAAGCGGGGAGCATTGCTCCCCGCTTTTACGTTGCCAAACGCCTGCTACAGCGGGCATCAGTCCATGGCGCTACAGGTCTCGTTGGCAGCCAACTGCACCAGTCCGGCTTCCAGTTCGGCCAGTTGCTCCGTAGTACGCAGGTTCTGCCCCAGCACCACCCGCACCTGGATATCCGAGCGCAAGCCTTTGGCTTCGGCCAGGACCCCTTTACCGGCAAACACACGCTGCAGGTTGTTGGCCTGCTCCTCGTAGCCCGGCCGGTACTGGATTTCAGTCATGGGTTGGATGAAGGGCTTCTGGTTGGTCAGGCGGGCAGTGGGATAGCCCACCTTTTGCAGGAAGCGGGAGGTCCGCCCGGCCAGTCCTTCGACGCCGTTGCCATTGGCCACCTCGAGCCGCATCTGCCGCGACGGCGTTGCCGGCGCCAGGGCCGCTGCAGCAATGGCAGCAGTTGTCGGCAGGACCGGAGTCACAGCTGCCGGAACCGTGGCCTTGGGCGCTACAGGCTGGCGCAACTCATAGACATTCGCCCCGACCTGGGCCATTTCGAGCCCGCCTTGAGCTGCCTGAATGGGAGCAGGAGAGGTCGGCTCCGGGGTTACGGTAGCGGTAGGTGCAGCAGGCGTGACAGCAGCAGTGGCAACGGGAGTGGGATTCGGAGCTGCCTCGATCGTTGCTGCGGAGACCGCTGGCGCCGGTAAGGAAACGGGTACCGCCCGCGCCACAGCCACTGGCTCTGGTGCCGGCACTCCCTGACTCGCCAGGGGCGGGGTGGCATTGCGCCCATCCATGGCAACCATGCGGCTGTAGGCCGTTTCCAGGTTATCCCGGGCTCGCGTATTGGCTGGGTCCAGGCCCAAGGCGCGATCAAGGCTGACAACGGCATCGTCGAGGCGCCCCTGGCGCAACAGCAGATAACCCAGATTATTGTGAATGTGAGCCGCTCCTGGAGCTGCCTCCAGGGCCGCACGGAACTCTGCCTCGGCGGCGTCGCTACGGCCCTGCATGGCATAAATCACACCCAGGGCATTGTGGCCTTCGGCATGGCGGGGATCGGCCTCCAGCAGCCGTTGGTAGTATTCGATGGCCTGGTCGTAACGAACCTGGCCCTGGTAATAGCGGCCGGTGGCATAGAGGGCATCGGGATTACTCGCGCCATGCCGCACGACCTGGAGCGGCTGCACCTGGCCCGCCATGGGGCGTCCATCATTAACCGTAGAACAGGCCCCGGCCATCAGCGCTCCCGAGACCAGACTTGCTAGCAGTAAGGGTTTCATGATCGTGTCCCTCCTTGTTGTTCAGCGGGCAAAAATCGGAAACAACACCCGGTACACCGTGATTGCCGGCGGGCCGGCAAGCACCAGCATGAGGGCGGGAAAAATGCACAACACCAGAGGGAAGACCAGCTTCACCGGCACCTTGTTGGCAGCCTCCTCGGCCCGCATGTGACGGCGGTTGCGCAGGCCATCGGCATGCACCCGCAGGGCTTCGGCCACATTGGTACCAAAACGATCGGATTGGATCAGCAGGGTTACCAGGGAGGTGACATCCTCGAGACCGGTACGCAGGGCGAGGTTGCGCAGGGCACTTTCCCGGGTTCCCCCGACCCGTAGTTCCAGCATGACCAAATGGAGCTCGTCAGCCAGGGCTTGACTGCGCAAGCGCATTTCTTCGCTGGTGCGGGCGATGGCAGCATCCATACCAAGGCCGGCCTCGACGCAGACCACCATCAAGTCGATGGCGTCGGGGAAGGTTTCGAACAACTCCAGCTGACGGTGCTTGATTTTCCAGCCCAGGAAAATATTGGGCAGGAAAAAACCAAAGCCGGCGACCCACAAGAGGAGCACGGTCATCAGCATACTGTCCGGCGGCGGCCCGCTACGAAAAACGCCGACGTAAAAGAGCACCAGCAGCGGCAGGACGATGGCCATCACCACCTTGGCGGCAAAATAAATGATCGGTGCATTGGCATGCCGATAACCGGCATTCATGAAGCGGACCCGCAGGCTGGAGGTCTCCCACCCTTCTGCGGGCAATACCAGCTTGGCCAGGGGGCCCGCCAACTGCACCACACGCTCCTGCCAATGGGGAACCTGGGCTACCGGATTCAGGACTTCGCCTCCCGCCTTCAAGCGCTCCTGCAGCACCCTAGGTCGCAGCACCAGATTGGTCAGGCCATAAACCCCGCTGGCAACGGCCAGAAATACCAGGCCCAGGTAAAGAAAGTTGATCATGATCGTCCCCTTTTATACCCGTATCTTGATGACGCGCCACATCCAAATAATCCCCACCACCATGAAGGCTATGGCGAACATCATCATCTTGAACCCGACGCTGTCATTCCACAACACGGCCATGAAATCCCGGTGCACCAGGTACAGCAGGAAGGCCACGACGAAGGGCATAAAACTGAGAATCCAGGCCGACATTCGTCCTTCCGCCGATAGGGCACGGACCTTGAGCAACAGGCGGAAGCGCTCACGGATCAGGCGCGAGAGAGTGTCGAGCAGTTCCGCCAGGTTGCCCCCGGTTTCCCGCTGGATCAGAACGGCAACAACGAAGTAGCTCAGATCATTGACGGGCACCCGGGACGCCAGGTTGAGCAAGGCCTCCTGCACCGAAATGCCGAAGTTGATTTCGTCAAAGGCGGTGCGGAATTCCCCGGCCGTCGGTTCCGGCATTTCCTCTGCCACCATTTCCAGACCGCTGGGAAAAGAATGGCCGGCGCGCAATGCCCGGGCAATCAGGTCCAAGGTATCGGGCAACTGTTGCTCAAACTTGTCCAGGCGCTTGGCACGATTCGCCAGTAGCCGGCCCAACGGCAGCAGGGAGAAGCCGGCGGCAACGGCCAGCACCAGAATCAGGGGCAGGCGCAACACCAGGGCCAGCAACAGGCCCAGCAGCGCAAAGGCCGAACTGATCAGGAAAAACGAGCCTACGGTCATCTCGCTACCGGCCTGCTGCAGCATCCGATCCAGCAAATGCACCCGAGGAACCCGCTGTAGCAGGCGCTGCATGGCCGGCATTTCGGAAAGGACGCGCTTGCGCAACAACAGGGATGCTTCCCCCCCGGCCTCCCCTCCGGCCATGGAGCGCAAGCGCTGCTCAATGCGCCTGGCTTCCGGCCCCCGGTAGGTGTTCCAGATCATGAGCACCCCTTCCAACGCCAAAACCACGGCGAGGAAGGCGCAAATGATGAACAGGTAATAGAGGTAATCCATGATGGCACCTCACTCGTAAAGTTTGGTCGGATCGAACATTTTTTCGTTGACCACGACCCCGGCCGACCGCAGACGGTCGAGGAACTTGGGACGAATACCGGTGGCCCTGAAGTGGCCCAGCACCTTGCCGTCCGGTCCGATACCGGTTTGGTGGTAAGTGAAAATTTCCTGCATGGTGACGATGTCTCCTTCCATGCCGGTGATCTCCTGTACGCTGACGACCTTGCGCTTGCCGTCGGAAAGGCGGGAGACTTGGATCACTACGGTAAGAGCGGAGCTGATCTGGGCCCGCATGGCCTTGGGCGGCAGATTCATGCCCGCCATGGCCAGCATGTTCTCCAGGCGGGTCATGGCGTCCCGGGGAGAGTTGGCGTGGATGGTGGTCATAGAACCTTCATGGCCGGTGTTCATGGCCTGCAACATGTCCAGCACCTCGGCGCCCCGCACCTCGCCGACGACGATGCGGTCTGGGCGCATACGCAAGCTGTTGCGCACCAGGGAACGCTGGGTTACCTCCCCTTTTCCCTCGATATTCGGCGGGCGGGTTTCCAGGCGTACCACGTGGGGCTGCTGCAGTTGCAGTTCGGCCGCATCCTCGATGGTGACGATGCGCTCGGTGTGGGGCACATAACCGGACAGCACATTGAGCAGGGTCGTCTTACCGCTACCAGTACCGCCCGAGATCAGCAGATTGAGGCGGGCCCGCACCATGCCGGCGACCAGCTCGCCCATTTCCGGCGTAAGGCTCTTGTATTTCAGCAGGTCATCCATCTGCAGCGGAATCACCGCAAAACGCCGGATGGAAAGAATGGGGCCATCGATGGCCAGGGGCGGAATGATGGCATTGACCCGGGACCCATCGGGCAGGCGGGCATCCACCATGGGGCTCGACTCGTCAATACGACGGCCGATGCGGGAGACAATCTTGTCGATGATCTTGAGCAGATGCTCGTTGGTGGAGAAACGCACATCGGTCAATTCCAGCTTGCCGTAGCGCTCCACATAGACCTGGTGGCAGGTATTCACCAGGATGTCGGAAATGGAGCTGTCGGCCAGCAGGGGCTCCAGAGGGCCCAAGCCCAATACCTCGTTCTGGATATCCTGAACAATCTGCCGTCGCTCCACGGCATTCAAGGCGATGCCGTCCTCCAGCAACAGGCGCTCGACCAGGCCCTTCAATTCATCTTTCAGGCGGTCGGCAGGGAGACTGGACATCACCTCCAGGTCCACCCGATCCAACAGGCGGCGGTGGATGGCACTCTTCAGTTGCTGATAACCGACATCGTCGCGAAAGGCCACCTGACGCTCGGGCTCGGGCGTCGCGGAAGGCTCCGTCCCAATCTCTTGTAATCTTTCTCGTAGCGACATGGTGCTCTCCTCTCAATAACTTCCGCTGCTAAGTCCTGTTTCTAAGTTCCGCCTCTAACTTCTATCGCTATAAAGCGCTATCCCGTCAGGCCGACAGCTACGCAGACTTGCCGAACAGCCGACTCAACAAGCCTCCGCTTCGCTGTGGCTTTTGCGCCATGCTCTGAGCCATTTCCCGCAGGGATTTGGATACCCGGTCCCGGGGATCCACCTGCAAGATGGGCTTGCCCTGATTGATCGAATCGGCGACGGCAGCAAAGCTGTTGGGGATGGTTTGCAGCACACGCAGGCCAAGGGTGCTTTCCACATCCCCCACGGTAATTTCACCGCCAGGCTGGTAGCGATTTACCAACAGGGCCACTTTGGTACGGGAATAGCCCAGGGAATCGAATACGCTCATCAACCGTTTGGCGCCCCGGATGAAGGGTAGGGTCATCTGCAGCACCATGTAGATCATGTCAGCACCATCCAGCACCCGTACCGAGATGGGGTCCAGGGTCATGCCCAGATCGACAATCACATAGTCGTAACGATTGCGGGCCAGATCCAGAATGCGTTCGATATTCTCCGGCCGGATGCCAACGGCCTTTTCTGGTGACTCGGGTGCCGCCAGGATGCCCAGGTTGGGAGACACCTTGAGCAGGCTGGATTCGAAGAATTCCCCATCCAGCCGCTGTATCTGGTGCGCCACCTCGGCCACGGTAGTCTGGGCACTCTGGGTCGCCACATAAACCATGGCATCGCCGAATTGCAGGTTGAGGTCGATGAGCACCACCCGCTTGCCCTCCTCCGCCAGCGCATAGGCCAGGTTGGTGGCGAGGAAGGTAGCTCCGCTACCGCCTTTGCTCGGCACAAACGCCAGGATGCGCCCCGCCGCAGCACGCACCAGAGCCGAGTGCTGACGGATGCGTTCCAGGGCATCCTGCAGGGCTGATTGGGACAAGGGCTCCGGTAGGACCTCCCGCACCCCGACGCGCATGGCCCTGATCAGAAAATCCGAACTCTGATCCGGAGAGATGACGATCATGGGCAGGCGCGGATAGTGGGTGGCAATGCTGCCCAGGGACTCCAGATCCTGAACTCCCCGCGCCGCCTGGACGATGAGCAACTCAGGCATCGGGTCCAGATCTTCGTTGGCGAAATGGGCGGGACTGCCGCTAACCACTGTCAGATCCATGCCGCTGGTGCCAGCGACGATGGCTTTCACCTGATCCAGCAGTTCCTTGTTTTGGGTGAGGAGAGCGACTTTCATGGGGGTACCCTATTTATCAATTATGTGGATTTCGGCTCGGATCAAGAGGGCCGATAGCCCAAGCTCTCTACCGGCATGACAACAGTAGAAAAAGGGATTGGAATGGAAAGAAAACTCGGAAAACCCCAGGTCGGCCGGTAGATCACCGGAGTACCGTCCGAATTCACCACTTTCACCCGCACGTATTTGATGCAGTCTGCGGCCCCCGCCAAGCACTCCTGAATGTTGGCGCCTGGATCCGCAGGCCGGGGGGAAATATCGGCCCCAGTCGGGGTATTCACGTACTCGATCACGAGATAGGCGGAGGTCACTTCCCCCCCCGCCGGCAGCACCGTACCGCCGAAGAGGGCCATCTGTTTTACAGTCGTCTGCTGGTCCGCCCAACGCACCACCGCCTCCCGGGCCGCCTTACGCGTCACTTCCTGGACGGTGTTGAAAACGTAGAAAATCCGACCGAATTCCATGCCCCCGAGGATGAGGGTAAACAACAGAATAGCCACGACTGCGAACTCCACCGCCGCTACGCCACGCTGGCTTCTTGCCACTCTCTCGCTTCTCCCTGGGCCTATCATGATCGGGCTCCCTGTTCTGAAGATCGCTGCTACTGCATATAGGGCATGACGGTATAAGGTTGGAGACTTATCGTCGTCACCGACCAGGCATCTCTATCCACGGTGATGATGGGAAACAGGTCGCCAAGATTGACACCGTAATTCACCACCGCCACGCGCACATAATTTGGGAAGGTGCTGCTGCAGGCAGCGAAACCACTACCGTTATCGCACTGCACCTGCACGTTGCTGCTCGCCAGGGCCGGGAGATTGGCAGCGGCAGCTGCACTGACTACCAGGGTCTTGGCCGCGGTGATCGCCGTGCCGCGATCGGTGTTGTCGCTCCAATCCGACTTGACCACCAACGATAGGGAACGGGCCCCATCCCGAGTCGCCTTGGCTAGCGCATCGTAGTACCAAATCACCCGACCAAATTCTGCCAGGCCGGCGATTACCAACAGCAGCAGGGGCAGCACCAAGGCGAACTCAATGACGGCGACACCGCGCTGGGATGCAACTTTCGACGGGGGAGCGTTGGGTTTCATGGCAGCTCACCGATAAAGTTTTATTTCGGAAGGTGGCAAGGGATCCACCAGGCCACCGAACTCTGTCCATACACCTTGATTCGACCCGTTGAATTGGGCCTTCACCTGCATGAAAAACTTGCCGATACCCAGCACCTTCAGAGTTGAACACGCCGTATTACCCAGGGAGACCGTGCAATCGATAATTGCAATATGCAATATCCGTCGGTTGGGGTTGCCGGGAGCATTGGGAACTGGTCCTTGGAAATAATTACTAGGCGACACTTGCGAGTAAGGGGTCGCGTAAGAGGTGCCGCTGGGCTGCTCGGGGGCATAAGCGGTGATGGAGGAAGGATAAGCGGAGGTGCTTACCGTCCCGCCGTTGTACAGCGTCGGCCAGTCGGAAAGGTTGAAGGTCGCCCCGGCCTTGGGCGGGGAGCCGGTGGCATGTACCGCGCGGCTGTAGGACCACAATGCGCCGTATTGCGCAAAACTTGGGGCGGTCACCGGCCGGTTGGTCGCCGGATCGATGCTTATGCTCTGCTGTGTCGGGATATTGCTGCCCGCCGTGGTATCCATCCAGTCCCGAGGCAGTCCGGCAGTAGCGCTGTTATCACACCCCGCGCCAGTGCCCGAACATGTGTATTCCTTGATATTGCGGTCCGGCGGTGCCGTGGCGACGTCGCAGGAATTGCCGCCGGTAAAGACATTGAATCTGGAATTCAGCGCCCTCTCCGCCGGGGTCGCCCCCAGGCCAGTATTACGATAGACAAAGGTATTGCTGGTGATAGTCGTCAGATTCAGGGCACTGGTACCGGTGCACAAGAAGCCTGGCAGGATATTGCCGTTGGAATTATTCGGGTTACAGGTCCCCGGCGGGGTGTCGATGGGGTTGATCCAGATCATGTCGGAGGCCGCCGGCCCGGATCCCAAGGGCGCATTGAGCGCCATCAGGTTGTAGCTGACGCCGCGGCGGTAGCCCAGCTCCAGCAGCTCGTTGGTCGTCGGATCCGCTGTCGTCGTGCCGTTGATGGCACATACCCCGATGGGGGCCAGATCGATCGTATAGCGACCGGCCACCGCCATGCCGAAAGTCTGGGTCGTGGCCTCGGTACCCGGCGTAAAGATGCGTAACACCTGCATCAGGAAGGTATTGAAGGTCTGCTGGCCGGTAGCCGAGGTATCGACCTTGAGAAAGGTCTTTCCCGCCGCTTGCGCATTGGAAGTCACCGAACTGGCCGGCACCATGCAGGCATCTTCAGGACAGTCGCCGATACTGATGTTGGCGATGGTGATGGTGACGGGCTTGGAAGTGAAATCGTAGCGGTGCAGGCCAGCGGTATAAATGGCGCCGTTCAGCGTGTCATTGTTGTTGGTGCCATGAACGGCCTTCTGCACTCCCTGGGTCGTGCCATCCAGGAATTTCGCCCCGGCCAGGGCGGAAGCATCGGCGGCGTTCTGGAGCTCGGTCTTGGCGACATACAGCCGCCCCAGATCGATCACCAGCCCGCCGAAGCCGATCAGCGCGATGAGGACAAAGCCGACGAGGATGACCACCGCCCCCCGTTGCCGGACCCGTGAAGTTGTTTTCATGGTCGCGCACCTCCGTCATGGCACCCGTGAGACCGGCCGGTCCGCTAGCCTACTGGCCGCTGCCCATGGATCCGCCGATATTCATGATATTGAATGTGCTCGGCGGGGTTTCAAAGCTCTTACGGTATTGATCCATCGCACTCTTGGCTGCCTTGGCATCCACCCCGGCCACTGGATCCGTATTCAGGGAGGCATCCGGATTCACCGTCTGCTGGGCCCTCGCCGCCTTGACGGCATCGCCAAAGCGGGAGTCCAGGTAGGGGGTGGTAGAAGCGCAGCCGGTGAGCAGAAGCCCTCCGACGGCCGTTGCCGCCAGAAGCCGCATGGTGAGTTTGGCATTCATGATCGTTCTCCTCACTTGACTTCAAAGCCGCCCTTGTCCGCGGGCTCGGCCGGCGGAGCGGGGGGTTGGGTGGCCGGCTGGGAAGGCTGGACCGGGGCGCCATCATCCTTTTTCGACTTGTCATCAGGCGGAGTTCCTTCCATTTCGCCACCGAGGAAGAACTGGCCACGACTCGGGGGAACGAAGGAATCCGTCGGCAGCGCGTAATCCGGAGCCAAGGGCTTGATCAGGCGCGGCGTGATGACGAACATCAACTCGGTCTTGTCGTTCTGGAATTCGCTGCTGCGGAACAGGGCACCGAGGATGGGAATCTCGCCCAGGACGGGGAAGCGATTGACGCTCTCGGTGACGTTGTTCTTGATCAAGCCAGCGATAGCCAGGCTCTGACCATCCATCAGCTGCACGGTGGTCTGGGCACGCCGAGTGGTCATGCTGGGCAGCACTGCCGTAACGTTGCCGATGGTGGTGAAGGGAGTACCGGTCTGGGACAGCTCCGAAACCTCCGGGGCCACCTTGAGATTGATACGACCGCCATCCAGGACAGTGGGGGTGAATTTCAGGCCGACACCGAACTCTTTTTCTTCCAGGGTCACCGTGGTGGCGCCGGTCAAGGCGTTGGGGCTGGAAGAGACCGGCAGGAATATCTTGCCGCCAGCGAGGAAGCTGGCTTCCTGGCCGCTAATGGCGACGATATTGGGCTCGGCCAGGATCTTGATCAGGCCATCCTTTTTCGAGGCATCGATGGTAAAGCGCTTGAGTCCATCGGCACTGCGCGCAACCAAGGCCCCAGGACTATTGGAAAGGAAGGAGGAAAGGATGGAGTAGGTCCAGTTGTTGCCCCCACCGTTGCTGGCGGCACCGACCTGGGCACCGAGCTTATCGAGCAGGGTCTTCTGTACCTCGGCCACCTTGACCTCGAGCATCACCTGCTGGGCTGCGGCCACCTTCATCATATTAACCACCCGGGCCGGGCTGATGCCGGCCCCCCCCGTACGCCCAGTAGCTTGGGAGATCGGGACGGCAGTCCCTTGGGCGACAGTCGGATTACCCGCCACAATCGGCGAACTCAGGCCGCGATTAAGTTGGGCGATAAAAGCCTCGGCAATTTCCACCGCCTGGCTAGCAGCAACGGAACTCGAGACGACGCCGCTAAGAACGATGGAATCGGAGGCGTTGCTCACCTTGATGTCCTTTTCCCCGGGCAACAAGGTATGCAAACGGTCCTGCAGCAGGGCCACATCAGGATCGACAAAGACATCGACGATGGTGGTTGCACCACCCTTGCGCCACATGATGATGTTGGTGGAGCCGTACACCTTGCCCAGGAGATAGAGCTCTCGAGGACTGATGAGGGTTACATCGGCGATGGTGGGGTTGCCCACGGACATGCGATCGATGGGCGCCGGCAGACGCAACAGCGTCGATTTCCCAACCACCAGATGCATGGCGGGGCCCACTACGGCGGCTTCAGTGGCTTCCTTGGTCATGGCCAATTTTTGGCTAGGAGCGGCTTTCTGACCGGCATTAACCGTCACCTTGGCCGGGTCTCCGGCGGGCGCAGCAGCAACCGGGAAAGCAAGAGCCAAGGCCAGCATCGGTACGGCCGAAGCGGCAGTGGCCCAACGCGCAATTCCCTGGCCACGGCGCAATAGAGGATGGGTTTTCATGTCTTATTCTCCTTCTTCACTGGAGTGTGGCTTCCGGGAATTACCATTCAGCATTGGACTTCTGTATGCCGCGAATCACTTCGACCTTGCCTCGGGATTCCGATGGGGTGCCGGACGAGACCCGACGAGGCTTGGGCTTCACTGCCGGAGCCGGTGCGGTGGCTGGTGCCGCCGACGCCGCCGGGATGACCGCAGGCTTTTCTGTACGCGCCAGGACATCTTCCTTGTGGGCGCCATCAGTCGCTGATGGCTTGACGTCGACCTGGTTACGCAACACCAGGGTGAGCCCACCGACGCTACGGGCCAGGTCCAGCTTTTCCGTATCTTCCGGCGTCAATTCCAGGGTCACCGCATTCACCACCTGGGGCTGGGTCTGGTCCTGCTTCACCTGCTGCGCCACCGCCAGCACCAGAACGCGCTCGAGGACAATCTTGGAAATGGGTTGATTTTTCTGGTCGGGGGTATTGACCATCACATCGACGTAGTTGCCGGGAAGGGCAAAGCCCGCCACCCCGACAATCTCGTTCACGCGAACGGTAACGGCGCGCTTGCCTTCGGCGATCACGGATGACAAGCCTCCCTTGGAGCCGAGGGGTGCCAGCTTGGCTTCGACGATGGGCTCACCTTTCAGGACGCTGGTTTTGAGCACCCGGCCATCAAGCTTCGGCGGCTCGGAAAATGAGCCTGCTGGAACGGACTCCTTCGGCCAGCCGACAATCTCAACCATGGAAGGATTCAGGGATATCCCCAGGTCCAAGTCGCGGGAAGCGACGGCAACCTGGGCGGTTTGGACCGCCTGCTGACCAATCCAGCGCATAGCCAGGACCACAGCAGCGGCGCCGGCCAGGATGGAAAAGGCGATCATCACTAATGCGCGGGTGCTTCTCATGGTAGTTCCCCTCTAGCGAATATTGCTCTTTGTTCCCTTTGTCGCCCTTATTTCTAGGCGGCGCCGAAATAGTTGAGCCAGGCCCAGTCCAGCACCTCTTCGGACAGCTCTGGCTGGCTCCCTTCGTATTGCGCCCGATCCCGGACCTTGCTGACGATGTCCTGGGGATAGCAGGCTAGTAACGGCTGCCCCGAGTTCTTGTGCAGCTTATGCAACAGATATTCAAACATGTCGTCCGCGTAAGGCACGTTGAAGCGGGCGCAAACCTGCTGGAATATGCTCTTATACTGTTCCTCATTCACCGGCCCTACAAGAATCTTGTAGCCCAGGCGGCGTAGGAACGCTGCGTCGGCCAATTCCTCGGGGGCCAGATTGGTCGAGAAGACCAAGGCCATGTCGAAGGGCACGCGGAATTTCTTTCCCGTATGCAGGGCCAGGTAATCCACCTGGCGGTCCAGGGGCACAATCCAGCGGTTCAGAAGATCCCGCGGGGAGACCAGTTGGCGCCCCAGGTCATCGATAATCAGCAGGCCATTGTTGGCCTTGATTTGGGGAGGCGCTGCGTAGAAGCGGGTGGTGGGGTCGAATTCCAGATCGAGCATCGACAGGGTTAGCTCCCCGCCGGTCATCACCACCGGCCGCTGACAGGCAACCCAGCGTTCGTCATAGGCATGGCGCCGATCCAGGCTCTTGCCGTCGCCTTCGTGGCCGGGAATCGGTTTATGGGACAAGGGATCGAAAACCTGGATCACCTCGTCTTCAACGGCGATGGCATAGGGAACGTATACGGTCCCGCCAAGTACTGCAAACAAGTGCTCTGCAATGAAGGTCTTGCCGCTGCCACTGGGGCCGTGAATGAAAATGGCACGTCCCGAGTTCATGGCCGGCCCCACCTGGTCGAGAAGGCGCTGGGCGATGACGATGCCGTCAAAGGCCCGATGCACATCGTCGCGGCCAATGTGCAGGTCGCTCACGCTTTGCCGCTCGATCTGGCGCTCATAGGCCTCCAGAGGAACCGGAACGGGACCGACATAGAGGCTTTTCTCCATGGCGCCATGGGCCCGCCCCCGCCCCAGGTCGGTCAGGGCATAGGCAATCTCATTTTCCACCACCCCACGCTGCTGCACTTCGCACAGGCGTTCGGCCCGCATAAAACTGATGATGGGTTCAATCACCGCCACTGGCAGCTTCAGTCGTTCCTTGAGATCCCACAGACGGAGCTGACCACCGTTGAAAATGGTCTTGAGGGTCAGTTCCACCAGGAAGAGAAAAGGCAGGCCAGTCCCTTCCACGTCCCTCAAGGCCGGCGGCTTCAAGGAGTGAAACCCGGCGTCACTTGAAGCGGCGACGCGGCGCTCATAGCGGCTTTCCAAGACTGGTTGCATGATTGATCCCCTCTCCCCCGAAATCGAACCTGCCTTATCCTGCCGCCCTAAGCGCCACCCAAATCATGGCCAGCGTAGTGCCCAGGGCAATAGCCACACCATATGGCACGCTACCTACCGACTGGGGTGGCGGCTCAATAACCAACGCTCCGGGCAGAGGCAGCTTGAGTGCCGTCATACGGACCATATACCCAAGGTTGCGGACCATCTGCATGCCAGCCCCGGCCCGCAAGGCCAAGGCGAAGGAAAGAAGACCACCCACCGCATACGCACCAACCACCGCCGGCAGGATGTCATCGGGCCCAAGAAATGCGCCCACCATGGCCATCAGTTTGACGTCCCCCGCCCCCAAGGCGCGCATCAGGTAAAGCGGAAGCATGGCTATCAGGCCTATCGCCAAGCCTTTCAGGGCGCCAAGCAGTCCCAGCCCACCGGGAACGATAAAGAGGAAGCCGTAGCCGCTAGGCAACAGCATATGAAGCAGCACCGCCAAGGCCGTGCCGGAAAAAACCAGTCGATTGGGAATACGGTGGGTGCGGGCATCGGACCAGCCGGCCCACAGCAGAAGCCCAACAAGAGGAATCAAGCCTGTCGCCATCAGGATGCCGCGGGAAGAAATACCCGCAGCGACGACCATACCGCTGCTCGCGTCCATGATTCCTCCCTGTTGTCGTGGCTAACCCGTTGTTCAATGCACTTGAAACTAGAGCGAAAAAGCTGTTGTGTCTTTTCAGCTCGGGAAACCAATTTTCCCCGCCACTTCAGGCCAACGCCCGAAGTGGCGGGCACCTGTCCCTTATGACGGGACAGGGCTGCGCATCAGCAAGTCGATGCGTTGGAGAGGCAATTTTTGATTTTTTCGAAGACCGTGTTGAGCTGTTGTCCCACCAGTACCACGGTGGCAACCACAGCCAGAATGATGAGCGACGCCAAAACGCCGTACTCGATAGCAGTCACGCCATCCTCATCCCGGAAGAACTTACTAACACCAGCCAGCATTGCTTTCATGATTTTCTCCTTTCAGCCATCAAAGCGTTGCTGCCCAAACCACGGGACTCCTCCCTGAATGGGTCAGCGTGTTGAGTGAAGCTTCAGACAAAACCAACTGCCGTAGCTGTTACCGCTACTTTTCCGGGACTCCCTACATCCCGGTCCAATCAATCCCTGAATGCATAAGCATGGAATGAAAACCTTACCCGACCCCACCACGTGCGAATAATCGTGATCTCAAGAGCCGGAACATTTTGCAGAAGACGGTGCCGCAATGCAGGCACGCACTTTTTCATATAGGCCGTCGAGCCTTTGGCCAACCTGAAATACCGTCACCACCACCGCAACTGCGATGCAGGAGGCAAGTACCGCATACTCAATCGAAGTGACCCCAGCCTCATCTTGGATGAAATTTTCCACAATCCGAAGCATGACTTTTACCCCCAATTTGTGGATCCCCCAGGGCGGACCTAGGACACTCACATCGATTCGTATGACTTTTATTTATGCATACATCGCCATAGCGTTGACTTCAATATCCGAGCCCAAAGGCCGTTTGTCAACCACTAACAACCCCTATGTCATCAATTTTTTTCACTTGGAACTTCCTGAAGAATAACAAGTCGTTGAGCCCAGGAATTGTTCCTTGACATGCACCACAGAACCCTGATCAATATAGATTTGACGCCATTCCGGCAAGCGATCCAGTAGGGCAATAGCGGGAGTTCCTGGCTGCAGCAGGGTCCAACCGATACAGTATTTTTCAAGTAGCTGAACCAGGCGTTCGGGTGAATTTAGTTTGATTGCCGCCAGGTAGTCAGACAGAAAACGGTCGCCATACAAGTCAGCCCGACCATCCACAAAGACAGGAATGCCCCGGAAGATGAGATAGCCACCAAATTCAAAGGCATTCAAAACCGGACCACGCGGATTTTTCGCTAGGGCAGCCTGAATCGCCGCATCCGGAGTCATCTCCGAAGCGGGGCGCAGTAGATCAACGCGCACTACCACCCAAGAAAGCAGGCTGAACGCCACCAGAACAAAAAGTATGGCCACGGGCCTGGCCGGTGCGGCCAATCTACGGAAAAAACGATCCAAGACTTCAGCCTGCTGCACTCCCCTCGGCTGGGAACACCATTGCGCCCCAATCGATTGAGCAACAATGATCGGAGCCAGCAACCCCAGGATTTCAGCGTGACGGGCATGACGCAGGGCCAGATGCAACAGTCCCAGCAGCAGCGCCAGCCTTATTGGCGGCAGGCGTAGCCCCCTGGAAAAAGCTGCGGCAGCCACCACCATCAACCAGAATTCCAGGGGCTGCAGGTAATGAAAATTAGGAGAACGCCATTCGCTGATGGTGTCGGTAATCGACATTCCTTGCAGATAGAAGACATGGCGCAGCCCCCCCAGCCCATGGGGGGTGACCAGCATCCCCAGCGCAGCAAGCAGCAAGAAGCCACCCCATGAGCGTAGCACCTGATGACGTTGGCTACGGGACGGCGCGGCCAGCAGCGCCTCCAGGGCGAATACTGCTGCCAGCCCGAACCCTAGCGGGAAACTGCCATGGAGATTGGCCCAAAGCACCATGAGCAATGCCCACGGCAAGGCTGGCCTATGCCCCTCCTCGCATGCACGTACCAGAACTACGCACCAGCTAACCAGCAGGGGCAAGATCAGGGCATGTGGGCGGGCGAGAAGATGGGGAGCCGCCAGACTGGCAGCCGCAGCGACCGCCAACAGCCCATAGATGGGCTCCAGGTGACGCAACAGGAATCGGCACAGAATCGCCAGTGTGCTGGCAAATGCGGCTGCCGTCAGCACGACGACCGCCCCCCAGCCACCCAGCATGTAAGCACCAGCGTAGAGCATCTCGGCCAGCCATTCGTGGGCTACCCAAGGCGCTCCAGCATAGCTGTGCGAAAAAAGGTCCGTTTCAGGAACGGCCCAGTGGGTAAGCATCCATCGGCCTACTCCGACATGCCAATAGGTATCTGCATCGTTCAACAGTCCCGAGCGCAACAGCAGTGGGAAGGCAACTACGGCAACCAGCAATGGCCACGAAAAACCTAAACGCGAAGATACCCGGGGTACGGATAGGCCGACGGCTGACATGACGCCCCCTTTTGGCTAAAAAGTATGCTGCTATAGTAGAGCCGACCATTAGAAGCTGTCAGCACCGTCGGTACAGGAGGTACGGGACTTTGCCTAGGATGCCTGACGATGCCACGCAAATCAGCGCATGGCTGGCCGGCATATATGAAAACCAAGCCGACGCCACGCTTTAACGGAGCATGTCGATGCGTGCACGACCTGCAGCAGCCAACACATTACCTACCCTCACCCTACGGCTATTGCCGGCAGATGGTTGGGTTGTGGCAGCTCTGTTGCTGGCCGGCTTGTGGCTTCTCGCCCACCCCTACCAGGGAGACATTTTTGGCGATGCCCAGCTCTACGTCGCCCAGGCGCTCTCTCATATTTATCCGGATATTTTTCGCGGCGATATTTTTTTCGCCCATGGCTCCCAAGACGACTACACCCTGTTCAGTCGAATGTACGCGTGGCTGATTAGCCGGCTAGGACTAAACGGGGCAAGCCTGACCGTCGTAGCATTGAGCCAAGCGTTGTGGATATATGCCGCCTGGAGGATTGCCAGCCTTGTATCGATTCCCCAACGCATGGTGTTTCTGGCCCTGCTGATCGCCCTTCCCGCTTTCTATGCCACCAATGTTTTTAGCTACGGCGAAGCTCAAGCCACGGCCAGAATCGTTGCAGAGGCATTGACACTGGCCGGTATCGCCGCAGCTTTAGCCCAGCGACCTTATCTGGCAGGCCTACTGCTGCTAGTGGCAATCACCCAACACCCGCTCATGGCGTTTGGCGGGATAGTTTTGCTCGGGCTCTGGTGGGGATTCGCCGCCCCGAAGCGGGCCGCCGCCGCAATCCTCATCCTCGCTCTGGCCGCCAGCATGGTAGTGACTTCCACCGGACTGGGGGAGCGCCTGATACAGCAGATGGATCAGTCCTGGCTCGAATTGGTCCAGAGCCGTAGCGACTTCATTTTTATGTCCTCCTGGCATCTACAGGACTGGAACCGGCTTATCCTCAACCTCTGCCTTCTCGCGGCCGGTTGGCAATTGCAGAAGGGCACCACTTTAGGCCGCCTCTTCCTTGCCGGTTTGGGTTTGGGAATCGGCACATTGATCCTGGTCTGGGTGGGCGTCGAATGGTGGCACAGCCAGCTGCTGATCCAGGCCCAGCCGGTGCGCGCATTCTGGCTGGTGAAATGGCTGGCCCTGCTCGCCTTTACGTCCTTGCTAGAACCAAGGGAGAAGAGCGACTGCTGGCCTCCCATCCTGTTCGCTACGGCGTGGTTTGCCCAGAACACCATCGGCGGCATCCTTGCCCTGGCGGGAACGGCTTTGACAGGAAAAAAGGGAAGGACGCTAGCGCTCCCTGGCCTGGCATGGTCCCTACCCTGGATAGGGGCAGCAGTTTGGGCCGCCACCGAGCTTCTGGGCTACTACTATGAAATCCCTGTACCCATTGGGGGTTGGCATTCAAGCCAAGGGCACAGCCATCCCTCCTTAGAAGGGGCGACGACCCTGTTCGCGCTTTCCGACACACCGATCATTCTCGCCGCCATGACGGCCTGGGTCCTGAACTTCGTGTGGAGCCAGAAGCATGAAGGGCAGTCCCCCCTGCTGAGAAGCTGGCTACTCCCCCTCTTTGCCGTGGCAATTTTCAGCACGGGAGTCGTCACCTCCGTGCGCCTGACCAAACCGACACCATTCTTCGCAGATTCGCCGCCCTCGGAACTTCCCCTGGCCTTTGCTGCACGTATTCCCCAAGACGCCACGGTTTATTGGCAGGATCATTTTGCCCTTACCTGGTTTGCCCTGGGACGTCGCAGCTATTACTCCAAGTCACAGTCTGCCGGCGCCGTCTTCTCCCGGGAGGCCTCGGTGGAGATGAAACGGCGTGCCGATAGCCTGGCAGGTCTTGGCGTACAGGATTCCATCTGGGCATTCCGCAACAAGCAATCTTCCCCCCAACCCAGGCCAAGCATACGCGACAACCTGGTGAGGTTGTGCCATCAGGAACCGGTGGACTATGTCATCCTCAAGGCATTCTTTCCGGAATGGCGAGATGCAGAATGGATTGACCCGACAGACCAGACAACCTGGCGTCTGTATGGCTGTACTCAACTGCTAGCAAAGCTTGAGGATGCCGACTATGACGGGAGATAAGCTGCAGCAAGCCCCTGCCCGCGAATGGCTGGGCCATGCCTTGACGGCAGGCTTTGTCATGGCTGGAATCTGCTGGGTCATTGGCATCAATCCACAGTATTTTTCCCACGATGACGTGCAGCAGTATTTTCTTCCCATGGCCAGAGAAGTGGGATCTCAGCTCAGGGAGGGCAATTTACCGTTTCTCACACTGAACACATGGCGTGCCGGCTTTCTGTCTGCAGAACTTCAGCTGGGGATGTACAACCCTCTGGTGCTGCTCCTGTATTGGTTTGCCGCCGGACAGCAGGATTTGACCTGGATCGCCAATATATTCGCCTCGCTGCATCTTCTTATTCTCGCTACCGGCACTTACGCCCTGGCGAGGCAACTTGGGGCCAAGCCCAGCCAGGCTGTCTTGGCTGCATTCGCATTCACCACTAATAACCAGATCTTTTACTGGTACGCATCCTCCTGGTGGAATGCACTGGTTGCAACAGCCTGGCTGCCATGGAGTTTTGCCCTGACACTGCGCGCGACGGAAAAGCGCCATTGGATTCCAGCGGCGGGGTTAGCAAATTATTGCCTGCTAACCGCGGGCTGGCCCCACGGTGCAATTGCCATACTGCTGGGGAGTGGGCTTATTGGCATTTCGGTTTTCCAGGAAGCCAGAAATTGGAAGAAAGTTTGGCTATCCCTGACCCCCTTGCTCGGAGGCATCCTCATGGCCATGCCAGCAATCCTTCCCGTTCTTTCCCACCTCTCCGAAGCAAGCCGCCCATCCTTTATCGGAGGGAGAGGATTGCTGTCAGCCCAGTTTGGCGATCTGCTTCAGGTCGGGGCCCCCACCCACCTGCCAATGATGCATTTGTTCGGCGGGTATGAAGTAATTTCCATGCCCATCTACTATGCGGTCTGGTACATCCCATTTGTCCTGATATTTGCCAAGTCACCGCCGGGAATTCACGGCAAGCGGGTGGTCGGTCTGTTGGCTTTTGCCACCTTGTTTTTCATACTTGCCCAGGGCCCCCAACAGTTGGGCCCCTTACGCTGGCCGTTCCGTTTTGTCCCCTTGATTCACCTGTCGCTGATCTTGGCGACAGCGCTTCTAATGAGTCAGAAACAATGGTTTTTACTGACTCCTCGCCGCTTTTATGTCTTTGCCGGCTTATCCATCTGGTCGCTGATATTCGCTTGGCAACAAGTCTCTGAGGGACTGATAGCCCATGCGCTGTTTGCCTCGATACTGTTCCTGGCAGTCGCACCGGTCCTTCTACAGCGTCTTTCCGCCACGGACATCAGATTTACGTTGATCCTGGGAGGCGTCTGCACGATCGCATTCCTTGTGACACATGCGATCTGGCGCAACAATGAAACCGTAGGTCACTGGGCGCTCACGCGAGACTGGGATGGCCTACAGAAAGCAAATGCTTATCCCAGCCCTCCTGGGAATTCCCTCTATCTCGGAGATGGCCGTTTCGTAGGCGCCCCCCAATATTTTTCCGAGGCGGCATCGGGAAACATGTGGCTACATTTCGGGAAAGCCATGATCAATGGCTACACGCCCTTGGGAATGAAAGGCCTGGATCGCCTGCTAGATAGCGACCTGTTTGGCGGCACATCCACCGACGCTGCGGAACGCATATTCGAGCGAGATGGGGAAACAGGTCAGCCCCTGGCCTCACTCATGAAACTGAGGGAGATCATCGTGCAGAAAGGTGAATTCCTGGATGCCTTCATGCGCGTCCGCCCATCGGAATGGGAAAACGATCATCAAGGACAACACTGGTACACCGAGACCTTTCATCTGCCCCAGAAATCTCCGCCACATCCCGGAACCCTTGCCTACGCATCCCCTGGACTTACCGTGACGGAACAAACCCTGGCGGCCAAAGCAACGCAAGAGCAAGTGACGTTTTCCGGTAATGCCGTCCAACCTGGAGGAGCCCTCATGGTCTTTGCCCGCCCCTACTACAGGGGCTACCAGGCCTTCCTGGGGGACAGGGAGCTTCCGGTATTTGCCTATCGCGATATCTTTGTCGGAGTACGGATCCCCCCTGGTGCCACTGCAGGCACGTTGCATCTCCGATTCATGCCCCCCTTGTTCCTGCCGGCACTGGGATTGGCTATTCTGGGAATGCTGATTGTCCTGACCGCCCCCTTTTTTCCATCTCGAACGAGGCGCATGCAGCGATGAAACGCTCCCTACCGATCTTGGTCCGCCAGTTCCTCCAATATGTGCTGGTTGGAGGCCTGGCATTCCTGGTGGACTACGCCACCCTGTTCCTGCTCACCCACTTCGGGGGAATGCACTATCTGCTGGCGGCAACTGTTGGCTTTGCCCTCGGGCTTGCCGCCAATTACCTGCTCTGCATTGCATGGGTGTTCAATCAACGGACCATGAACAACCAAGCGGCAGAGTTCACTGCCTTTGCCTTGATCGGAATCATGGGCCTGGCGCTCAATAACGGGCTGATGTATGTCGCCACCGATCTGGCCGGCATACACTATCTCATCTCGAAGCTGCTGGCCGCAGCCTGTGTCCTGGCTTTCAACTTCGGCCTGCGCCGCCACTTTTTGTTCACTGACCACACCAGAGGGCAAGCCCCGCAAGGAGAAGAACATGGGCAAGAAAGTGCTAATCGTCGGAGCCGGCCCGGCTGGGCTGACCGCAGCGCTGGAGTTGGTGCGCCGCTCGGAACATCTGCCGTTGGTGGTGGAAGCCCTGGAGATGGTGGGCGGTCTCGCCCGTACCGAAATACATAACGGCAACCGGATGGATATCGGCGGCCACCGCTTCTTCTCCAAGTCTGACTGGGTAATGGATTGGTGGCGCCGGATTCTGCCTCCTCCTGCAGAAGGCTCACCGGTCGGCTATGTACCGGAAGAAGAACGGACACTGCTGCTACGGCCGCGCTTGTCCCGAATTTATTTCCTCCGCCGCTTCTTCGACTATCCGGTAAGCCTCTCTGCCGGGACCATGAAAAACCTGGGCCTGCTGCGGCTGGGCCGGATCGGACTGAGCTATCTGTGGACCAGGGTCTTCCCACGCCATCCGGAACGGAACCTGGAGGATTTTTTTGTTAACCGCTTCGGTGGGGAGCTCTATCGGACCTTCTTCAAGGACTACACGGAAAAGGTTTGGGGGGTGCCTTGCACCGAGATCAGCCCGGAATGGGGAGCCCAGCGTATCAAGGGTTTATCGGTACTCAAGGCCCTAAAGCATGCGGCTGGGCAGTTGCTGAAGCGCAGTTCGGGAGAGATCGCACAGAAGGGGGTGGAAACCAGCCTGATCGAGCGCTTCCTCTATCCCAAGCTGGGTCCAGGCCAAATGTGGCAGGTGGTGGCGGAGCAGGTGCAGGCTGGCGGTGGGGATATCCAATTCGGCAGGAGTGCCCGCAAATTCCATCTTGAGCATGGGCGCATTACCGCCGTCGAGCTTGAGGATCTGAAGACCGGCGCTCTGGAGCGCATCGATTGCGATGCGGTGATCTCCACCATGCCCTTGCGGGATTTGGTGGCAGGCATGGAGCCGGCGCCAGACAAGGAGGTGCGTCGCGTTGCCGACGGGTTGATGTACCGGGATTTTCTCACCGTTGGCCTGCTGGTGCGCAAGCTCAAGGCCAACGGCCACTTGGTGACCGATGCCCGGACCAATCTGGTACCGGACAACTGGATCTACATTCAGGAGCCCGATGTCCGCATTGGCCGGCTACAGGTGTTCAACAACTGGAGCCCGGCCCTGGTGAAGGCTCCGGAGGAAACCGTCTGGCTCGGCCTGGAATACTTCTGCCAGGAAGGAGACGATCTATGGTCCCGGGATGACGGCGATCTGGGCCGCTTCGCCATTGGCGAGTTGGAAAAGATCGGCCTGATCGATGCTGCCGATGCCCTGGAGTTCAAGGTAGTGCGTGCGCCCAAGGCCTATCCGGCCTATTTCGGCACCTATGACGAGTTTGCCGTGCTGCGTCAGTGGGCCGACGACATCCCCAATCTTTACCCGGTGGGACGGAATGGCATGCATCGCTACAACAACCAGGACCACTCCATGCTCACTGCCCGAATGGCGGTTGATCACATCCTCGGAGAGAGGCTCAGCAAGACGGATATCTGGTCGGTAAATACCGAAGAACAATACCACGAGGAAAAAACCAGCGAGTAAGCCGCTCTCCTACTGCTCCGTTTCAGCCTCCTGGGGGAAAGGACAGGGCGTAACGATGTGGCCGGGAAGTCCGTCATGGCCCGAACGGGATTCGCCCATCACTGCCGGCGCCGGCTGGTATTGCTTGACCAGGTAAAGCGGCCTGCCCTTGGCCTCATCGAACAAGCGCCCGAGGTATTCGCCGATAACGCCTAGAGCGACCAGCTGCACACCACCGAGAAACAGCACCACGCTGAGCAACGAGGGGTAGCCAGCCACCGGATTGCCATAGATAAGGGTGTCGACAATGATGAAGATGCCGAACAGGAAGGCTGCCGTCGCCGTCAGCAAGCCAAGGTAGGTCGCCACCCTGAGGGGGGCCGTGGTGAACGACGTGATCCCTTCGAGGGCAAAATTCCATAGGCGCCAATAGTTCCACTTGGTCGCACCAGCCCCCCGTGGATCACGTCGGTAACGCACCTCGGTCTGGGGATAGCCAATCCAGGCAAACAACCCTTTCATGAAACGGTGCTGCTCCCTGAGTTTGCCCAGGGCCTCGACGGCGCGGCGGCTCAGCAGGCGGAAATCACCGGTGTCCCGAGGAATGGGAACGCTGCTGGTGCGCTCGATCACCCGATAGAACAGATAGGCGGTAATCTTCTTCAGCCAGCTTTCACCATTGCGCTCCGTACGCCGGGCATACACCACGTCAAAGCCGTCCTGCCAGCGACTGACCAGATTGGGAATGACCTCGGGAGGATCCTGGAGGTCGGCGTCGATCACCACCACCGCATCTCCCCGGGCATGGTCCAGGCCCGCCGTCAGTGCGGCCTCCTTGCCGAAGTTGCGGGATAGATCGACGACGCCCACCCGGGGATCACTGCGCCCCAGTTGCCACAGCAACTCCCGCGTGCCATCGCTGCTGCCGTCATTCACATAGATAATTTCTGCCTGATACGGCAGAGGCGCGATGGCAGCGGCAAGGCGGCGGTGAAACTCAGTGAGTACCGCCTCCTCGTTGAACGCGGGCACGACCACCGACAGCAAGGGTAACCTGGCGACATTCATGGCAGCACCTCCTGAGGGGCGGACTGCAATACGGCAATGGCCGAAGTGCCAAAGGGCATAAAGCACCGGGCAATTACAGGAGCCTCCATGGCAAATATGCCATGCAGCAAGCGATTGACCAAAGGGGAAGGCAGGTTGGCATCGCCCCCACCGCTCCCTTGCAGGCGCGACATCAGGCGCGCGCTGGCGATCAGGGGGAAAAGCAGGGTGTTGAAATATCCCGAGCGTCGAACCAGCGCCCCCGCCTCCCGGGCCACCCGGACAAGGTGGTCGGCAGTGTAGCGGCGATAGTGGCCATGGACCCGATCGTGGGGGCCAAACAGCCAGGAATAGGCTGGCACGGTGACCAGCAGCCATCCGCCAGGGCGGAGAACACGGACGGCGGTCCGAAGACTGGCAACGTCATCTGCAATGTGCTCCAACACGTCGAACAGGCATACCAGGTCGAAGTGCTGCTCGGGAAACGGCAGGGGCTCGGGCAATGCACCAGGCAACACACCGACTCCGCTGACCCGGGCGGCGTGGTTGCGCGCAAAACTGTCATTCTCGACTGCCGACACCTGGCCAAACTCGGCCAGCATGGCCAGGTTGCCACCAGTGCCGCAACCAATTTCAAGAATCCGGGCCGTCGTGGGAGACGGCAGAGGAAGGCGCGAGATAAGCGCCGCCAGGATTTCCCGCCGGGCGGAAAACCACCAGTGTTGATCCTGTATCACCGCCATTTCACGAAACAATTGGGCATCCATGACAATTGACTCCCAGTGCGCGCTGAAATCTAGATTACACGAAGCTTTCCGATCTGGCAGCCACAAAAAATAAGGCCCGAACCGAAGTCCGGGCCCAAAGCAACAGCAGAGGTTTTTATGGAGCGGGGCGGTTGTCCTGACCGGCCCCGTTGCTGTCTCCTTCCTTTGGTTTATTTCTTAGTCGCCAACTTAATTGCCAATTACATGCTGCGGCGGTACTGGCCGCCTACGTCGTAGAGCGCCGTGGTGATCTGGCCCAGGGAACAGACCTTCACCGCCTCCACCAGCACGGCGAAGACGTTGCCGTTCTCGATCACCGTCTGCTTCAGCTTGGCCAGCATGGCCGGGGCCTTGTCGGCATTGCGCTGGTGGAAATCCTTCAAGCGGGCAATCTGGGACTGCTTTTCCTCTTCGGTGGAACGGGCCAGCTCGATCTCCACCTGGGCGCTGCCCTTGGGATTGAGGAAGGTGTTCACACCGATGATGGGGTAGGAGCCGTCGTGCTTCTTGTGCTCGTAGTAGAGGGACTCTTCCTGGATCTTGCCGCGCTGGTAGCCGGTTTCCATGGCACCCAGCACACCGCCGCGGGAGGCGATGGCCTCGAATTCCTTGAGCACGGCCTCTTCCACCAGATCGGTCAGCTCGTCGATGATGAAGGCGCCCTGGTTGGGGTTCTCGTTCTTGGCCACGCCCCATTCCCGGTTGATGATGAGCTGGATGGCCATGGCGCGGCGCACCGACTCTTCGGTCGGGGTGGTGATGGCCTCATCGTAGGCGTTGGTGTGCAGGGAGTTGCAGTTGTCGTAGATGGCGATGAGGGCCTGCAGCGTGGTGCGGATGTCGTTGAAGTCCATCTCCTGGGCGTGCAGGGAGCGGCCGGAAGTCTGGATGTGATACTTCAGCTTCTGACTGCGCTCGTTGGCGCCGTACTTGTTCTTCATGGCCACGGCCCAGATGCGGCGGGCCACCCGGCCGATCACGGAGTATTCCGGGTCCATGCCGTTGGAGAAGAAGAAGGACAGGTTGGGGGCGAAGTCATCGATGTGCATGCCTCGGGCCAGGTAGGACTCCACATAAGTGAAGCCGTTGGCCAGGGTGAAGGCCAGCTGGGAGATGGGGTTCGCACCGGCTTCGGCAATGTGGTAGCCGGAGATGGAGACCGAGTAGAAGTTCTGCACCTGGTTGTGCACGAAGAACTCCTGGATGTCGCCCATCATCTTCAGGGCGAACTCGGTGGAGAAGATGCAGGTGTTCTGGCCCTGGTCTTCCTTGAGGATGTCGGCCTGCACCGTGCCGCGCACGGAGGACAGCACCCACTCGCGAATCTTCTCGGCTTCGTCTTCGGTGGGCTCGCGGCGGTTGTCGGCACGGAACTTGTCGATCTGCTGGTCGATGGCGGTGTTGAAGAAACAGGCCAGGATGATCGGTGCCGGACCATTGATGGTCATTGACACGGAGGTGGTGGGGCAGACCAGGTCGAAGCCCGAGTACAGCACCTTCATGTCGTCCAAAGTGGCGATGGACACGCCGGAGTTGCCGATCTTGCCGTAGATGTCGGGACGCACATCTGGGTCGCAGCCGTACAGGGTGACGGAGTCGAAAGCGGTGGACAGGCGGTGGGCCGGCATGCCTTCGGAAACCTTCTTGAAGCGGCGGTTGGTGCGGAAGGCATCGCCCTCGCCGGCGAACATGCGGGTGGGGTCCTCACCCTCGCGCTTGAAGGCGAAGACGCCGGCGGTGTAGGGGAAGGAACCGGGGACGTTTTCCTTCATCAGGAAGCGCAGGGTCTCGCCGTCATCGCTGAATTTCGGCAGCACCACCTTCTTGATCTTGGTGCCGGAGAGGGATTCGGAGACCAGCTTGGTACGGATTTCCTTGTCGCGGATTTTCACCACGTATTCGTCGCCGGAGTAGGCCTTGACGGTGTCGGGCCACATGTCGAGGAGCTTCTTGGCGCGGGCATCCAGCTCGCTTTCCTTGCAGGCGATGAGCTCGTCGAACTTGGGCAGGGCGGCCTTGGCAGCATCGTCGTAGCCGTTGAAGAGGTCCTTGGAAATGCGCAGGGACTGGCGCTCCCGGGCGATCTTCACCTGCTCTTCGGTATGCTTGTGGTAGGCGCGCAGGGCCTCGGCGATCTCGGCCAGGTAGCGGGTGCGCTCCACCGGCACGATGGCACGGCCGCGGGAGGATTCCTTGACCGTCACCACAGGCAGCTTGCCGGCCTTGCTCTTGAGGCCGAACTCCGCCAGCTTGGGCAGGATGGCCTGGTATAGGGCGGTGACGCCGTCGTCGTTGAAGCGGGCGGCCATGGTGCCGAATACGGGCATTTCGTCGGGGGACTGGGTGAACAGTTCCCGGTTGCGCTGGTACTGCTTGCGCACATCGCGCAGGGCATCTTCGGCGCCCTTGCGGTCGAACTTGTTGATGGCGACGAAGTCGGCGAAGTCCAGCATGTCAATCTTCTCGAGCTGGGAGGCAGCGCCGAACTCGGGGGTCATGACGTAGAGGGAGGCATCCACCAGGGGCACGATGGCGGCGTCGCCCTGGCCGATACCGGAGGTCTCGACGATGATCAGGTCGAAGCCGGAAAGTTTGCAGGCGGCGATGACCTCGGGCAGGGCGGCGGAGACTTCGGAGCCGGTATCCCGGGTGGCCAGGGAGCGCATGAAAATGTTCGGATGCTCGATGGCATTCATGCGGATGCGGTCACCCAGCAGGGCGCCGCCGGTGCGCTTGCGGGAGGGGTCAATGGAGATGATGGCCAGCTTGAGGCTATCTTCCTGGTCCAGACGGAAGCGGCGCACCAGCTCGTCGGTGAGGGAGGACTTGCCGGCGCCGCCGGTGCCGGTGATACCCAGGGTCGGGGTGGTGGCCACCTGGGCGGCGGCTTCGATGATCTGCTTACGCAGGCCTTCGGGGTAGGCGCCGTTCTCCAGGGCGGAGACGATACGGGCCAGGGCGCGGCGGTTGCCGGACTGCAGGGCGGCCATGGCTTCCTCGGGCTTCTGGGGCGCCAGGGCGGTGAGGTTGTAGTCGGACTGTTCCACCACGTCGTTGATCATGCCCTGCAGGCCAAGGTGCTGGCCGTCTTCCGGGGAGTAGATGCGGGTGACGCCGTAGTCGTGCAGTTCCTTGATCTCAGAGGGCACGATAACGCCACCGCCGCCACCGAAGACCTTGATGTTCTCGCCGCCGTTTTCCTTCAAGAGGTCGATCATGTACTTGAAGAATTCGACGTGGCCGCCCTGGTAGGAGGTGATGGCGATGCCCTGCACGTCTTCCTGCAGGGCCGCATTGACGATGTCACCGACGGAGCGGTTGTGGCCCAGGTGGATCACCTCGGAACCAGTGGACTGCAGGATGCGGCGCATGATGTTGATGGAGGCATCGTGGCCGTCGAAGAGGGAAGCAGCGGTGATGAAGCGCACCTTGTTCTTGGGCTTGTAGGGGACGATTTTCTTGGCGATGGAAAGGTCGGTCATGGCCAGGCTCCTGATTGCTGCCGATCGGAAAAGTGGGTGGAAGTCCATGGTAAAGCGAGGACTCCAGCATTGAGTCGATCGAGTGTACGCCCCGCCCCCCCCCCCTTCCAGTGCACAAACCGCCGCTAATCGTGCAAAATCCGCCAAAACAACTTTGGAGCAGAATTTGCCACCAAGCCTTGCCCCTGCGGCCGTTGGAAACCTTTCCGAGCGACCCCGTGCCAGCGTCGCCATTGCCTTCGTGCGAGGAATGCTGCATCCCCTAATACGTCGCGGCGGCGACCCGGCGCCCCTGCTGACCGCTGCCGGCTTGCCACCCCACTGCCTGACGGAAGACTCGGCCCGAGTCCCCCTGGAGCGCTACGCCGCCCTCTACAACCAGGTGGTGGCTGCCCTGGACGACGAAGCCTTCGGCCTCTTCGCCGCCCCCCTGCGTGCTGGCACCCTGGAATTCCTTTGTCGCGCCGCCATCACCGCCCCCACCCTGGCGGAAGCCCTGCACCGTAGCGGTCGCTTCCTGCGCCTGCTGTTGCCGGAACTGGAAGTCACCGTCACCCGGGACCCGGCAGTGGAACGGGCCACCCTGGAGATCCGGGAAAGCCGCCCTCTGGGACCGGACCGGGTATTCGCCCTGGAATGGCTGCTGCGTCTGCTCCATGGTCTGGCTTGCTGGCTCGCCGGACGGGGCATCGCCCTAGATGCGGTAGATTTCCCCTACCCCCGCCCCACCCACGCGGATGACTATGCCCTCATCTACACCGCCAATAGCCGCTTCGGAGCACCCTGCCTGAAGGCCACCTTTGCGGCCAACCTGCTAGATCTGCCGGTACGACGGGATGAGGCGGCCCTGCAGCGCTTTCTCGACGGGGCGCCGGGTAAGATCACGACACTCTATCGGCGGGACAGGGAAATGGTGCAACGGGTACGGGATGTCTTGCGCGACGCTCTGCCTGAACTACCGGAACAGGAGGAAGTGGCGCGCCACCTCAATCTCTCCCCCCGTACCCTACATCGACGCCTGGAGGAGGAAGGCTCCAGCTTCCGTATCATCAAGGATGCCCTGCGCCGGGATATCGCCCTGTCCCGCATCAGCAAGACCGACCAGCCCCTGAGCCAGATCGCCGCGGACCTGGGTTTCGCCGACCCTTCGGCCTTCTATCGCGCCTTTGTCAATTGGACTGGCGACGCCCCCAGCCAATACCGCAAACGCTTGAGTCGAGCCCCCCGGGAACCGAGCTAGCGCGAAAGCAGCCTCTCCTGGGAACAGTACCGCCAGAGGATAGCGGGGTTCTAGCTATTTCCCGTAGTTGAGCAGGCTGGCCTTGAGTTCCAGCAATTCCAGCGGGGTCAGCATGCTCAGACGCCCGTCCTTGATCGCCCCCTCGATGGTGATGACACAGGCCTCGACGGTGCGGCGGAAAATACTGCCCTGGATGGTGTAGTGCTGTTCCTCATCCCCGCCCAGGTTGATGTCCAGCATCACCCGGTCGCCCGGCTTGAGCGGCGGCAGAGGCGATTCCCCATCCCGTATCCGCACCCGCACCGCGGACTCCGACATATCCACCAAAGTGCACGGACCCCGCAACTGGTGCTCCCGCCAGGTCAGGGTAACGGGAACGCAGGCTTTGGCACGGGCCTGTCGGCGCTGGTCGGTGACCGTGATGTCGTCCAGATCCGGGGTCAGCAACACAAGCTTGGTGTTGGCATAGGGCCCATCCTTCAGGATCAGCTGCTTGGCCACCTGGGTATCCACGGTGGCTACGCCCTTAACCCCGGCATTGGCAATGAGTGTGATGTCATTACCCTTGAGGAACTGGCGCCCCCGCCCAAGCTGGGCGCGCCGGTCATAGTCCAGGGTCAGTTCCAAATCGGAGGTATCGGGTACCAGCAACTGGAACTGGACCACATCTACCAGCTTGATACGGGTTTGCCGGTCGCCGACGCGGAAGGCCTGGGGCATACCCTCCTCATCCACCTCCACCGACTCCCAGGAATAGAGAAACTGCCCATTGACGCAGTAGGCCACGAGCAGCGTGTCAAACACGATGTCCTTCTTGTAGTCCGGGAAATAGCGCAGTTTCTTGCCGATAGGGAAAAACTCGGTCAGCTCCTTGAACTGCTCCAGCGTGAACTCTCCCTGGGGGCCGTGGCCCATCTCGACTTCGTTATCCGAGAGCCCGGATCGGAGACCTTTCTGAAACACCTTAAACATACCTGCCCCTTATGGCTTGTTTGCCCCATTCCCTGCCTGCAGTTTTTCGAAAACACCGACTCCGGTCAACGGAATAATGCACGCGGCTCCCGGGCCTGAACGTCTCCCGGCCATTACCCATTCAAGAAATATGGGTATTGACACGTATTCTTGGTATGCAGCCATCGGCAGCGATACTCCGGCATGACCTTATGGATAGGGGCTCCGACCAACGTGGAAGAGCCCTTGTCGCCTATGACGCTCGCGTGTATAAAAGCATGACCAAGCCCGGCAACCATGCCCAGCCACACCTGGATACCCCATTGTATTTCTTGGGAAAATGAAATGCACAGATCGCCACTAGCCGGCCTCAAATCGATGTCGCACCGGATCGCTGACACGCCACCGCCGGTCAGCCCGCTGCCACCGGAAAGTACGTCCCTCGAAAGCCGTCCGTTAGACAGCTGAGCCATGACCTTCGAGCCACCATCTTCCACCCCGGAATCCTCCCCTGAACTGCCGGGGGCGATCGCCCTCCTGGCTTGGGTAGGCGGTGGCGTCGTGGCACTGCTGGTGCCGCTCATTTTTCTTACCATCGGCTACCTGAGCGAGGCCGCCCGCCTGGAAACGGCACTGCAGGTCGGCGTCCAGGGACTGCTGGAACAATCCCACCGCCACCCGGGGGCCCGGGGAATCGAGACACGCACCCCCCAGGACTTGGCCGAATCTCTGGCCTGGCTCGGGGGCAAGACCACCATCCGTATCACCGGCGCGGACCAACGCTTGCTGGCCGAAAAAAATCGGGAATTGAGCCCGCCCCTCATGACCCGGACCACGACCCTGAACCAGGGCGAAAAGGAAGTCTGGCAGTTGGAGCTCAGCCGTTCCCTGCTGCCACTCCTGATTTATGCCCTGTTGATTGTCTTTCCTGGACTCCTGCTCGGCTGGATGACTTTCGTCGCCCTCAAGGCGCTGCCCATGCGCGCTTTCCGCCTGGCCTTGCAGGAAATCGCCGTGCGCAAGAGCACAGAGGAGCGCCTGGCCAAGTCCCTGTCGCTGTTCTCCGCCACCCTCGAATCCACTGCTGACGGTATTTTTGTCACCGATGCCATGGGCCGGGCGGTGGTGGCCAACCAACGCTTCCTGGAAATGTGGAATTTGCCCAAGTCCGCCGGTGCCGGCGGCGCCGACAGCGAAACCCTGAACACCCTGGCCGCCCAGCTGCGGGAACCGGCTGCATTTTTCGCCAAGCAAAAGGAGCTGATCAAGAATATCGAGACGGATCACGGCGCTGTCCTCGAATTGCGGGATGGGCGCTTGTTCGAGTGGCATTCCCGCCCCCAGTACGTGGACGGCAAGGTGGTCGGACGGGTTTCCAGCTTCCGCGACATCAGCGAGCGCAAGCGCGCCGAGGCGCTACTGGCAGCGGAGAAAGACGTCCTGGAGATGGTGGTTAGCGGCGCTTCCCTGGGGGCCGCCTTGGGCGTCCTGGCGCGCCATGTGGAGGTACTTTCCGGGCAGATGTTCTGCTCCATCCTGTTCCGCGAGAACGGCGAGAACAGTGACCTGCTCTGCGCCACCGGCCCCAGCTTGCCCCATAGCGTCGCGGAAGGCATGGTCCATCATGGGCGAGCTGCTCTTTGGGCGGTCTTTAGCGATGTTCGCAGCCGGGAGGAAGGCGATGCGCAGGGGCAAGTCGATCCCCACAACGGCATCATAGAGGATATCAACGCCAATCCAGCCTGGGCGGATTATCGTCGCCTGATGTCGGAGCAGGGCATCCTCCCCTGTTTTGCCGTGCCGATTCAATCCTCTTCCAGGCATGTGTTAGGGATCATCGTCGCCCATTACCGCAAGCCCTCCGACCAGCCGCCCCACGACCTGGAGCTGATCCGGGTGGCCGCCAACCTGACCAGCATCGCCATCGAACGCCGCCAGGCAGAAGCCCAGCTGCAGGTCCTGGCCCACTATGACGCCCTGACCCTGCTGCCCAACCGGGTCCTGTTCCGGGACCGTCTCAACCACGCCCTGGCCCATGCGGAAAGGCACCGGGGCCTGGTTGCGGTCATGTTCCTCGATCTGGACCGCTTCAAGACCATCAACGACACCCTGGGCCACGATGCTGGAGATTTGCTGTTGCGCGAAGTGTCGGTGCGCTTGCGCCAATGCGTGCGAGAAGAGGATACGGTAGCCCGCCTGGGCGGCGACGAATTCACCGTCATTCTGGAGCAGATCAACAAGCCGGAAGAGGCAGCCATCGTTGCCGGCAAGATCGTCGAAGCCCTTTCCCCCTCCATTCTGCTGCGGGGCCAGGAGGCCTTCGTCACCCCCAGCATTGGGGTCACCATCTACCCCACGGATAGCGACAACTTTGAGAATCTTCTCAAAAACGCCGATACCGCCATGTACCGGGCCAAGGAGGATGGCGGCAATGGCTACCGCTTCTTCACGCCCGAAATGAACACTCTGGCTGCCGGTCGGCTGCAAATGGAAAGCGGCCTGCGCCGCGCCCTGGAGCGGGAGGAGTTCGTCGTTTATTACCAGCCCAAGGTGGATCTGGGCAGCAATGCAATCATCGGCGCCGAGGCCCTGCTGCGCTGGAAGCATCCGGACTGGGGGCTCGTTTCCCCGGGAGCCTTCATTCCTATCCTGGAAGAAACAGGTCTGATCGAGCCAGTGGGCGAATGGGTGCTAAAAACGGTATGCAGCCAAATCCGCGCCTGGCAGGACGCCGATGTCCCACCCTTGAGCGTGGCCGTTAACCTTTCCGGACGGCAACTGCAGCGCAACAACCTGGCCGGCACCATCGCCCGGATTCTCGAAGAAACTCGGTTGGATCCCGACTTTCTGGAACTGGAAGTCACCGAGAGCATGCTGATGCACGACCCGGAATACGCAGCCGACATGCTCAAGCAGATCCGCACCAAGGGGGTCGTAAATATCGATGTGGACGATTTTGGTACCGGCTATTCGTCCCTGAGCTATCTCAAGCGCTTCCCCATCGACGCCCTGAAACTCGACAAATCCTTCGTGGACGGACTGCCCCACGACGAGGAGGACATCGCCATCTCCCGGGCCGTCATCGCCTTGGCCCACAGTCTCAAACTTCGGGTCATCGCCGAAGGGGTGGAAACCGAGGAGCAGCTGAGTTTTCTCCACGACAATGGCTGCGATGTGATTCAAGGCTACATCGTCAGCCCCCCCCTTCCGGCCGAAGGTTTCGCCAAGCTGGTACGGGAACGCCAGCAGATGGCCAATCGACCTGGGGACACACTTCCCCGGACGGTTGCCAGCAAACGCCAGCACCAATAGCCGTTCTCCACTACCCCAGATCTAGCACGGCACCTGCCCCCCCACAACGACGAGCGCCCACGGGCGATGTTCCGCCTCGGGCTTACTCCACCGTGACGGATTTGGCCAGGTTGCGCGGCTTATCCACATCCGTACCCTTCACCAGGGCCGCGTGGTAGGAAAGCAGTTGCAGGGGCACCACGTGCAAGATGGGGGAGAGACGGCCGTAATGCTCCGGCAAGCGCAGGATATGCACCCCTTCGGATTCGCGGATTTCCGAATCGGCATCGGCAAAGACGTAGAGTTCTCCACCCCGGGCTTTTACTTCCTGGAGGTTGGACTTGAGCTTTTCCAGCAAGGAATCGTTAGGAGCCACCGCGATCACCGGCATTTCCCGGTCCACCAGGGCCAGGGGGCCGTGCTTGAGCTCGCCCGCCGGATAGGCTTCGGCGTGGATGTAGGAAATTTCCTTGAGCTTCAGGGCGCCTTCCAGGGCGATGGGGTAATGGATGCCCCGCCCCAGGAAAAGGGCATGCTGCTTACGGGCAAAACCCTCGGCCCAGGCCTTGATCTGGGGTTCCAGTTCCAGCGCTCGGGTGACCGCTGCGGGTAGGTGACGCAGGGCATGGAGTTGAGCTGACTCTTCCTCGGAGGGGAGTCGTCCCTTGAGTTTGGCCAGCACCAGGGTGAGCAGGAACAGGGCCGCCAGTTGGGTGGTGAAGGCTTTGGTGGAGGCCACGCCGATTTCCGGGCCTGCCCGGGTAATGAAGCGCAGGGCGCATTCGCGCACGATGGCCGATTCAGGCACATTGCACAGGGCAAGGGTACGGCGGTGCCGCAGGGCCTTGGCATGGCGCAGGGCGGCCAGGGTGTCGGCGGTTTCACCGGACTGGGAAATGGCGATCACCAGCTGGTCGGGCTGGGGTACGGACTCCCGATAGCGGTATTCGCTGGCGATCTCCACCGTACAAGGCAGGCCGGCCATGGCTTCAATCCAGTAGCGGGCCGCCATGCCGGCGTGGCTGGAAGTGCCGCAGGCCAGGATAAGGACGGAGGAAGCCCCCCCCAGCAGGCTCTCGGCCTCGGCACCGAACAGGCCGGGCTGCAGGCTCTTGGCCCCGCCAACCATTTCCAGGGTATTGGCCAGGGCATCCGGCTGCTCGAATATTTCCTTCTGCATGTAGTGGCGGAAACGCCCCAGCTCCACCGCATCGGCAGAGAGGGTGGACAGGGCCACAGGCCGCTCCACCGGGGTAGCGTCGGGCCGGGCCACGGACCAGGAACCGGGACGCAGGTCGGCCACGTCGCCGTTTTCCAGATAAACGATGCGACGGGTGACCTGCAGCAGGGCCGAGGCATCCGAGGCGGCGTAGTTGCCCATCTCGCCGATACCGAGCAGCAAGGGAGAGCCTTCCCGTGCCACGACAACCCGCCCGGGTTCATCTTCCTTGATCACGGCGATGGCGTAGGCGCCTTGCAGGCGCTGCACCGTGCGGCAGACCGCCTTGAACAGGTCCGGCTCGGACTTCAGAGTGTGATGGATGAGGTGGGCAATGGTTTCCGTATCGGTCTCGGAAGTGAAGCTGTAACCAAGTCCAGCCAGCTCTCCACGCAGTGCCTCGTAGTTCTCGATAATGCCGTTATGCACCACCGCCAACCCGCCTGAAATATGGGGGTGGGCATTGCGCTCGGAAGGAACGCCGTGGGTCGCCCAGCGGGTATGGGCGATACCCGTTTCGCCATGGGCATCCGCCTCCGCCGCCTGGGTCGTCAGCTCGGCCACCCGGCCGATGCTGCGCAGACGCTGAAGCCCACCATTGAGGACCGCCAAACCGGCGGAGTCGTAGCCCCGGTATTCGAGCTTGCGCAGGCCTTCGAGCAGGACCGGGACAATGTTGTTACTAGCTGCTGCCGCGACAATTCCGCACATGGCTTAAGCTCCCGCCGCGCCGGCCACGGCCCGGGCGGCAAACCAGGGGCCAATACCGTAGAGGGCGCCGATGGCCACAGCTACCAAGACCACGCCGGCGATCAGCTGCTTACCCGCTTTGGAACAGTCTTGCCAATGCTTGAAGCAGAAGTAGAGGGGGCCCAGCACCGGCACCACCAGGGTGATCACCGCCCAGCGCCAACCCATGGCAAAGGACATAGGCACGGTGTCGATATAACCAACGAGCAACAACATGCCACCAGCCGCCACGGCCAGGGCTACCAGGAGGACGAACAGGGTGAAATAGAGGTCCATGGAATTCCTTACTTTTGCTTAACCGGCCGCTTCCAGCCGGCAATGGTGATCTGCTTGGCGCGGGAGACGGTGAGGGCCTCCGGCGGCGCGTCCTTGGTCAGGGTGGTGCCGGCGCCCAGGGTAGCCCCCCGGCCCACGGTAACCGGTGCCACCAACTGGGTATCGGAACCGATGAAGGCATCGTCCTCGATGATGGTACGGAATTTGTTGGCGCCGTCGTAGTTGCAGGTGATGGTGCCGGCACCGATATTGACCCGCTGGCCAACGGTGGCATCACCCACGTAAGCCAGGTGGTTGGCCTTGGAGCCGGCACCGAGAATGCTGTTTTTCAATTCGACAAAATTGCCAACGTGGGACTCGGGCCCCAACTCGGTTCCCGGGCGCAGGCGAGCAAAGGGACCGACGATGGCGTCGGGTCCCACCAGGGCCCCATCCAGGTGGCTAAAGGCAGCAATACGGGCGCCAGCCTTGATCGTGACGTTCTTCAGGACGCAGTAGGGGCCGATGTCCACGGCCTCTTCCAGCACCACCTTACCTTCGAAGACGCAACCTACATCGATGGCCACATCCCGGCCACAGGTCAGCTGGCCGCGGACATCGAGGCGGGCCGGGTCAGCCAGGCGCACGCCCTGTTCCAGCAAGGCATGGGCCAGATGGCGCTGGTAGGTGCGCTCCAGTTCAGCCAGTTGCACCTTGCTGTTTACCCCGGCCACTTCCCACTCGCCTTCCGGCTGCGCCGTGCGCACCGGCACGCCATCGGCCACGGCCAGTCCCACCAGGTCGGTCAGGTAGTACTCGCCCTGGGCATTGTTGTTGGAGAGTCGGCTCAGCCAACCGGCCAGCCTGGCCGTGGGCAGGGCCATGATGCCCGTATTGACCTCGCGGATGGCGCGCTGGGCCGCATCCGCGTCCTTTTCCTCGACGATGCACGCCACCTCGCCGGCAGCATCGCGGACGATGCGGCCATAACCCTTGGGATCCACCAAATCCACCGTCAGTATCCCGACCCCGGAACCGGCCGCCTGCAGCAGACGACGCAGGGTCGTGGCCTGAATCAAGGGTACGTCACCGTACAGCACCAGAGTGGTGGCACCGTCGCTCAGAGACGGCAGGGCCTGCTGTACCGCGTGGCCGGTACCCAACTGGGGCTCTTGCACAGCACAGGCTAGATCCGGCGCCGCCAGGGCAGCGCGCACAACCTCACCGCCATGGCCCACTACCAAGCACAAGCGGCTGGGTTCCAGGCTGCGGGCGGTATCCAGCACATGGGCGGCGAGGGGTTTGCCGGCGACAGGATGCAGCACCTTGGGCAGGTTGGAATGCATGCGCTTGCCCTGGCCGGCAGCGAGAATCACGATATTCATGGAAATTTCCGGTACCACGGAGAGGGCTACAACCAGGAGGACTGGCGGAGATGAAAAAGAATGGAAAGGGATCGCCGCCCGAAGGCGGCTAGCGGCAATTTCAGGCGCTCTTTTTTTCTTCCTGGCCGGAAAGAATTTCACCCAGCATCAGCTTGCCCTTGTTGGAGACAAACCAGTGCAGGACATTCTTGTCACTGATGCGGGTTTCGATAATACCCAGGTTTTTCAGTACCGTCAGACGCTGGCTGATCAGATCCCGCCCCAGGCCGGTCTTGTCGGCGAGGCCGGCCAGGTTGCCGTAGATGTAGCTCTCTGCGGATACCGCCCGCAGCAATTCCACATCATTGTAGGAAAGAGCTTCCTTGGGGTCCTTCGGCACTTCCCGCACCACCGCTTCCGTCGCCTCCTGAACTGGCAGCTCAGGCTTGCGCTCCTTGAGCTGGGTCACGTCATCCCGCACCTGGTCCAGCTGGGCCAGGAGCTTGTTGGCCACATTCTCAACCAAGCGGCGGGACGCGACTACGTAGATCAGGCAAAAGCCGGCGAAGACGAACAGGTCGATCGGGCGGGTGCGAGTACCTTCCAGCAGGTTGCTGGAAATCATGTTGAGGAACAGGGGCACCGTCAGGGCCGCGACGACCCCAAGGACCGGATATTTCAACCAATCCTTGGCATCCGGACTGATCATCCGGTCGCGCAGGAAGAAATTGGCGGCACCGCCCAGCACACCCGACACCACCATGATGACGAGAAGCAGCAGCAGATGCCCGTCCAGGGCACCAAGGGGTTGCGTTACCTGCATAGCTGTTTGCAATTCCATAGCCTAGGGCCTCCCATCCCGAGAAGGCCGTAATATGCCACAGGGGAGCCCCCCTGCCAAAGAAAAACCCCGCCAGCTGGCGGGGTTTTCATAGCACGCATGGGCTTCAGCACCTCAGCGGGGCAACACAGAAGCGCCCATGAGGAACTCGTCCACCGCCCGAGCTGCCTGACGGCCTTCACGGATGGCCCACACAACGAGGGACTGGCCGCGGCGCACGTCGCCGGCAGCGAAGACCTTGGGCACGTTGGTGGCGTAGCAGCCGGCACCGTCAGTGCTAGCCTTGGCGTTGCCGCGACCGTCCTTCTCGACGCCGAAGGCTTCCAGCAGGCCAGCCACCGGATTGGTGAAGCCCATGGCCAGCAGAACCAGGTCGGCGGGAATCTCGAACTCGGAACCGGCCACTTCCGCCATTTTGCCGTCATTCCATTCGACGCGCACGGCCTTCAGGGCCTTGACGTTGCCGTTGCCGTCACCGATCAATTCCTTGGTGGACACGGCAAAGTCGCGGCTGCAGCCTTCGTCATGGGAGGACGAGGTGCGCAACTTGAGCGGCCAGTAGGGCCAGGTCAGGGCCTTGTTCTCTTCCACCGGAGGCTTGGGCATCACTTCGAACTGGGTGATGGACGCCGCGCCATGTCGGTTGGAGGTACCGACGCAGTCAGAGCCGGTATCGCCGCCACCGATGACGACAACGTGCTTGCCATCGGCACGGATGGGGTTCTTGCCGTCGCCGGCCACTTCCTTGTTCTGCGGGATCAGGAACTCCAGGGCGTAATGCACGCCCTTCAGTTCACGCCCCGGCACGGGCAGGTCGCGGGGCACTTCGGAACCGCCGGTGAGCACCACGGCGTCAAAGTCCTTGCTGAGCTGCTCGGCAGAAACCACGGTGGTGGCGTCATTGACGATGCCGGCCGGCAGGGTCTTGGTGCCGACGATGGTCTTGGTGCGGAAGGTCACGCCCTCGGCCTGCATCTGTTCCATGCGGCGGTCGATCAGGCCCTTCTCCAGCTTGAAGTCGGGGATGCCATAGCGCAGCAGGCCGCCGACCCGGTCGTTCTTCTCGAACACGGTCACGTCGTGGCCAGCTCGAGCCAGTTGCTGGGCTGCCGCCAGGCCGGCGGGACCACCGCCGACGATGGCAACCTTCTTGCCGGTCTTGACCTGGGCGGGCTGGGGCTTGACCCAGCCGCTTTCCCAGGCCTTGTCGATGATGGCGTGCTCGATGGACTTGATGCCCACGGGCGCTTCGTTGATGCCCAGGGTACACGCCGCTTCGCAGGGCGCCGGACAGATGCGACCGGTAAACTCGGGGAAATTGTTGGTCGAATGCAGGACTGCAATCGCCTCTTCCCACTTGCCGCGATAAACCAGATCATTCCAGTCAGGAATGATGTTGTTCACCGGACAGCCGTTATTGCAGAACGGGATGCCGCAATCCATGCAGCGTGCGCCCTGAATCTTGGCATCCTCGTCGGACAGGTGGCCGACAAACTCCTTGTAGTGCTTCAGACGTGCTTCAACAGGCTGATAGCCTTCGGAAAGCCGTTGAAACTCCATGAAACCGGTAGGCTTGCCCATTTTATGCGGCCTCCTTCTGCTTGCTGTTCTTGGCAGCGAGTTCCGCCAGCGCGCGGCGGTACTCGTTCGGCATGACCTTGACGAACTTGCAACGATAGCTGGCCCAGTTCTCCAGAATGGTCTTGGCACGGCTGGAGCCGGTCATTTCCAGATGGCGTTGCACCAGGCCCTTGAGCAGGGCTTCGTCGGCCATGGCCAGGTGGCGAATATCCACCTTGCCGTGGCTGGTGACTTCGCCGAACTCGACCATTTCCTCGGCGGCTTCCTCTTCTTCCGGCACCGCTTCCAGGGCCACCTGGGCCAGGTTGCAGCGGGATTCGAAGGTGCCATCCTCGTCCAGAACGTAGGCCACGCCGCCGGACATGCCGGCAGCGAAGTTGCGGCCGGTCTGGCCCAGCACCACGACGGTGCCGCCAGTCATGTATTCGCAACCGTGGTCGCCCACGCCTTCCACCACCGCGGTAGCGCCGGAGTTGCGCACGCAGAAGCGTTCGCCGCCGACACCGTTGAAGAACACTTCACCTTCGATGGCACCGTAGAGCACGGTGTTGCCGACGATGATGTTCTCGGCGGTATTGCCGCGGAAAGCCTTGGGGGCCTTGATGACGATGCGACCACCGGAGAGACCCTTACCCACGTAGTCGTTGCCTTCGCCAGTCAGTTCGAAGGTCACGCCCTTGGCCAGGAAGGCGCCAAAACTCTGGCCGGCAGTGCCGGTCAGGTTCACGTGGATGGTGTCGTCCGGCAGACCGGCGTGGCCGTAACGCTTGGCCACTTCACCCGCCAGCATGGCGCCGGCGGTGCGGTTCACGTTCTTGATCTCGGCGTTGATGACCACCTTCTCGCCCTTTTCCAAAGCCGGCTTGGCCTGGGCGATCAGGGTGTGATCCAGGGCCTTCACAAGATTGTGGTCCTGGGTCTCGCAATGCAGACGGGCCACATCGCCGCCAACGGGCGGCATGTAGAAGATCTTGGAGTAGTCCAGGCCGCAGGCCTTCCAGTGTTCCACACCGGCGCGCATGTCGAGCAGATCGGCACGGCCGATCAGGTCGTCCAGCTTGCGGATGCCCATGGAGGCCATCAGTTCCCGCACCTCTTCGGCAACGAAGAAGAAGTAGTTCACCACGTGCTCCGGCTGGCCGGAGAACTTGGCCCGCAGGGTCGGGTCCTGGGTGGCCACACCCACCGGGCAGGTGTTGAGGTGGCACTTGCGCATCATGATGCAGCCTTCCACCACCAGGGGAGCGGTGGCGAAGCCGAACTCGTCGGCACCCAGCAGGGCGCCGATGACCACGTCGCGACCGGTCTTCATCTGGCCGTCCACCTGGACGCGGATACGGCCACGCAGGCGGTTCAGCACCAGGGTCTGCTGGGTTTCGGCCAGGCCGAGTTCCCAGGGGGTGCCGGCGTGCTTGATGGAAGACAGGGGGGAAGCGCCGGTACCGCCGTCATGGCCGGCGATCACCAGGTGGTCGGCCTTGGCCTTGGACACGCCGGCAGCCACGGTGCCCACGCCCACTTCGGACACCAGCTTCACCGAGATGGAGGCTATCGGATTCACGTTCTTCAGATCGTGGATCAGCTGGGCCAAATCTTCGATGGAATAAATGTCGTGGTGCGGCGGGGGAGAAATCAGGCCAACGCCGGGCACGGAGTGACGCAGGGCGCCGATGTACTCGGAGACCTTGTGGCCGGGCAGCTGGCCGCCTTCACCGGGCTTGGCGCCCTGGGCCATCTTGATCTGGATCTGGTCTGCATTGGCCAGGTATTCGGCGGTGACGCCGAAACGGCCGGAGGCCACCTGCTTGATGGCGGAACGCAGTGAGTCGCCTTCCTTCAGTTCCAGGTCACGGGCGATACGGCCGGCACCGATGATCTCGGACAGCTTGGCACCAGCCTTCACCGGCTTGAAGCGGTTGGCATCCTCGCCGCCTTCACCGGTATTGGACTTGCCGCCGATGCGGTTCATCGCCACGGAGAGGGTGGTGTGGGCCTCGGTGGAGATGGAGCCCAGGGACATGGCGCCGGTAGCGAAGCGCTTGACGATTTCCTTGGCGGGCTCAACTTCATCCAGGGGCACCGGGGCGCCGGCCGCCTTGATCTCGAACAGACCGCGCAGCGTCAGATGACGCTTGGACTGGTCGTTGATGATCTTGGCGTATTCCTTGTAGGTGTCCATCTTGCCGGAGCGGGTGGAGTGCTGCAGCTTGGCGATGGCATCCGGGGTCCACATGTGGTCTTCACCGCGGATACGGAAGGCGTATTCGCCACCGGTCTCCAGGGTGTCGGCCAGCACGGGGTCGCTGCTGAAAGCGGCACGATGCACGCGCAGTGCTTCCTCGGCCACCTGCAGGGCGCCGATACCTTCCACCTGGGTGGCGGTGCCGGCGAAGTACTTCTTCACCAGCTCGGAAGAGAGGCCGATGGCCTCGAAGATCTGGGCGCCACAGTAGGACTGGTAGGTGGAAATGCCCATCTTGGACATGACCTTGTTCAGACCCTTGTTAACGGCCTTGATGAAGCGCTTCTGGGCATCGTAGGCGGTGACGTTGCCCGGCAGGTTGCCGGCGATCTCGGCCAGGGTATCCATGGTCAGCCACGGGCACACGGCTTCGGCGCCATAACCAGCGAGCAAGGCGAAGTGGTGGGTTTCCTTGGCGGAACCGGTATCCACGACCAGGCCGGTAGAAGTGCGCAGGCCCTTCTTCACCAAGTGGTGATGCACTGCGGAAGTGGCCAGCAATGCGGGGATCGGAGCCTTTTCGGCGCAGACGCCGCGGTCTGACAGGATCAGCACGTTGTAGCCGTCGGCCACGCTCTTCTCGGCGGCAGCACAGACGGCCTCCAGGGCCTTCTCACAGCCGGCAGCACCTTCGGCGGCAGGCCAGGTGATGTCCAGCACCAGGGACTTGTATCGGCCCGAGGTGGAACGGTCGATGGCGCGCAGCTTGGCCAGATCGGCGTTGGTCAACACCGGCTGGTGCACTTCCAGACGCAGGGGCGGGTTGGTTTCATCCACGCCCAGCAGGTTCGGCTTGGGACCGATGAAGCTGGTCAGGGACATGACGATCTCTTCCCGGATGGGGTCGATCGGCGGGTTGGTCACCTGGGCGAACAGCTGCTTGAAGTAGTTGTAGAGCGGCTTTTCCTTGTTGGAAAGGACGGTCAGGGGGCTGTCGTTACCCATGGAGCCGGTGGCTTCTTCACCCTGGGCAGCCATGGGCTGCAGGATGAACTTCACATCTTCCTGGGTGAAGCCGAAGGCCTGCTGCTGGTCGAGCAGGGGCACGTCTGCCTTGGGGGCTTCGCTGCCGGCTTCCGGCAGGTCGCCGAGGAAGTAGCGGGACTGCTCGATCCATTGGGCGTAAGGCTTGGCGCTGGAGAGGGATTTCTTCAGCTCCGCATCGTCGATGATGCGACCCTGTTCCATGTCGATGAGGAACATCTTGCCAGGCTGCAGTCGCCACTTCTTGACGATCTTCTCTTGCGGGAAAGTCAGGACCCCCATTTCGGAGGCCATCAGCACCAGGTCGTCCTCGGTCACCAGATAGCGGGCGGGACGCAGGCCGTTACGGTCCAGGGTGGCGCCGATCTGGCGGCCGTCGGTGAAGGCCACGGCTGCGGGGCCGTCCCAGGGTTCCATCAGGGCGGCGTGGTATTCGTAGAAGGCGCGACGCTCTTCGTCCATGAGGGGATTGCCGGCCCAGGCTTCGGGGATCAGCATCATCATGGCCTGGGCCATGGAGTAACCGCCCATGACCAGCAGTTCCAGCGCGTTGTCGAAACAGGCTGAGTCGGACTGACCATCCACAATCAGGGGCCACAGCTTGTCCAGGTCTTCCTTCAGCCACTTGGAGGACATGGCCTTCTGGCGAGCCTTCATCCAGTTCACGTTGCCGCGCACGGTGTTGATTTCACCGTTGTGGGCAATCATGCGGAAGGGATGGGCCAGATCCCAGGTGGGGAAGGTGTTGGTGGAGAAGCGCTGGTGCACCAGGGCCAGGGCGGAAACGAGGCGCTCGTCCTGCAGGTCCAGGTAGTACTCGCCCACCTGGTGAGCCAACAGCATGCCCTTGTAGTTGATGGTGCGGGAAGACAGGGACGGAATGTAGAACTGCTTGCCGTCGTCCAGCTTCAGCTTGCGCACGGCATGCTCGACCCGCTTGCGGATGACAAACAGCTTGCGCTCGAAGGCATCCTGGTCGCCAACGTTCTCGCCCTTGGCGATGAACACCTGGCGCATGACCGGCTCGATTTCGCGGGCAGCGGCAGCCAGGCCGGCATTGTCCCGGGGCACATCGCGCCAGCCGAGGAAGGTTTGACCTTCTTCGTGCACGATACGGGCCACGGCAGATTCGGCAGCGGCACGACCATTGGAGGACTGGGGCAGGAAAACGATACCGCAGGCGTACTCGCCTTCCTTGGGCAGCTTGATGCCCAGCTTGGCAGCCTCGGCGCGCAGGAAGGCATCAGGCATTTGCAGCAGAATGCCTGCACCGTCACCCAGCAGGGGATCGTAACCAGTCGCACCACGATGGTCGAGGTTTTTCAGGATCTGCAGACCCTGCTCGACGATCGCGTGACTCTTCTGATTCTTGATGTGGGCCACGAAGCCGACGCCGCATGCATCCTTCTCGTTGGCCGGGTCATAAAGGCCCTGCCGCCCGGGGACAGCCCCACCAGGGACAACACTATCGATCACGCTAAAGTCCTCGTCAAAAATGCCAATCGCATCAATCGTGCGACGGCAAAAAAGCCGGTGCACTGGCACCGGCTTTTTTTCATTGCTAAATCAAAGGGCAACTGCGAAATATAGCGCGAAAACCCGCGCACTTCAAGATGCCGCTACAGAGCAGCAAACACCGCCTTCGCGACCAAACAACTCCAGCTTTAAGGCAAGAACGCCAAACCAACGCTGCCTGCCCAGTCCCACTGCCAGCAAATGAGCCATGGCACACGACGGCGTTTGGTCACTTATTCAGACGGCGACCGATGGCCACTTCAATTTGCGCGTCGTTCGCCACGTCACTAAGCACGGCCTGGCCAACGGCCTGGAAGAGGACCAGGCGCAACTTGCCATCATCCACCTTTTTGTCGTGGCGCATCAACTCCAGGTACTGGCCCACGCCAAGATCGGGCCCCGTGACCGGCAGACCGGCGGCAATGAACAATCGCTCCACCCGCGCCACATCCGCCGCACTAATCCAGCCCAGATCGGCGGACAACTCCGCGGCCATCAGGGTACCTGCGGCCACCGCCTCACCGTGGAGCCACTGACCATAGCCCAAGCCGGTTTCGATGGCATGGCCAAAAGTATGACCCAGGTTCAGGAGGGCACGCTCGCCGCTTTCGCGCTCATCCCGGGCCACCACTTCCGCCTTGTTCTGGCAGGAGCGATACACGGCGTAGGCCAACGCCTCCACATCCCGCTCCAGCAAGCGAGGCAAGTTGGCCTCAAGCCACTCTAGAAAAGGCAGATCCCGAATCAGGCCGTATTTGATAACCTCAGCCAAACCAGCCTTAAGCTCCCGCTC
>DATEZY010000167.1:0-28655 GCA_035255085.1 Azospira sp. | reverse complement strand
AATTGCACCGGGTGGCTGTGGTGGTCGTACTCCGGCGCCTCGTGGGCCTGGGCGCCGGGGATGAGGCTCGGAATGTCCTGGTGCAGGCTGCCGCCCAGGGCCACGTTGATCAGTTGCAGGCCGCGGCAGATGCCGAACACCGGTTTTCCCGCCTCCATGAACTCGTGCAGCAGCTCCATCTCGTAGGCATCCCGCACCCGGTCGCCGGCCCAGTCCGGGGAGAGGGGGTCCTCGCCGTAGCTTAAGGGGGAGAGGTCGGTGCCGCCCTGCAGCACCAGCCCGTCCAGGGCGCCCACGTAGTCGGCCAGGCGCATGTTGCTGCGCTGCATGGGACTGTCCTGGATGATGGAAGGCACCATGAACACCAGCACGTCCCGGGACATGACCCAGTGGGCGACGGACTGCTCCAGGTATTGCAGGGTCTTGCCCAGCAAACCGACGCTTTCCGGTCGGGGGTGGTAGAGGCGGGCGGAAATGCCGATCTTGACGGTGCGCTTGGCCATGGAACCCTCCTTGAAAATTGACTACCCGGCGTTACTGCCCGGCCCAGCACTGGGTCGAGCCGCGAACCACATCCTCCAGGGCGCCGCTGGCCTCGCGCCGGGCCCGCAGCCAGGCACTGCCGTTGGCGCCGTTTTTCGCCATGGCCTCGAGCTGGGCCAGGGGAGCGCGGCTGCCGAGGACGTCGGCGTAGGGGCGCAGCTGCTCCAGGGTGATGAGCAGGTCGTCCCGCAGCGTCCGGCTGTGCTGGCTGCGGGGATCCACCAGGGTGGCTTCGAAGCCGAAGCGGGTGGCCTGGAAACGGTTGTAGCCATAGACCAAGTACAGGCCTTCCTCCACCTCGTCGGCAGGGTGGGGCCGTTCCACCAGGAGCCAGAACGCCAGGGCCTGGACCAGGGCGGCCAGGGCGGCGGCGGTGTCCACCTCCAGGGGGGTGTCGCAGATGCGCAGCTCCACCGTGCCGTATTCGGGCTTGGGGCGGATGTCCCAGTAGAAATCCTTGATGCTGCCGATGATGCCGTAGCCCAGCATCTTGGCGAAGTAGGCCTCGAACTCGGCCCAGCTGGCCACCGGCGGCATGTGGCCGGACAGGGGGAAGGCGGAGACGGCGTGCAGGCGTGAGGTTTCGAAGGCGGTGTCCTCCCCCTGGGAGAAGGGCGAGGCCGCGGACAGGGCGATGAAGTGGGGAATGTAGCGGGACAGCTGGTGGGTCAGGTACACCGCGTCATCGCCGGACTCGCAGGCCACATGGACGTGCTGGCCGAAGACGGTGAACTGCTTTGCCAGGTAGCCGTAGAGACTGGAAAGCTGCTGGAAGCGCTCGGTGGGGTAGATGCGCCGGTCGTGCCAGCGGTGGAAGGGGTGGGTGCCGCCGCCACAAATCGCCAGGTTGAGGTTCCCCGCGGTGTGCACCACGGCATCGCGCATGGCGTGCAGTTCGGCCAGCAGGGTGTCGTGGCGGGCGTGGGGGCTGGAGTTGAGTTCGATCATGCTCTCGGTGATCTCGGGCTTGATCTCCCCCGGGTGATCCACCTTCGCCAACGCCCGCAGCAGGTCTGGGGCACCCCGGGCCAGGTCCTGGGTCAGGGGATTGACCACCTGCAGCTCCAGTTCCACGCCGATGGTGTAGGGGCTGACGCGTTTGAAATCAAGCATGGCTGCCTCCCTCCGCGCGTTCTTCCGGCCGGGCCTCGCCGGCCCGGTGCAGGGCGACGTGCACCGCCAGGGGGCCCAGCAGCTCCAGCAGCACTACCGCCGCCAGTACCAGGTTGCCCAGGCGCTCGCCGAACTGGGGATAGAGGCTGGTGAGGTCATGCACCAGGGCGATGGCCATGCCGGACATGGGCAACAGGGCCAGGGACAGCCAGCCGTGCTGGCGCCAGCCGATGCGGGAAAAGGGCACCGTCAGCATCACCCCGGCGGCCTTGCCCAGGCCCCGGGCCGCCACATAGGCGAAGGCCGGCACCCCGGCTGCGGCTACGGCCGACAGGGGCAGGCTGGCGCCGGTGAGGACGAAGAGGACGATATAGAAAAGCTGGGCCGCCCCGCCCAGGTCCACGCTGAGCAGGGCATAGCGGTGGTCCCATTGGCGGCTGGCCAGGCCGAACACCAGCAGGGCGAGGAACACCGACAGGTGCAGGGCATGGGCCAGGCCCACGGCCGCCAGGAGCATGCCGGCGAGGAGGATGAACTGGGCGAACTTGGCGTCGGGGCCCTTGCCCAGCAGCCGGGCGCCCCACAGCACCAGGCGGGCGGCCAGGGCACCCAGCAGCAACGATCCCAGGAGCAGGTAGAGGGGGTGCAGCAGGGCAGTGCGCCAGGGGGCGTTGTGTTCGGTGTGGGCGACCGACAGCAGGGTGGTGGCGGTGAGGAAGGCCAGCAAGGTGTTGATCGCTACCAGGGCCAGGCAGCGCTCGGTGACCTGACCCTCGGCCCGGGCCTCCCGCACCACCAGCAGCACCACCGCTGGCGAGGTGGATAGGCCGATGCCTGCCGCCAGGCCGGCTTCCAGCGGGGTGAAATTGAACAGGCTGAGCACGCCGGCCATGGCCGCGAAGGCCAAGCCCGATTCGAGCAGGGATGCGGCCAGCAGGGCCCGGTCCCGTTGCAGCCAGGACAGGTCGAGGCGCCGCCCCAGGTCAAAGAGGATGAGGCCCACGGCGATGTCGAAGAAGAGCCGGGTTTCCCCCAGCAGGGGCTCCAGGGACAAGCGCGGCGAAAGCTGGGGGCCGACCTGGCCCAGGAGCAGACCGGTGAGTATCCAGCCGAGCAGGCGGGGCAACTTCAGCTTGTGGGCCAGTTCCCCTCCCAGCAACCCGGCCAGTAACAGGCCGGCGAACAGGGTCGTGGGTTCGATGGCTGGCGGCAAGGGGGGGAGGAAGGTGAGCGTGGAGAAGGCCATGTTTCCGTCCAGGTAAAGACTCCCACGGAGCCCCGGCTCAGGCAGTGTGTCACTCCGTCATGGGAGGCCCGAGCCGCTGATTTTCGAGAAGGAAGGCAATGGTTCGCGTACAGCCAAGGTCGCGACAGCGAGGGGGACACCGATCAGGGCGGTCCCGGGAAGCAGGGTCAGCTGACTCTGCTGTGGCAGCGATGTTGCAGCCGGACGCGGTGAAGTCGGCAGCTTACTTTGAATGAGAGCCCAATCAATTCCGGCAAGTTCCCTACGCGCTAGCGGCGGGGAAGGGGGCTTTGCCGTAAGCGCTTCTCGCCGCTGATCACCAGGCCGCAGAGTAGAGAAAAAACAATGATTTCGCTCCATTCGGCGATGCCGATGGGTGCGGTGGCGAAGAGCCGGTTCATCAATGGCACGTAGGTCAGCAGCAGTTGCAGCCCGATCATGATGGCGCTGCCCCACCACACCCAGGGGTTGGAAAAGAGGCCGGCCGCCACGAAGGAACGGGAGAGGGAGCGGCAGTTGAACAGATAGACCGTCTCCACCAGCACGAACACATTGACTGCCACGGTGCGGGCTTCCGCCAGGCTGTGGCCCTGGGCCAGCTCTCGCAGGAACAGGCCGTAGGCGCCGGCCAGGAGCAGCAGGCTGACGAGCAGGATGCGTCCCACCAGAGGCCGATCCAGCAAAGGGGTCGCCGGGGCCCGGGGCGGGCGGGCCATGATGCCCTTCTCGATGGGCTCGAAGGCCAGCATCAGGCCGAGGAACACCGCCGTGGTCATGTTGATCCAGAGAATCTGCAGGGGCGTGATGGGCAGGGTGGCGCCGAAGACGATGGCAGCGACGATCACCAGGCCCTCGCCGAAGTTGGTGGGCAGGGTCCAGGTGATGAACTTCACCAGGTTGTCGAACACCCCCCGGCCTTCCTCCACCGCCGCCTCGATGCTGGCGAAGTTGTCGTCGGTGAGTACCATGGCGGCGGCTTCCTTGGCCACCTCGGTGCCGGTGATGCCCATGGCGATGCCGATATCCGCTTGCTTCAGCGCTGGGGCATCGTTCACCCCGTCGCCGGTCATGGCCACCACCTGGCCCTGGGCCTGGAGGGCCCGCACCAGGCGTAGCTTCTGTTCCGGCTCGACCCGGGCGAAGACATTGACCCGGGCTGCCGCCTGGGCCAGTTCCGCCTCGTCCAGGGCGGCCAGTTCGGCGCCGTTGAGTGCTCGTTCCTGGTCGTGGACGATGCCGATCTGGCGGGCGATGGCCAGGGCGGTGGCGGCGTGGTCGCCGGTGATCATCTTCACCGTGATGCCCGCCCCGTGGCAGGCCTTCACCGCGGCGATGGCCTGGGGCCGGGGCGGATCCATCATGCCGACCAGGCCGAGGAATTCCAGCCCGTGCAGGGTCTCATCGTCCAAGGTTTGTTCCGGAGCCAAGGGGCACCGGGCCAGGGCCAGGATGCGCAGGCCCTGGCAGGCCATGTCCCGGGCCTGGCGTTCGATGTCGTTACGGGCCGCGGCCTCCAGGGGTAGTACCTGGCCCCCCGCCTGCCACTGCCGGTCGCAGCGCGGTAGCAGGCGCTCCAGGGCGCCCTTGAGATAGACCGTGGCCTGGCCTTCCACCGGGTGCAGGGTGGCCATGTATTGCCGGCCCGAGTCGAAGGGCAGTTCATCCTCCCGGGGAAAGAGGGCGGCCAGGGTGTGCTCGTCCAGGCCAGCCTTGCGGGCGGCCACCAGCAGGGCCGCTTCCGTCGGATCGCCGCTGATCTCCCAGCTCCGGCCGACCTGGCGCAGGCCGGCGTCGTTGCACAGGGCGCCGGCCACCAGGCATTCCCGCAGGGCCGCTTCGAGGGGCGGCCCATCGCCTCCGGCAGGGTGGCCGCCGATGCTGCCGCTGGGCGCGTAGCCGCTGCCGCTGACCGGGTAGCGCACGCCGCCGGCGAGGATTTCCCGCACCGTCATCTGGTTTTCCGTCAGGGTGCCGGTCTTGTCCGAACAGATCACCGTGGTACTGCCCAGGGTCTCCACCGCCGGCAGCTTGCGCACGATGGCCCGGCGCTTGGCCATGCGCGAGACGCCGATGGCCAGGGTGATGGTCATGGCCGCCGGCAGGCCCTCGGGAATGGCGCCCACGGCCAGGGCGACCGCCGCCATGAACATGTCGAAGGCCGATTCGCCCCGCAGCAGGCCGATGGCGAAGGTGAGGGCGGCCAGGGCACTGATGGCGATCAGCAGCCAGTTGGAGAAGACGGCCAGCTTGCGCGTCAGGGGCGTGCTCAGATCCGGGGTCTGGCTAAGGAGACGGGAGATGCGGCCGGTTTCCGTGGCGTCGCCGGTGGCGATGGTGATGCCGGCGCCCTGGCCGCCGACGATCATGGTGCCGGCGTAGGCCATGTTGCCCCGGTCCGCCAGCAAGGTGTCGGCCGGCAGGGCATGGCAGTGCTTGTCGCAGGCGGTGGATTCGCCGGTAAGGGCCGCTTCCATGGCCCGCAGCTCCTTGGCCCGGAACAGGCGCAGGTCCGCCGGCACCTTGTCGCCGGCGGCCAGCAGCACCACGTCGCCGGGGACCAAAGCGTGGGCTTCCAGGCGCTGCTTGCCGCCCTGGCGCAGCACCGTCACCTCGCTGGCGACGCTCCGGGCCAGGGCCGCCAGGGCGCTTTCCGCCTTGCCTTCCTGGATGAAGCCGACGATGGCATTCATCAGGGTGACGCCGAAGATTACCCCCGCATCCACCCATTCGCCGAGGAAGGCGGTCACCGCCCCGGCCAGGAGCAGCATTAGCACCAGGGGCTGGGCGAATTGCAGGACAAAGCGCAGCAGGGGGCCCTTGCCCGGCTTGGGCGTCAGGCGGTTCGGGCCGAAGCGCTGGCGCCGGCTGCCGACCTCGGCTTCCGACAGGCCCTGCTCGATATCGATGTCCTGCTCCCGGGCCACGGCTTGGCTCTCCAGGTGGTGCCAGGAGGGTGTGGCGGTGGCGGGGGAGGCTGGGGGGGCTTGGGTCATGCTGGTTCGTCATGCTTGGGGGATAGGGTCATTGTCGATCCTTTGCCCGGCCTTGGGTAGGGGCGGCATCCTTGGCCACCCTGTGCTTCATGGCGCCTGCCCATTCGGCGTTGCTTGCATTGGTGGCGGCCGACCTGGGGTCGATCCGCCACCGCATCGTCCCTATGGCCTTCCCCCGGCCCATGCCGTGTGGTTCCGGAAGGCACTCGGGAGTAATATTTTGCTCAGCAGTGACCTTGAGCCGGGCTAAATATCAGTATATTCTTATATACATGAAAACCTCACGCCTCCCCCTCCTGCTGCTTGCCCTGTGCTCGGCCACCGCCGTGGTGGCTGGCGAGTCGGCTTCTTCCAGCACTCCTTCTGGCGCCGCCGCTGCCCTGCCTAGCCGCGTGGTGCAGCCCCGGGAGGTGTCCCTGACCTTGCCGGCCGAGGGCGTGGTGGAGGCCTTGCATCAGGCCACCGTGGCCGCCCAGGTGGCCGGCCGGGTGGTGGACATGCGGGTGGATGCGGGCCAGGCGGTGAAAAAGGGCGAGGTGCTGATGCGCCTCGACGTGCAGGAGGCGGCGGAGGCCAATGCTGCCGCCCAGGCCACCCTGATCAATGCCCGGGCCAACTACGAGCGCACCCGCAGCCTGCGGCAGCAGAATTTCCTCAGCCAGGCCGCCCTGGACAAGGCCAAGGCCGACCTGGACGCCGCCCAGGCGGGGGCTGCCGGTGCCGGTGCCGGCCAGAGCCGGGGCACCATCACCTCGCCCCTTACCGGCCTGGTGGCCAAGCGCCTGACTGAATTGGGAGAGATGGCGGCCCTCGGGCGTCCCCTGGTGACGGTTTATGACCCGGCCGGTCTGCGGGTGACGGTGGATGTGCCCCAGTACCGCCTGTCCCAGTTGCGTCAGGTGAAGTCGGCCCAGGTGGAGTTTCCCGAACTGGGCAAGCGGGTGGAGAGCGCCTCGGTGCAGTTGCTGCCCGCCGCCGATGCCTCGACCCATACCGCCCAGTTGCGCGTCAATCTGCCGGCGGAGCTGAAGGATGTGGTGCCGGGCATGGCGGCCCGGGCTCACTTCGTCGTCGGCAAGGCGGTCAAGCTCACCGTGCCGGCCGGCGCCGTGGTGCGTCGCGGCGAGGTGGCGGCGGTCTATGTTCAGGAGGCTGGCAGCCTGAAGCTGCGCCAGCTGCGCCTGGGCGAGGCGGTGGGCGACGGTGAAATCGAAGTTCTGGCGGGCCTCAAGGCTGGCGAAACCATCATTCTCGACCCGGTGAAGGGCGGCATCGCCCTGAAACAGGCCGCGCCCAAGTAATACGTGACCGCCCCAAAACGGGCGGCGAATTTTCGATGAGGCGGCAGAAGACCGCTCTACCCACCACGCACCAGGAGGAGACACCATGGCGCACATCATCATCATCGGCGCAGGTCTGGGCGGCATGCCCATGGCCTACGAAATGCGGGAGCTGCTGAGAAACGGCGACAAGCTCACCGTCGTATCCAACCAGGCCCGCTTCCATTTCGTTCCCTCCAACCCCTGGGTCGCGGTGGACTGGCGCCAGCGGACGGACATCGAACTGGAGCTGGAACCCCTGCTGCGCAAGAAGGGCATCGATTTCGTCCAGTCCGGCGCCCGCCGCGTCCATCCGGACAAGAACCAGCTGGAGCTGGAGGATGGCCGGACCCTGGACTACGACTTCCTCATCGTTGCCACTGGTCCCAAGCTGGCCTTCGATGAAATCGAGGGCCTGGGGCCCCAGGGCCATACCCAGTCCATCTGCCACGTGGACCATGCCCAGACGGCCTCCGAGCACTGGAAACAGTTTGTCGCCGACCCCGGCCCGGTGGTTGTGGGCGCGGTGCAGGGCGCATCCTGCTTCGGCCCGGCCTACGAGTACGCCTTCATCATGGAAACGGACCTGCGGAAGCGCAAGATCCGGGACCAGGTGCCCATGACCTTCGTCACCTCCGAGCCCTACATCGGTCACCTGGGCCTGGGCGGCGTCGGCGACTCCAAGGGCATGATCGAATCCATGTTCCGCCAGCGCCACATCAAGTGGATCTGCAACGCCAAGGTGAGCAAGGTGGAAGCGGGCAAGATGTTCGTCACCGAGCACGACGAGGAGGGCAAGCCAAAGAAGGAACATGAGCTGCCCTTCAAGTACTCCATGATGCTGCCCGCCTTCAAGGGCGTCGATGCGGTGTTCGGTATCGAGGGCCTGACCAATCCCCGGGGTTTCGTGCTGATCGACCAGCACCAGCGCAATCCCCGCTATCCCAACATCTTCGCCGTCGGCGTGTGCGTCGCCATTCCGCCGGTGGAAGCCACCCCGGTGCCTACCGGTACGCCCAAGACCGGCTACATGATCGAATCCATGGTCACTGCCACGGCCAAGAACATCCGCGCCGTGCTGGACGGGCGCGAACCCACCGAGAAGGCCACCTGGAATGCGGTCTGCCTGGCCGATTTCGGCGACTCCGGCGCCGCCTTCGTGGCCCTGCCCCAGATCCCGCCGCGCAACGTCAGCTGGTTCTCCGAGGGCAAGTGGGTGCATCTGGCCAAGGTGGCTTTCGAGAAGTACTTCCTGCGCAAGATGAAAACGGGGGCCACCGAGCCGGTCTATGAAAAGATCGTCATGGAGGCCCTGGGCATCATGAAACTGAAAGGCAAATAGAGAAACTCCGTTTCTCTGGAACCGCTTATGGGAATTTCCGGCCGCATCGCCAACACCTTCCAGGCGTCGCCCATGACGCCCCTGCTCGCTCTGGTGCTCTTTCTCCTCGGGCTATTCGCCGTCCTGGTGACGCCCCGGGAGGAGGAGCCCCAGATCGACGTCACCATGGCCAATATCCTGGTGCCGTTCCCGGGGGCGTCGAGCAAGGACGTGGAAAACCTCATCGCCACCCCCGGCGAGCAGGTGTTCGCACGCATGAGCGGGGTGGATCACGTCTTTTCCGTGTCCCGGCCGGGCATGGCGGTGATCACCGTGCAGTTCAAGGTGGGGGTGAAGAACCAGGACGCCCTGGTGCGCCTCTACGACACCCTCCATTCCAACCAGGACTGGCTGCCGGCCAACCTGGGGGTGGGCCAGCCCGTGGTCAAGCCCAAGGGCATCGACGACGTGCCCATCGTTTCCCTCACCTTCTGGACCAAGGACCCGGTCCGCTCGGCCTATGAGCTGCAGCAGATCGCCCGTTCGGCGGAAATCGAGTTCAAGCACCTGGAAGGCACCCGGGACGTGACCACCCTGGGCGGGCCGGACCACGTCATCCGCGTCGCCATGGACGCCGAGCGCATGAACGCCTACGGCGTCACCGCCCAGGACATCCGCGACGCCCTGCAGATCGCCAACAACGAGCAGCCCTCGGGCCGCCTGGTGGAAGGCAACAAGGAAATGCTGGTGCACACCGGCACCTACATCGAGAACGCCAAGGATGTGCGGGACCTGGTGGTGGCGGTGCGGGTGGAGGGCAATTCCCGCAAGCCGGTATTCGTCTCCGACGTGGCCCAGGTGGAAGACGGCCCGGACCAGCCCAAGCGCTACGTCTGGTTCGGCACCGGCCCGGCAGCCGAACAGCGGGGCATCGACGTGAAAGACAATGCCTCCCCGGACGGCACCTACCCGGCGGTGACCCTGGCCATTTCCAAGAAGCCCGGGGTCAATGCCGCCGACGTGGCCGATGCGGTCATCGCCCGGGCCGAGAGCCTGAAGGGCAGCGTCATCCCCGACGGGGTGGAAGTGACGGTGACCCGCAACTACGGCGCCACCGCCACGGAAAAGGCCCAGAAGCTGATCGGCAAGCTGGTCTTCGCCACCTCCTTCGTGGTGCTGCTGGTGTTTTTCGCCCTGGGCAAGCGTGAAGCCTTGATCGTCGGCGTTGCCGTCACCCTGACCCTGGCCGCCACCCTGTTCGCCTCCTGGGCCTGGGGTTTCACCCTCAACCGGGTGAGCCTGTTCGCCCTGATTTTCTCCATCGGCATCCTGGTGGATGACGCCATCGTGGTGGTGGAGAACATCCACCGCTGGAAGACCCTGCATCCGGACAAGAGCCTGCGGGAGCTGATCCCCGGGGCAGTGGACGAGGTCGGCGGTCCCACCATCCTGGCGACCCTGACGGTGATCGCGGCCCTGCTGCCCATGGCCTTCGTCTCCGGCCTGATGGGGCCCTACATGAGCCCCATCCCGATCAACTCGTCCCTGGGTATGGCCATTTCCCTGGCCGTCGCCTTCATCGTCACCCCCTGGCTGGCCGCCAGGCTGCTAGCCCACGGTGGCCCCCATGGCCACGGCGCCGACGACGCCAAGGTGGCGGGCAAGCTGGACCGCCTGTTCCACAAGGTGCTGCCGCCCTTCCTGGACGACAAGACCGGCGCCGCCGCCCGCCGGAAGCTCTTCCTCGGCGTGCTGGTGGCCATCCTGCTCTCCGTCTCCCTGGCGGTGGTCAAGCTGGTGGTGCTGAAGATGCTGCCCTTCGACAACAAGAGCGAATTCCAGGTGGTGCTGGACATGCCCGTGGGCACCCCGGTGGAAGAGACCGCCCGGGTGCTGAAGGACATCGGCGCAGTGCTGCAGCAGGTGCCGGAGGTGACCGATTACCAGGCCTATGCCGGCAGTGCCAGCCCCATCAATTTCAACGGCCTGGTGCGCCAGTACTACCAGCGCAGCGAGCCGGAAATGGGCGACATCCAGGTAAACCTGGTGGACAAGCACCACCGGGACCGCAAGTCCCACGAGATCGCCGTGGCCGTACGTGCCGCCGTCGAGGCTGCCGCCAGGAAGTCCGGCGGCAACGCCAAGGTGGTGGAAGTGCCGCCGGGGCCGCCGGTGATGAGCCCCATCGTCGCCGAAGTCTATGGGCCGGAAGAGGCCGGCCGCATCGCCGTCGCCAAACAGGTACGGGCGGTGTTCGAGCAGGCTGCGGATTTCAACAGCGTGGACGATTCGGTCCAGGCCGATGCCGAGAAGACCGTGCTGCGGGTGAACCAGACCAAGGCTGCCCAGCTCGGCGTGGCCCAGAAGGACATCGTGGATGTGGTGCGCATGGGCCTTTCCGGCGAGGACGTGACCCCGGCTCACAACCAGGATTCCAAGTTCGAAATCCCGGTGCGGGTGACCCTGCCGGCCCAGAGCCAGAGCAGCCTGGATGCCTTGCTCAAGCTCCGGGTACGCTCCCGTTCCGGCGCCCTGGTGCCCATTTCCGAAGTGGTGGAAGCCAAGCGCCTGCCCCGGGAAAAGGCCCTCTACCACAAGGATCTGCTGCCCGTGGTGTATGTCTACGGCGACATGGGTGGCGCGCTGGATTCGCCCCTCTACGGCATGTTCGGTGCCCGGGGCCAGATCGCCGGCATGCATCTGGACGGAGTGAAGAATGCCGGCGGCACCCTGGCCGACTATTTCATCCGCCAGCCCGCCGACCCCTACGCCGGCTTCGCCCTGAAATGGGACGGCGAATGGCAGATCACCTACGAGACCTTCCGCGACATGGGCCTGGCCTACGGCGTCGGCCTGATCCTCATCTATCTCCTAGTGGTGGCCCACTTCAAGAGCTATCTGACGCCGCTGATCATCATGGCGCCGATACCCCTGACCATCATCGGCGTCATGCCCGGCCACGCCCTGCTGCGCTCCCAGTTCACCGCCACGTCCATGATCGGCATGATCGCCCTGGCCGGCATCATCGTGCGCAACTCCATCCTGCTGGTGGATTTCATCAAGGAGGAGACGGCCAAGGGCATGCCCTTCAAGGAGGCCATCGTCACCGCCGCCGCCGTGCGCGCCAAGCCGATCGCCCTGACCGCCCTGGCGGCCATGCTCGGCGCCCTGTTCATCCTGGACGACCCCATTTTCAACGGGCTGGCCATCAGCCTCATTTTCGGCATCCTGGTCTCCACCCTGCTGACCCTGGTGGTGATTCCGGTGCTTTATTACGCCGCTTTCAAGAAGGAGCACACTTCATGACCGTCGAACGCGCCATCCGCATCATGGCCGGCAGCTTCATCCTCATTTCCCTCGCCCTCGGCGTCGAAGCCAGCCCGGTCTTTGTTTCCAAGTATTTCCTCTGGTTCACTGCCTTCGTCGGCGCCAACCTGCTGCAAAGCGGTTTCACCCGCTTCTGTCCGGCCGAAAGCATCATGGTCAAGCTGGGCATGAAGCGTGCCGAGGGTAGCTGTCAACGCTGATTTTTCTAGGCTTTCGTGAAAAATTGCGCGCCTTTCGGCGCGCTTTTTTTTGCCCCGGGCGTTAAACTTCAGTCTTCAACAAAGCCACCCGGAAACGCTGGAAAATACACGGCTGGCATTAAATGGAATGTTCGGAGGAGTCAGTATGGAAGTCGGATTTATCGGTCTTGGCATCATGGGGCGCCCCATGGCCCTCAATCTGCTCAAGGGCGGCCACGGCGTGCATGTCTGGGCCCGGCGCGAAGAATCCATGGCGCCTCTGGTGGAAGCCGGGGCCAAGGCCTGTACCAGCCCGGCCGGCGTGGCCGGGCGCTGCGACCTGGTTATTTCCATGGTGGCCGATGCCCCGGACGTGGAGCAGGTGATGCTCGGCAAGGGCAGCGTCGCCGAGGCGGTGGAACGCCTGGGCAAGATCGGCTTCACCGCCGTCGATATGAGCACCATTTCCCCCTCCGCCGCCAAGTCCATCGGCGAAAAGCTCAAGACCCGGGGCGTGGATTTTCTCGATGCGCCGGTTTCCGGCGGCGAGGTGGGGGCCATCGCCGGCACCCTGTCGATCATGGTGGGCGGCTCGGCCGATGGTTTCGCCAAGGCCTTGCCGGCCTTCGAGTGCATGGGCAAGAACGTTGTCCACGTGGGCGCATCCGGCGCCGGCCAGGTGACCAAGGCCTGCAACCAGATCGTCACCGGCATGGGCGTGCTGGCGGTGGCCGAGGCCTTCAATTTTGCCGACAAGGCCGGCGTCGATCCGGCCAAGGTGCGGGAAGCGCTGCTCGGCGGCTTCGCCTACAGCCGCATCCTGGAAAACCATGGCCAGCGCATGCTCGACCGCAATTTCAAGCCCGGCTTCAAGTCCTGGATGCACCAGAAGGATCTGAACATCGTCATGCAGAGCGCCCACGAACTGGGCCTCTGTCTGCCCGGTGCAGCGGCCACCGCCCAACTATTCAATGCCCTGGTGGGCGGCGGATTTGGTGAGGAGGATTCCATCGCCGTGCTGAAATTGCTGGAAACCCTCTCTGGCACTTCCCGCTGATCGGGCCCCGGTATGCCCCGGTCCCCGCTGACTGAGGCTCGGCGCTGGCCCATCTGGCTGGCGACGGTGGTGGCGGCCGCCCTGGCCCTGCTCTGGGCCGGCGTGGTCTGGGAAAACCAGCGCCTGGCCCGGGAGCAAGGCCAGCACTACGCTGCCGAGCGCCAGGTGGTGACCGCCCTGGCGGCGGAGAGCCTGGTGCGCCAGTTGCAGCGTCTGGACGACGCCTTGCTGCTGCTGCGTAACGACTACATCAACGACCGGAGCGACCTGCCCCGGACCATCCAGCTCCTGCGCCAGGGGCCCCTTCTCAACCTCTCCGCCTACATCACCATCATCGGCCGGGACGGCTATGTGGAGCTGATGGACATCCCCCCGGCGGTGGACGGCAAGTCTCCGCCATCCCCACCCCGGGAGCGGCTGTACCTGGGGGACCGCAGCCACTTCCGCCACTTCGTCGGCGGTGGTACCGACCGCCTGTTCATCGACGGTCCGGTCATGGGGCGCGTCTCCAAGCGCATGGGAATCCAGATTTCCCGCCCCATCATCGCCGCCGATGGGCGCTTCGCCGGGGTGGTGGTCTTTTTCATGGCGCCGGAGCAATTCACCAACTTCGTGCAGCAGGTGAACCTGGGGCTGGAGGGGGTCTTTTCCATCGTTTCCGAGTCCGGGGTGCTGCTCAGCCGCTCCAAGGATGGGGACCAGTCCGTCGGGCGCCAGGTGCCGCCCCAGCTCTTCGCCAGCTTCCTGCGGGAGCGCCAGGGGCTGATTACCCGGCCGTCGATCCTGGACGGGGTCCGGCGTACCGTCTCCTACCGCTGGCTTGATGCCTATCCCCTGCTGGTGATGGTGGCGGCCTCGCCCCAGACCATGGAAGCCGAGGTGAGCAGTCAGCAGGGCAAGAACCTGCTGGTGGCGGCCGTGGTGACCTTGCTGGTGCTGATCATGGGCTTCTTCCTGGGCTTCCACCTGCGCCGCCGGGACCACCTGGAGACCCTGCTGGCCCAGGAACGCTCCCATCTGGTGGAGGCCCAGCGGGTCGCCCGCCTGGGCAGCTGGGCCCGGGATCTGGTGGCGGACCAGCTGTGGTGGTCCGATGAAATCTATCGCATGCTCGCCTATTCCCGGAAGGAAACCCAACCTTCCTACGAACGCTTCATTGCCCGCGTCGCTCCCGCGGACCGGGCCCGGATCGACGCGGCCTTCGCTCGCACCCGGGAAGCCGGCGCACCCCTGGATGAGTACTGCAGCCTGTTGTTGCCGAGCGGCGCGGCGGTGCAGATCCATGTCAGCGGCCGGGTCGAGCGGGACGAACTGGGGCGTCCCCAGCGGGTGGTGGGTACCCTGCAGGACGTGAGCGAAACCCAGCGTCTGCAGCAGGCCGTGCAGGATGCGGAGGAGCGCTGGAAGTACGCCCTGGAGGGGGCCCGGGACGGCGTCTGGGATTGGTTTGTGGCCGAGCAGCGGGCCTATTTCTCCCCCCGCTGGAAGGAAATCCTGGGCTACGCCGACCACGAGTTGCCGAGCCGGCACCAGGAATGGCTGGAGCGCCTGCACCCGGAGGACAAGGACCGGGTGCTGGGGGCTACTGCCGACTATTTCGCCGGCCGCCTGCCGGTATTCGAACAGGAATTCCGCCTGCGCCACCGGGACGGTAGCTACCGCTGGATTCTCAGCCGCGGCCAGTTGGTCGCCCGGGATGAGGCGGGGCGCCCCCTGCGCATGCTCGGCACCATCACCGACATCACCGAGCGCAAGCAGGTGGCCCTGGCCACGGCGGAGAGCGAAGCCATGCAGCGCTCCCTGGTGTCGGCCCTGGCCGAGGGGGTGGTGGTGCAGGATGCCAGCGGCCAGGTCATCTCCGCCAATGCCGCTGCCCGCCGCATTCTCCAGATGAGCGAGGAGCAACTGCTGGGCCGGACCTCCGCCGACCCGGCCTGGAACGTGATCCGGGAAAACGGCCAGAGTTTCCCGCCCGAGGAGCATCCGGCCATGGCCACCCTGCGTACCGGGGTGTCCTGCGACAACGTCATCATGGGCGTCGGCCGTGCCGGGGCGGGCCGGGTCTGGCTGAGCGTAAATAGTCGGCCCCTGGTGCATCCGGGCGAGCAGCGGCCCTATGCGGTAGTTACCTCCTTCGCCGATATCACCGAGGTCAAGGCTGCCGAACTGTCCAACCGCCTCTACCGGGACGTGCTGGAGCGGGCCGGCCGGGCCATTCTCATCACCGATGCCGACGGCCGCATCAACAACGTCAATTCCGCCTTCGTCAGCCTCATGGGTTACAGCCGGGAGGAAGCCCTGGGGCAGAAGGCCGGCTTCTACCGCTCCAACCGCCACACTCGCAGTTTCTTCCAGACCCTGTGGGAAAGCCTCATGGCCCGGGGCGAATGGCATGGGGAAATCTGGAACCGGTGCAAGAGCGGCGAGGCCATCCTGGTCGATGTGGACATTCGCGCCGTGACCAATGCGGACGGCGGCATTACCCAGTTCGTCGCGGTTTACCAGGACGTCACCGAGCTGCGCGAGGCCCAGGAAGATATGTGGCGCCGCGCCCATTACGATCCCCTGACCGGTCTGCCCAACCGCTCCCTGTTCCTCGACCGGCTGGACCAGGCCCTGGTCCACGCCGAGCGCCAGGGCGAGCGGCTCGGCCTGCTCTACCTGGATCTGGACAGTTTCAAGGCGATCAACGACACGGAAGGCCACCAGGCCGGCGACGCCCTGCTGCAGGAAGTGGGGCAGCGCCTCCTGGCCGCCGTGCGTGCCAGCGATACCGCAGCCCGCCTGGCCGGCGACGAATTCGCCGTGCTCCTGCCCCACCTCTCGGTGGAGGAAGACCTGCAGCGGCTGATGCGTTCCATCGCCGACAGCCTGAGCCGGCCCGTGGTCTGGCAAGGACAAGAGCTGCAGGCCGGAGTCAGCATCGGCAGCGCCATTTATCCGGAACAGGCGGCCAACCGGGAGGAGCTGATCCGGGTCGCCGACAGCGCCATGTACCGCATCAAGCGGGCCGCCGGCCATGACCTCAACCCGGCTACCCCGGCTGACATGCCCGATTCCCTGCCGCCGTCTCCGTAATCCCCCCAATAGATTCCTCTCGCGAAGCCATGAATAATATGGATATGGACCAGCCAACCTTTTCCCAATCCCCCTGGCAAATCGGCTTTATCGGCCTGGGTGTCATGGGCGCCCCCATGGCCCGGCATCTTCTGGCCGCCGGTCATGCCGTTTCCGTCTGGGCCCGCCGTCCGGAGAGCGCCACTGCGGTGGTGGCTGCCGGCGCGACCCTGTGCGACAGCCCGGCCGCCGTGGCCCGCCGTTCCCAGGTGGTATTCACCATGGTCACGGCCGGGGCCGACGTGCTCCGCCTGGCCCTGGGGGAGAATGGCCTGATCGAAGGCTTTGCCCCGGGCAGCGTGCTGGTGGACATGAGTACCATCGCCCCGGGCGCAGCCCGGGAAGTGGCGGCCCGCCTGGCCGAGAAGGGCGTGGATTTCCTCGATGCCCCGGTTTCCGGCGGCGCCCAGGGCGCCATAGACGCCACCCTGGCGATTATGGCCGGGGGCAAGGCCGAGGTGCTGCAGCGGGTGATGCCCCTGCTGCAATGCCTGGGCAGCCGGGTGGTGCATGTGGGGGATACGGGCGCCGGCCAGGTGGCCAAGGCCTGCAACCAGATGATCATGGTCTCCGCCATCGAGGCGGTGGCCGAGGCCATGCGCCTGGCTACGGCCCAGGGCGTGGATTGCGCCAAGGTGCGCCAGGCCCTGGCCGGCGGTTCCGCCGGCAGCCGGGTGCTGGAGGTGATGGGGGAGCGCATGGTGCAGCGGGACTTCGCCGCCGGCATCGAGGCACGCCTGCATCACAAGGATTTCGGCATTCTCCTGGCCGAAGCCCATGGCCTGGGGGCGCCCCTGCCCCTGGCGGCCCAGGTGGGGCAGCAACTCAATGCCCTGATGGCCCAGGGCATGGGGCATGACGATACTTCCTCCCTGCTGCGGGTGCTGGAAACCCTGCCGTCGAAAAAGGAAAGGCAGTAATGTCCGGGGCGGCTGCCCGGCTCGTCTGGGTGCCGGGTTTTCTTCCTGGCCTGCTGTCCCAAGGCGCTCGCCATGTCGCCCGATAGCCCGGAGCCCCTCATCGTTCCGGGGCTGGAGGCCCTGGAGCGCATGGTGCGGGAGTATGAGGCCCTGCTCGACCTGACCATCGTCGGCATCGCCCACGTGAAAGACCGCAAGATCGTGCGCTGCAACCGGGCCCTGGAAGAGATGTTCGGCTATGCCCCGGGGGAATTCGTCGGCCAGTCCACCCGCCTCTGGTATCTCTCGGAAGAGGAGTTCAAGGTCCTGGGGGCAACGGCCTACCCGGATCTTGCCGCCGGCCGCGTGCACAGCCGGGAGCAGTTTTTCCGGCGCAAGGATGGCAGCATTTTCTGGGGGCGTATTGCCGGCCGGGCCCCGGACCCGGCCAACCCCATGGACTGCGTGCTGCTGGTGGAGGACACCAGCGAGCGCCACGCCGCCCAGCAGGCCCTGCTGCAGCACCGGGACGACCTGGAAACCCGGGTGGCCCAGCGCACCGCCGACCTGGCGGCGGCCAATCTCAGGCTCCAGGCCGAGATCAACGAACGCCAGGTGGCCGAGCAGCGGGCCTGGGACCTGGCCCACCAGGACCCCCTGACCGGCCTGCCCAACCGGCCCCTGCTGCAGGACCGGCTGGCCCAGGCCCTGGCCCAGGCGGACCGTTCCGGCCTCAAGGTGGCGGTGATGTTCCTCGACCTGGACCGCTTCAAGAGCGTGAATGACACCCTGGGCCACCAGGCCGGCGACATCCTGTTGCGCCAGGTGGCGGGTCGCCTGACCCAGGTGGTGCGGGCCGTGGATACGGTGGCGCGCCTGGGGGGGGACGAGTTCGTGCTGGTGCTGACCGATATCGGCGGCGCTACCGACGCGTCCCTGGCGGCGGAAAAGATCCTGGAAACCCTGGCCCCGCCCATTAACCTGGACGGCCAGGGCGTGCATATCAGCGGCTCCATCGGTGTCAGCCTCTACCCGGACGATGCCCGGGACGCCGATACCCTGATGCGCAATGCCGATACGGCCATGTACCACGTGAAGAACGCCGGCCGTAACGCCGTGCAGTTTTTTGCCCATGAAATGAACCAGACGGCGAGCCGGTTCTTCCGCCTGGAGAACCAGTTGCGCCAGGCGATCGAGGGCTCGGATGCAGCGGGCGAGGCCGGGCTGCCGTTCCACGAGTTCGAGGTCTATTACCAGCCCCTGGTGGCGGTGCCGGAGAACCGCATCATCGGCGCCGAGGCCTTGCTGCGCTGGCACAGTCCGGAGGGCGATATTTCTCCCGCCGAATTTATTCCGGTGGCCGAGGAGACCGGCTTGATCCTGCCCATCGGCCGCTGGGTCCTGGCCAAGGCCTGTGCCCAGGCGGCCCGTTGGCGCGCCGGCGGCTACCCGGAATTCACCGTGGCGGTGAATCTGTCGCCGCGCCAGTTCCGTCAGCGGGATCTGGTGGCCGGCATCCGCCGCACCCTGGAGGAAACGGGTCTGGACCCGGCCGGGCTGGAACTGGAAATTACCGAATCCACCCTGATGGATCAGGCCGCCGCCACCCTGGCCAAGCTGGAGGAGCTGGCCGCCATGGGCATCCGCCTGTCGGTGGATGATTTCGGCACCGGCTATTCGAGCCTGTCCTACCTGAAGCGCTTCCCGGTGCACAAGCTCAAGATCGACCAGAGCTTCGTGCGCGACCTGTGCGTGGACCGGGACAACGCCGCCATCGTCACCGCCATTATCGAACTGGCGCGCAACCTGGGCCTCATCACCCTGGCCGAGGGGGTGGAGACGCCGGAACAACTGCAAACCTTGCTGGAGCAGGGCTGCCGCCTGTGCCAGGGCTACCATTTTTCCCGTCCGGTACCCGTTTCCGAGCTGGAACAGACCCTGAGCCGGGGGCTGGCCGTGGCCTGAATTCCTCCGCGCTCCTGGGGGGTAGTAAAGAAAAAAGCGCCGTTGCCCGACCCGGGCAACGGCGCTTTTTTCATTGCATCCGCCGGGTGCGGGCGGATGCAATGGGAGGCGGCTTAAGCTCGACTCAAATCCGGCCCTTGGCCCGGGCGATGGCAGCCTTCACCTGCTCGGGGGCGGTGCCGCCGATGTGGTTGCGGGCAGCCAGGGAGCCTTCGATGGTCAGGCAGGTGGCCACGTCGCTCTGCACCAGGGGGGAGAAGGCCTGCAGCTCGGCCAGGGTCAGGTCGGCCAGGTCCTTGCCCTGGGTCTCGGCAGCCTTGACGGCGGAACCGACGACTTCGTGGGCCTCGCGGAAGGGCAGGCCCTTCTTCACCAGGTAGTCGGCCAGGTCGGTGGCGGTGGCAAAACCTTCGGCCAAGGCGCCGCGCATGCGCTCGGGACGGGCCTCGATGCCGCCCATCATGTCGGCGAAGATGCGCAGGGTGTCGATCACCGTGTCGGCGGTGTCGAACAGGGGCTCCTTGTCTTCCTGGTTGTCCTTGTTGTAGGCCAGGGGCTGTCCCTTCATCAGGGTCAGCATGGAGACCAGGCTGCCATTCACCCGGCCGGTCTTGCCCCGGGCCAGTTCCGGCACGTCCGGGTTCTTCTTCTGGGGCATGATGGAAGAGCCGGTGCAGAAGCGGTCGGCGATTTTCACATAGCCGAAGCGGGGATTCATCCACAGCACCAGTTCTTCCGACAGGCGGGAGAAGTGGGTCATCAGCAGGGAGGAAGCAGCGCAGAATTCGATGCCGAAGTCCCGGTCGGAAACGGCATCCAGGGAGTTCTCGCAGACGCCGTCGAAGCCCAGCTGGGCGGCCACGAATTCCCGGTCGATGGGGTAGGTGGTGCCGGCCAGGGCGGCGGCGCCCAGGGGCAGGCGGTTCACCCGTTTGCGGCAATCGAGGAAGCGCTCCTTGTCCCGCTGGGTCATCTCGAAATAGGCCAGCAGGTGGTGGCCGAAGGTCACCGGCTGGGCCACCTGCAGGTGGGTGGAGCCGGGCATGGGGGTGGCGGCTTCCTTCTCGGCCAGGGCCAAGAGGGCGGTCTGGAAAGCCTTGATCAGTTCGACGATGGTGTCGATGGTGTCCCGCAGCCACAGGCGGATGTCGGTGGCCACCTGGTCGTTGCGGGAGCGGCCGGTGTGCAGGCGCTTACCGGCGTCGCCCACCAGGGTGGTGAGGCGCTTTTCGATGTTGAGGTGCACGTCCTCCAGGTCCAGGGACCATTCGAACTGACCGGACTCGATCTCCGCCACGATCTGGGCCATGCCCTTCTCAATGTCGGCCACGTCGGCAGCGGCGATGATGCCCTGCTTGGCCAGCATGCGGGCGTGGGCCAGGGAGCCGTTGATGTCCTGGCGCCACAGGCGCTGGTCGAAGTCCACGGAAGCGGTGTAGCGCTTCACCAAGTCGGACATGGGTTCGGAGAAACGGCCAGCCCAGGTGTAGGAGGTGTTCTGTTGGGTCATGATATGTGGGAAACTTGGGAAAAAAGCGGAAATAAGCGAAAAGCGCCGCGGAATATCGTGAGAAGTGCCGCGAAAAGTGCCGCGAGAACCATGGGAAAGCCCGGCAAGTGCCGGAAAAGACCAGAAAAATAACACTGGCCCTGCGCCAAACCCTTCATTTCACAGTAAATGGCAAGTATAAAGCAAAACCCCGCCTCCCACCCGCTGCCGGACTGCCGCAACCTGGGTGTCATGCTCCGCCTCCTGCTCGGCATCAATGCCCTGGCCGCCCTGGCGGCCCTGGTGCAGGCGCCGTCCCTGGAGGCCTGGCCCCGGGCCGTGGTGGATATATCTGCCTGGGTCGAGCCCGTGCTCCTGGTCTGCCTGTGCCTCCTGGCCGCCGGGCGCGATGTCCTGTGGCGCCTGCCGCCCCGGGTGGCCCAGGGCGTGGTGGTGGCGGTAGCCGTGGCGGTGGCAGCCCTGTTCCACGACTTCTGGCGCTTCATGGGCCTGGTCCAGGGGGGCTCCGGCCAGATGTTGCGCGTCTCCCTGATCACCGCCTCCGCCTGTCTGTTGCCGCTCCTCTATTTTGACCTGCGGGCCCGGGCCTTTCCCCGGGCGGTGGCCGAGGCCAGGCTCCAGGCCCTGACCGCCCGCATTCGTCCCCACTTCCTGTTCAACAGCCTCAACGCCGTGCTTTCCCTCATCCGCAGCGAGCCGCGTCGCGCTGAGCAGGCTCTGGAGGAAATGGCCGATCTGTTCCGTGCCCTGATGCAGGATGCCCGGGAGCTGTCGCCCCTGTCTGAGGAAATCGCCCTCTGCCGGCAATACCTGGGGCTGGAGAAGTTGCGTCTGGGGGATCGCCTCCAGGTCGAGTGGGACATTGCCGACGTTCCCCAGGATGCCCTGGTGCCGCCCCTGATGCTCCAGCCCCTGGTGGAGAATGCCGTCTATCACGGCATCGAGCCCCGGGAAGGACCGGGGCTGATCCGCATCGCTTTTTCCCGCCAGGGGGGCGAGATGACCATCGTCCTGTCCAATCCCTGGTCCCCCGGCCAGGCCAGCAACGCGGGCAACCGCATGGCCCTGGGCAACATCCGGGAGCGCCTGGCCCTCTACTACGATATGGAGGCCCGGCTGGAGAGCGAGGAGCGGAATGGAGTCTGGCAGGTACGTATCAGCTTGCCGCTGCAACGGGAGCCATCATGAGCGAAGCCTTTAAAGTACTGTTGGTGGATGACGAAGCGCCGGCCCGGGTGCGCCTGCGTGAGTTGCTGGAAGACATTGCCGGCGAATTTCCGACCCAGGTGGTGGGGGAGGCGGAGAACGGCGAGCAGGCCTTGGCCCAGGCTGCCGAATTGCAGCCCCAGGTGGCCCTGGTGGATATCCGTATGCCGAAAATGGATGGCCTGGAACTGGCCCGGCACCTGGCCAATCTGTCCCTGCCGCCGGCGGTGATTTTCTGCACCGCCTACGACACCCACGCGGTGGCCGCCTTCGACCTCAATGCCGTGGATTACCTGCTCAAGCCGGTGCGGGCGGCACGCTTGCTGGCCGCCCTGCAGAAGGCGAAGGCGCGGGGTGAGCTGAGTCCCGAACGGCTGGACAAGCTGCGCCTGGATGCGCACCAGGGCGCCCGCCGCCACTTCTCCTGCCACGAACGGGGCCGGCTGCTGCTGGTGCCGGTGGCCGAGGTGCTGTACCTCAAGGCCGACCTCAAGTACGTCACGGCTCGCACCAAGACCCGGGAATACCTGCTGGACGAGGCCCTGACCCACCTGGAGCAGGAGTTTTCCGAGCGCTTCATCCGCCTGCACCGCAGCGTCCTGGTGGCCCGGGATGCCCTGGCGGGCTTCGAGCGGGGTTCCAGCGATGCGGAAGAGGGGGAGGAAGGCGGCGGCCAATGGCTGGCCCTGCTCAAGGATGTGCCGGAGAAGCTGCCGGTAAGCCGGCGCCAGTGGTCCCTGGTGAAGAACCTGGTGCGTTAGGGCGGGAGGCATTGAGCTACCCTGGGAGCGAGGGGGCGGGGCTGTTTGGTGGCCGTATGGCGGCTGTCCGGCTTTTGACCCGTATCATTTTTTCCCCCGGCCGGGCTTCCTACAATGGGCCGCCCGAATGCCCTGGATGCCCCCATGAACCCCCGCCGTTCCTCCCTTTCCCTTCCTCTCTCCCTGCTGGCCCTCCTCCTGGCCGGACCGGCCCTGGCCGATGAAGAGCGGGGTAAGGAAATGTTCGGCCCCTGCGCCGCCTGCCACGGGGATTACGGCCAGGGGGGCAAGAAGGGCGAATATCCGCGTATCGCCGGCCAGCAGGCCAAGTACATCGAGACCCAGCTCAAGGCTTTCCAGCAGCGCATCCGGGTGAACATCCCCATGGTGCCCTACACCGAGGAACGGGAAATGTCCGGGGCGGACATGAAGGAAGTGGCCGCCTACATCGCGGGTATCGAATTGCCCACGGCTATCCCGGAATTCAAGGACACGGACGATGCCCTGACCCGCCTGACGGCCATGGAAAAGGTGATGATCGTGCCCCGGGAGCCGGGGGACGTGGAGGCCGGTAAGGCCCTGTTCCAGAAGAACTGTGCTGCCTGCCACGGCAAGACCGCCAAGGGCCGGGGTATGTTCCCCCGCCTGGTGGGCCAATACACCAATTACCTCAAGCGCCAGATCGCCTTCTACCTGAAGGGTGAGCGGCCCCACGATGAGGAAGGCAAGACCGGCATCCTCAACACCCTGAGCGAGGGTGACATCCAGAATGTCCTGGCCTACGTCACCGCCCTGCAGGAAGAAGTGAACAAGTAATTCCCTGGGGGCTCAGCAGCGGCGCCATACCTGCCAGCGCTCGCCCCCGGCGAATACCGGAATGGGGGCCGCTGCCGCAGCATCCTCCACGAGCTCGAAGCAGGGGGTCAGCATTTCCGCCAGGGCCGCTGGACTGGTGCCGAAGGGCGGGCCCTTGGGTTCGTCGGAGAAAAAGAAAAAACCGGCCAGGAGGCCGCCGGGCCGGACCAGTTCCGCCAGGCGCGGGCCGTAGCCGGGCCACAGCTTGCGCGGTAGGGCGCAGAGAAAGGCTCGCTCATAGACGATGTCGTAGGGGGCCGCCGGCACGAAGTTGAAGAAGTCGGCGCAGAGCAGCTCCCCCGGCCAGTCTCCCAATATCTCCCGGGCTTTGTCGATGGCGGTGGGGGCAAAATCCAGGGCCGTCACCTGCCAACCCCGATTGGCCAGGAAGCCAGCCTCCCAGGCATGGCCGCAGCCGGGAATCAGGGTGCGGGGCTGCCCGGCCTGCCGGGCGGCAAAGGCCTCCAGTTCCACCGGTACGCCACCCTGGCTCCAGGGGGTCACCCCTTCGGCAAAGCGTTTGTCCCAGAAGTCCGGGGTTTCCGGGCGCTGGTGGGGGGGCTTGAGGGGGGCTTCCTGGGACATGGGGGCTCCGCTGGGTGATTGTTTCCGGTGATTGTAAGGGAGGTGCGGCAGAGGTCGTGGGCCCGGCGCTGGCACCGTCGCCGCCTAGCCTTCGGCATCCCGAGGGTTGGCATCGCCCATGGCGCAGCTGCCCAGGGGCGTCCCTGCCGCGGCTAAATGTCGGGCGATCACGGCAGGCAACTGCTTGGGCGATTTGATGCGCATCTGTTTATTGACGTTGAAGCGGCCGAACACCACCTGGATATCGGCAGGCGTCACCCCAAAATTTTCCGCCAGGAAGCGCACCATGTGATCCGTCGCCCGGCCCCGCACTGGCACGGCCGTGACGCTGATACACAGTTGCAGCCCTTTGGGTTTGCCGATGGCATCCCTGCTGGCGTTGGGGGTGCCGAGAATATTCAGCACCAGGGTTTCGCCATCCCAGGCACAGAAGGAATCCAGGTCCATTCCCTTGTGTCCCGTTCCGGCGCTGGCCCGGGATTTTGTACGTGTCATGCTCGCTTTCAGTCGTGGCGGAGCCAGGTTCCCGGAAGTCTTGCTGGCGGCCTAGGGTCGCGGGGGCTGAACCGGGGGCTGGCGGGGAAGGGGATTGTAAGGGAGTCGCAGCCTTGGGCGCGAGCCCGGGGGGGCGTCCTCCCGAGGCGGTTGCTGGCCGCGGCTTATGAGGCGTCGTGCTGGCTTTCGTAACCCACCAGCAGCGAGATATAGGGATGGGATGGCAGGTAGCGTACCTGGATGCGCTCGCCCACCTGCATTTCCACCGGCGGGGCATCGAGCCGTCGGGTCACCGTGATGGGCGTGTGGGGAGTGGGGCTTCCGACCGGGCAATAGCGGACGGTGATCTGCGTCGAGGTGCAGCGGCCCCGATGGACTTCGCATTTCAGCACCTCGCCTTCCACCACGACGCCCCGGGCCAGAAGCTGGGCGTTGGCCTTTTTCCTGCCGAGGGCGTGCAGGCCCCATAGCAGTAGCGCTGTCGTGATGCCCGTTGTCGCCAAAATAAGTCGATAGTCCATGGGGCTAGGTTCGCCGGGCAGATTAATCGGAATGAACAGGCATGGCGGCCTGGAGGTTGTCCACCGCCTGGCGCCACGCCTGGTAGCCGCCCCGCAGGGGGCGCACCGAGCGGTAGCCGAGGGCCATCAGATCCCGGGCGGCCTGGACGGCGGTGGCGTCGTTGGGGCAGTTGCACAGGGTGGCGATGGGCTGTTCTTTCGGCCAGGCAGCGATGAAGCTGGCCAGGTCGGCGTAATTGACGCCGGTGGCACCGGGGAGGGGGCCGGTTTCCCGGATCATGGCGTGGCCCCGCAGGTCCAGCAGCAGGGGCGGCTGCTCCGAGGCCAGGGCCTCCAGGAGTTCGTCCGGGGTGATGTGGGGCATGGCGGCGAGCTTCTCGAAACGGTATTTCTGCCAGAACTTCCAGCCGAGCCAGAGGGCGAGCAGGGCGAGTACCCCCAGCAGGGCGGCGTTGCCGTGGCCGGATAGGGCGGCGAGGATGGCTTGCAGCTGGTCTTTGCACCACCAGCCGACGGCGATGGCGCCGCCCGCCCACAGGGCTGCCCCGGCTGCGGCGCCGGCGAGGAAGCTGGGTAGGGCCAGGCGCAGGGAACCAGCAATGGGGGGGGCCACGGTGGAAAAGCCGGGAATGAATTTTGCAATCACCAGGGACCAGGTGCCCCAGCGCAGGAAACGGGTCTCCGTATCGCTGACGCAGGAGCCGGGGTTGATGGAGAGCCGGCACAGGCCGGACAGCACCCGGTAGCCAAAGGCCCGGCCGGCCAGGTACCAGACCCAGTCGGCGATGACCGAGGCGAGGATGGCGGCAGCCAGCAGCTTGCCAATCTGGCCGGGGGCGGCCGCCAGGCTGCCGGCCAGCATCAGGGTGGGTACCGCCGGCACTGGCAGACCCAGCTGCTGCATCAGGACATTGAGAAACACCACCCACACGGCATCCCGTTGCAGCGCGTCGCTCAGTTGGCTCAGGTCCATGGCGGTCTCGGTGGTTGTGGTGGCGCGGTTTGCCTGGGCTAAGGGGAAATGAAAACGGCCCGGGCGATCCCCCGCTGGGGAGGATAGCCCGGGCCGACGCCAGGGGGGAAGGGGCTGGGTCGGGAACGGGGTCCTTAGCCCTCCAGGCGCACCGGTACGTAGAGCCGGGCTTCGCCGCGCTGCACCAGCAGGGCGAAGCGCTTGCCGGCAGCATCCACCAGCTTGCGGAACTGGGCGGCGTCGCCCACCCGGGTGTTGTTCAGGGCCAGGATCACGTCCCCTTCCCGGAGTCCGGCCCGGGCGGCGGGGCCGGTGACGCCGACTACCACCAGGCCCTTGTCCACACCCAGTTCGCTGGCTTCGGCAGCGCTCAGGGGGCGGGTCATGACGCCCAGCTTGCCGCCTTCCGCGGGGGCTTCGCCGCCGGCCTTGGCGCTTTTCTCGCCGGGCACGGCCGCCAGGGTGACGTGCTTCTCCAGGCGCTTGCCATCCCGCAACAGGCCCAGGGTGACGCTGGTGCCCGGGGCCGTATCGCCCACCTGGCGGGGCAGGTCACCTGCCTCTTCCACCGGGTTGCCGTTGAAGCTCTGGATGATGTCGCCGGGCTGCAGGCCAGCCTTGTCCGCCGGGCTGCCCCGGTCCACCCCGGCCACTAGCACGCCGCCGGCCTTGGGCAGGCCGAAGGACTCGGCCAGTTCCTTGGTCACCGGCTGGATGATCACCCCCAGCCGGCCCCGTTTCACCGTGCCGGTCTTTTGCAGCTGCTCCTTGACCTTCATCGCCACGTCGATGGGGATGGCGAAGGCGATGCCCTGGTAACCGCCGGTCTGGCTGTAGATCTGGGAGTTGATGCCCACCACTTCGCCGCGCAGGTTGAACAGGGGGCCGCCGGAGTTGCCCGGGTTGATGGCCACGTCGGTCTGGATGAAGGGCACGTAGTTCTCATCCGGCAGGGCCCGGGACTTGGCGCTGACGATACCCGCCGTCACCGAGTTTTCGAAGCCGAAGGGCGAGCCGATGGCTGCTACCCATTCGCCCACCTTGAGGCGGGAGGGCTCGCCGATGCGCACGTAGGGCAGGTGGTCGGCGGGAATCTTGATCAGGGCCACGTCGGTGCGGCGGTCGATGCCCACCACCTTGGCCTTGAACTCCCGCTTGTCGGTGAGCTTGACGGTGACATCAGTGGTGTCGGCCACCACGTGGGCATTGGTGAGCACATAGCCTTCGGGACTGACGATGAAGCCGGAGCCGATGCCATGGGTCTCTTGCGGCGTTTGCGGCATGGGCGGCAGGCCGCCGAAACGGCGCAGGAATTCGTAGAAGGGATCATCCGGCGAGAGGCCGCCCAGGCCGTTGGTTTTCACCGTCTGGGTGGTGGCGATGTTGACCACGGCGCCGCCCACGCTCTCCACCAGGCTGCTGAAATCCGGCAGGCCGTTGGGGGTGGTGAGCGGTGTCTGGGCCGGTGCCGCGAGGGGGGCGGCTACAGCGGCTGCTGGCGCAGCCCGGGAGGCGGAGATGAAGGAGAGATCGGCCTGGCTGGCGGCGAAGGCGACCAGGAGGCCGGCAGAAAAGGCAGCGGCACCGCGGGATACGCGGAAGGGGAGCTTGAACGGGCGACGGGGCATGGTGGGATCCTCCACGATGATTTATGGTGGAAAGGCTACCTAATTTTTTGCCCCTTAACCGTGTGCTTACAAGGTGTTACACGGAGGCAACAGACCGTTACGTGGGGCGTTTCCACAGGTGGGGGCGGCGGCGGGAGATATCAAGCCCTGGATGAAGCCCCGACAGGGGGATGGCAGAGCGAGGGGAAGGTGGAGCGAGGAGAAGGCGCCCCTTCAGGACGAAGGGGCGGCAGGCCCGAGGAGCGCGGCTGGCCTGCTCCTCGGAAAGGCGGCTTAGGCCTTGGCGGGCTTGGCCGGGCCCTTGGCGATCAGGCCCAGGGGCTTGCCCAGGGGCAGCAGGGTACGGCCGAAATAGCTGTTGATGAAAATGGCGCCGGCGGCATAGAAGCCGAGCAGGGCGATGGACAGTTCGGACCAGGCAGCCAGGCCACCGAACAGGCTCGGGGAGACGCCCAGGATGGACAGGGCCAGGGACGGCAGCAGCACGTTGATCAGCACCAGGATCGCAGCGAACACCTTGTTGGCTTCAAACGCGGCCACCATGATGAACAGGGAAAAAATGAAATAGGCGATACAGGCGAAGGCCAGCTGGCGCGGATCGGCCTTGGCCGGGTCGATGGGGCCGAACCAGCCGAGGCTGATGGCCCAGTGCAGGGCCACGGCCACCCAGAAGAGGCCGTAGACGCCGAGGACGATGGCGCCGAAGTAGTTGTTCTTCTTGAAGTCGATGGTGGAGGCCCAGATCTGGGCGATGGAACCCAGGAACAGGGCCCAGGGAATCAGGAAGGTGACGCCGTTGGTCCAGCCGAGCTTGGCGGAGGCGGCGACAAAGGTGACGGTGGCCAGGCCGAACACCCCCAGGGCGGTGGGGTCCGACATGACGATCTTGGTTTCCATGACCTGCGGTTGCTGCTGCATAAAAACTCCCTCTTTTAGTGGTTGGATGAGCCGAGGCCGGGACTCCTCTGTCCCGGTACTGCCGGCGGTTCCTGCACGCGTACCGCCTTGTCACAATCACCAGGGGGAATTGATTATGAAATAT
>DATEZY010000166.1:0-10957 GCA_035255085.1 Azospira sp. | reverse complement strand
TGCTACCCGGCCGCTGAAGGCGGTGCGCAGGTGGCGTAGCCGGCTGGCGCCGGGCAGTTCGAGAATGCTTGGCGGCGCGGCGGCGAGATCGGGGCAGACCGGGCTCAGGGCCTGGCGAATGGCCTGGGCCACGTAGGCATGCTCGGCCTGATTCTTCTGGCCTTCCAGGGCGGTGTTGGCCTGTCCCTCGGCCAGTTCATCGGCTGCCCCCCCGGCCCGGTCGGCCATGGCATGCCAGCTGGTACCGGCCAGGGCCTCGGTTTCCAGGTAGCCCTGGTGCAGGCTGAGCAGGCGTTCCGGCGTGGCGCCGATGAAAGTGCCGCCCGGGTGGCACACGGCGAACACGGTGCAGCCGGGCTGCCGGGCCTCCAGGGCACCGAACAGGGTGGCGGCGGCCAGGGGACGGTCGGCCTTGAGCTGGACCCGGCGGGTCAGCACCACCTTGTCCAGGCGCCCCTGGGCGATTTCCGCCAGGGCGGCCCGGGTGCGGGCGAGAAAGGCTTGGTCGGCAAGGGGGGCGGTGGGGCGGTGCCAGGACGGCGCCTGGGAAAGCTCATCCGGGGCTTGCCAGGCCTGGGCCCAAAGGGCTTCCCAGAGATTGGGGTCCGGCTTGTCGGCCGGGCAGCTGAGCACCAGGGACCGGGCTTCTCCGCGGCGGCGCAGGAGCAGGGCGGGGATCCGCAGGCGGGCGTTGGGCAGGGGCTCGTGACGGCCGACCGGGCCCTGGTCATGGAAGGCGAAGCCGATGCTGGCCAGGGGGCCGAGGCCGGCGCTGGCCAGATGCTTGGGGTCGGCCACCTGCCAGCGGGGCGTCAGGCCGGCAAAGGCCGCATGGAGGGCGGCAAATCGCCCCGGTCCGTCGCTGTCGACGCTGCAGGCGCTGCCCAGGGCCAGCCATTCCTCATTCTCGGCCGGGCGGGACCAGGCCATGGCCGTGGGTTCCTGGCTCCAGCCCCGGGGCTGGCCCAGTTCCAAAGGCAGGGGCAGCACCAGGGTGAGGAGGTCCGTGGGACCCGCGTTGTGGGCCAGGGCGGTGAGGCGTTCCGCCAGGTCCGGGTAGAGCGTATGCAGGCGGGGGGCGCTCACGCTGGCTCCTGCCGGGCGGCGCTGGCGGCCAGGGGGCGCAACTGGCTCCGTTGCAGCTTGCCCATGGGATTACGGGGCAGCTGGGGTACGGCCAGGATGCGGTGGGGGCGGCGGGGCCCGGGCAGATGCTCCCGGCACCAGGCGAGCAGGGGGGCATGCTGTTCCGCTCCGCCCACCGCCAGGGCCACCAACAGGTCGCCCCAGACCGGGTCGGGCAGGGCGGTGATGGCCAGGTCCTTGAGATCGGCGATGGCGGGGAAGGCCTGGAGGCTGGCTTCCACTTCCGCCGGATGCACATTGACGCCGCCGCTCACCAGCATGTCGTCGGCCCGGCCGAGGAGGGCCAGGCTGCCGTCAGGGCCGATGCTGGCCAGGTCGCCGGTGACCAGGGCGCCGTCGTTCAGGCCCTGGCCCGGCCGGCCCTCGGGGTTGAGGTAGCCCCACATCACCTGGGGGCCGGCCAGGCGCAAGCGGCCTTCTGCAGTCAGGCTGCTGGTGAAGCCCGGCAGGGCCGGGCCGACCTGGCCTTCCTGCCATTGGTCGGCGGCGGGATGGACCCAGGTGGCGACCTGGGCGGCGCATTCGGACAGGCCGTAGCTGACGCACAGGGGCCAGCCGGCGGCCATGGCGCGATGAAAAAGGGAGGCAGAGAGGGCGGCGCCGCCGATCAGCACGTATTTGAGCCCCGTGGGGGCCACGCCTGCTTCCAGCAGCCGGGCCAGCATGGCCGGCACCAGGGAGAGGTGGGTGACGTGGTCCTCGGCCAGGGCTGCGGCAATGGCGGCGGGGTCGAAGCCTGGCAGCACCTGGGCGGTGGCGCCGCTGCGGGCGCAGCGGCTCAGGATGGACATGCCGCCAATGTGGTGCAGGGGCAGGCAGGCCAGCCAGGTATCCCCGGGGACCAGGGGAATGCGGCTGGCGGAGGCGTCGGCGGCGGCCATGAGGTTGGCGTGGGTCAGCACCACGGCCTTGGGCAGGCCCTCGCTGCCGCTGGTGGCAATGATCAGGGCCGGGCGGGCGGCTGCCGGCAGTGTTGGTGTCAGTACCAGTTCCTGGGCCGCTTGGCCAGTTTCCGGCAGGGCATCGAGCAGGCGGCCTTTTGGCCCGGTCAGGGCGAGCAGGGCCTGGCGCCGTTCCGGCGGCATGGCCGGGTCCAGGGGAAAGAGGGCCAGGCCGGCCCGGGCGCAGGCAAAAAACAGGCGGGCCAGTTCGGGGGCGGGGAAGGGGGCGAGGATGATGTCCCCAGGGGTGGCGCCGGCGGCCAGGAGCCCGGCGGCCAGGGCCTGGGAATCTGCCAGTAGGGCGCTGCGGCGCCAGCTTCCGGCGGTGGTGACCAATTGCAGCGGGTCCGGGAGCGTGGCCGGGAGCCAGTCGGCGGCAATGACGGGAACGGCAGGAATGGCAGCGGGCATGACGGGAGCGCAGTTCATCAGCGACCGATTATACGCAGGGCCGCTGCGGGGTCACACGACCCAAGTCAAAACCAGGGCTGGCTCGGCGTTTGGTAGATGTTCGGCGGTGCCGGGGGTGCCTGGTGGGATGGGGCACTGCCTGGGGGCGATTTCTCCCGGGACCGGGCCAGTCGTCTGCCTAGGGCGCCGGCGTACTTGGCCACCAGCCGCCCCATGAGGGCCCCGGTCACGGCCAGATCCCCCGGGTCGAAGTGATCCCAGGATTCCTGGCCGAGGAGGGGGCGGAACAGTTCCAGGAACGATCTGAACCTGGGTCGGGTCAGGAGCAGCGGGTCGGCATGGTCTGCCCGCAGGTTTTCCCGGAGCCAGCCAATGTCTTCGAGCAGGTCCCGCGTGTAATAGCCGAAGCGGTAGGCCGGTTGCGGGCCAGGCGCCTGGCCCAGGGCCAGCGCCTGAAGCCCCAGGGGAAAGTTCACCCCGGCATCGATGGACAGGGCCAGGGACCCCCATAGGCGGGGATTGATCTCGATCAGGCGGTAGTCTTCTTCACTCCCAACCTGGCCATTCATCTTGAACTCGACCATGGCCACGCCATGCCAGTGCAGTTCCTGCAACAGCCTCTCGGCGTCGGCCAGCATGGCGGGGGGCGGCTCGATGGCACGACGATAGCTGCTGGCGCCGCCGCTCAGCGGGCACTCATGGATGCGTTCGTGGGCGAAGTGCCAGCATTTCTTTCCCCGGTTGAATAACAGCTCGATGCCAACGCCGTGACCGGGAAAATACTCGGATTCCAGGATCGGGGTATGCGCTAGCCATGATTTCAGGTAGTCGTTCCTCGCCTGATGGTCAGCAACCAGGGCGGCGTTGATGGTGACCAGCTGCTTGCCAATGACCACCTTGCTGCGTACCGGCTTCATGACCAAGGGGAACGCCGCCGGGAATTGATGCGGGGGGGCGGCGCGGCCCGGGGCAAGCAGCAGATGGCTGGGGGGAACCGGGATATTGAGCCGGGTGGCTAATTCAAAGGTTTTCCGCTTGTCGAGGGCCGTGTCGATGGACTGGCGGGAGGGAATGATGGCCTTGGCGCGCAAGGGGTGGTCGTCCGGCAGGCCGTTCAGGGCGATCAGGGAGGCTTCCGTGGAGGGGACGATGAGGGCGTAGGGGATTGACTGATCGAGGTCCTGCAACCAGGCCAGGAAGTCTTCCTGGGCTACCGTCGATGGCTGGACGAGGCGGTCATGCAGGTAGGTGGAGCAGAACGCCAGGGCATCCGCCGTTTCGCTGGCGACATCGACCTCAGCCCGGACTTTGCCCAGGGCCTGGAGCGTTTCCAGGGCGGCTCGACTATGTCCATCCAGCACCAGTACGCGCATGGCAAACCTCAATAATCGGCCCGGTGCAATTGCCAGGTGAATTGGGCCATTCCGGTCTCCGGTTGGACGGCGATCCGCTTCAATTGATAGGGATCATCCGCCGGGCTGACGTAGCCCTCGTCAACGCAGAGCGCTGCCTTGTAATGCTGGCTGACCGCATGCACGACCGAGGCGTCATTGGAGCCGTTGGGATAGCAAAACAGGTGGCAGGGGCGTTGCAACCGGTTCTCCAAGGCATTCTTGCTGCCGGTGATTTCCTCCAGAAGCTCCTCTTGATTCAGGGTGGTCAAGATCGGGTGGTGGTTGGTATGGGAGCCGATGGTGATCAGTTCGGGCAAGGCCGCGATCTCTGACCAGTTCATCAGGTCGTATCGCTGGTGCTGCTCCTGGCTCGGCACAAAGGACGGCGTGGCGGCGCGAATCCGCTGTTCGATCACCCGCCTCACGGCAATCGGCTGTTCCTTCATCCAATCGATGGCCGCCTCGGCGGTGCTGCCAGGGATTTCATTCCGGGCGAGGAAAGTCTGCAACCCGGCCGCGGGCAGGCTCATCAGGCGCAGGCGAGCTTCGATATTCCAGAGCCAGGCGCCGCTATCCACCAGGGCGGGGCATACGAAAAAGGTGGCCGGGATGTGGTGCTTGCGCAGCACCGGGGCCACATGGGTGAAATTGTTCTTCAGGCCGTCGTCGAAGGTGATGGCCACCGGAATCTTTCCCTGGCGGCTCCCATTCTTGATGCGGGAAAGCAGGTGCTCGACCGAGACAATGTCGAAATGCCTGTTCAAATAGGCGAGCTGCTTCTCGAAGCTGCCGCTCCGATCAGCCTCGTCGCTGACCCCGTGGTACATCAGGATGAAGGACCGTCCGGAGGCCAGGCTCAAGCGGGTGGATAGGCCAACGCCATAGGCAATGCCATGGATTGCCGGCTTTAGTGACGCTTTGGCCTTCTGCATCAACGCTTGCATAGTTCGACCTCGGAGGGCTATGGCCAGGGATGATTACTCGCCGGGGCAAGGGGAAGCCGCGGCGGGGCAATAAGCTTCTGAGCGCTTCTGAGAGGCCTCCATGACATGGGTGCCGGCTCGACTGGCTAGCATCCCTATGCAGCCATTATGGCTGGCCGAGCAAGAGTCTTATCTCTTGGCCCTAGTCCGTTTGGCAGGGGCGGCTTCATACCGCGCGGAGCGTCAGCCAGGGCGAGCAGAGGGCGAGGAAGGTGACGATGTTGAGCCCGACGCTGCCCCAGAAGGCGACGCGGAACGGGACCTTGCTGGATTTGTGGCGCAGCATCTGCTGGGCGACGATGGCCCCGGGCCAGCCGCCGGCCAGACCCAGGGCGATCAGGGTCGATTCCGCAATGCGCCAGCGCCCCGCCCTGGCCGCCGCCTTGTCGATGGCGTAGGCGATGAAGCAGATGGCGCTGCCGGCCAGGTACCAGCCGCCGACCCAGGCGGGAACCTGCCAGCGCAGGGCGGCAAAGGCGTAGATGAGGAGAAAGGCGGCGATGGCCAGGGCGCTGGCCCGACCGCTGCTCCGCCGGGCGGAGGGTCTGTGGGTTTGCCGGGACGGCATGGGTTTGGCTGTGTGTCAGGAAAAAATCTAAAGGAAGAAATGGGTATCCGTAATTTGTGCTTGATACGCCAGTCGTATGTTGCGCCACGGCATGCTATCGGTAAGCTGTGGGGATCGCCTACCGGTAGCGACTGGCGCAGTTCGGCCCGGTGCCGACATTCACCGCTTTGATAACACTTCGGCTACTGACTGAGCACAGCAGTCATTCACGGCATTGTCTGATAGGCGGCTGGTCGGCCGAAGTTGCCGTTTAGATGTTAGTCCTAATAGGTCTGCAATGAGCAGATTTGCAGTCGTTCTCCTGCTTCGTTGACTGCCATCCTTCGCCACTCCAGGGAGATCAGGGATAAGCATGCAGCCAAAATGCAGTGAGCGATTCAATAGGCATGAAAATAGAACTGCAAGCATCCACCCATAATACAATCGACGTTATGTGCAGCATCTCACGGTACAGAGACACGCAAGGCGCTGGACGTTGAGACTATTCTCACTTCTAACCACCTTGTAATTTCAACTAACAAGAATTGATGTCTAGATGGCGCGGTCGATCTCAATCATTGGCAGTTTTAAACAACACAACAAGGAAATTCAGGAGCTATGTGCGACTCTCCGTGCGTCGGGAGTCGTCGTAACCTCTCCTCAAGGGACAGGAGTAATCCAGGAAGGGATCGATTTCGTTCGGTTTCATACTGACGACCCAGATTGGACAGACCCGGCTATACAATCACTTGCAATGCATCGAATTCTTCGAGCTGACTTGGTCTATGTCGTAGTGCCGGAAGGTTACATTGGGAGAACCACGTGTTACGAGGTGGGGCGAGTTTTGCAGGCCCAATTGCCCATTTACTTCAGCCACCAACCGCTAGATCTACCGCTGCATGTACCAGAGCAATTCATTTTGAATAAAACTAGCTTGCTTTCCCAATTGAGTGATCCAGAATGGAATCCGGAGTGGCTATTCACCAGCGATACTGACCGTGCAAGCAGCCTTGAGCGGGAATTGGCTATCGGAAGGTTGCGTAATGACTGAATCAATAGCCCGCCCATTGCGCACAAAGCAACGAATTGTTCTCGTCGGTAGCATGGGAGTCTATTCCCAGCTACTTGATTATGCTCGTAAACTAAACTCCCATGGGATCCAAACAATAGTACCCGAGCCTGAAGATGAGGCGACCCAGCAATTTTCATTGTTTGAATTTGAAGACTTCAAACGCAGGGTATCGTTTGCACACTTACGTAAGATTCGAGACCCTCGGACTTATGGCATTTTGGCGGTGAATCTTGATCGCCACGGTATTCTTAATTATGTTGGCCCCAACACATTTGCTGAAATTGCAGTGGCGTTTGCACAATCCAAAAAAATATACCTTTTGCAAAATACCCCAGAGGCATATTCGGACGAATTAACTGCTTGGCGAGCTACTCCCCTTTTTGGGCAGATTGATCGCCTTATCTCGGACTTCCGTACCGACTGCATGGGAGACGATCCCCAGCTAGATTTCTTTGACTAACGTGGATAGATCGCCCTCCTTTGAGCATTCCTCAAAGCTGGAATGCCTGTTCCTACACTTCTTTGACACTCACTATCTAGCTGATAAAGGGGCTGTCGCAGAAAGCGATAATTTTCGGCGCGAAATGCGTTTGGCAACTCGCATGGCGGTAGCAAGTGCTCAGACAGTTTATATCCCCGCAGCTTGTTACTATGAGTCGCTTCTATGCCGAGAGATTCTTGGAGAACTGGAAGAACTGGTGGGCTACGGCCTGATTGTTCTTTCAGGAAGCGCTCCAAACTTGGAAGAGTACGTACGAGAGCGCCAAGACGAGAACTTTTATCGCAAAGGCAGTCTGCAGCACTCTTGGTATCGAGCACAACACACATCGACACCGCAGCCTCCGTACCTTCGGCGTAACCGAAGCGCAACGCGCGATATCACTATGTATTGGCGTGAAAGCGTGGGCAATGAAAGTTTGGCGCGCAAATTGCGCGACGCCGTTGAAGTACCAATTACCACGATCGAACAACGGCTAGAGCGCGTCCCTGCGGAGTTAGGGGAACTAGCCTTTATCCCAGATCATGTTTACGAAATATTGGACTTGCATGATGCAAAGCCACTACTCAAGGCTCGTATCCGCAGCGCGATTAACGAAGGGTACTTCCGCAGTTATGTGAAGGATCTGACGGCTGGCGTAATGATCGATCTCTGTTATTTAGCCAGCGATTTTGAAATGCCATCGTACGGCCGGAACCTCTCGTATAAGAAAATGCTGCGCCATCTACAGTCACGAAAGCGGCTCAAAGAATTGGAAAACTGCGAGCCTTCTGATTTGTTGCGCATGGGGGACGAACTTGAATGGCAAGCTGCCATGCAGACTTCGACCACCTACATAGCTTCCCACCTCTCGACCGTAGTGTCACCGCAAATTGCCACTTCCCAAGCCATGACTACTTTTCCTTCCAATTCACAACAAAACCCAGCCTCTACACTCCAAGATATTGTGCTTTGTGTCGCGGCCGCCCAAGCTGAGTTTGAATCAATTTGCCGGCACTTAACGAAGGAATTCGGCCCCGAGCAACTTGTTCACTTAGATGAGAAGCAAACAATCTATGCGCTCAAATTTACTGACCCAAAAAACAACATTCCCTGGTACCTAGCGGGCTTATCTTTCCAAGGAGAAACGGAAGCCGCACAGGCTGTTACAGAAATGCGCCACCTTCTTAAACCAACAATAGGGCTGATGGTTGGAATGTGCATGGGGATGCCCAAACGAAAAATCACAACTGGAACTGTTGTCATTCCAAATGAAGTCATGGGGTTTGATCATCGCCGCATTACTACAAAGGGTGAGGAGTTCAGGCTTCATGGTGGTCCAACTGATAATGGGCTCTATCAGATCGCGCGTATCCTAAGTGCCCGATCGAATAAATATCGAGTAATCGCCGACAAGGGACTTGCCAGTGCAAGCACCAAGATCGAGAACCCTGAGGCTGGCCTAGTCTCTCACATCGAAACGGCATTTCCAGACGCAGCTGCGTTTGACATGGAAGGGTTTGGATTTTATCGGGCACTCAAGGGTACCCGTTGCCTATGGATTAAAGCTGTTGCGGATAGTGGTGAACAGCAGGAAAGTACGGCGGCTGGCCGCGACGAAAAACAATCGGTTCAAGCTGCCGTAACCGAAAATGCCATCGATTTTGCAATTAAACTAGTGCGTTTTTCGGCGACATCCCAATTACCTGAACATGCGTAGGGGCAACGCTCGGTCACTATTGTTCAGTTCTATTATTTCAACACAGCCGATGCTTGCACCAGTCATGTTATTAATCGGTGGCGAAGATTCAGTCGAGGAGCAACGCGAGTTTGCCCAGACAGTGTGATTCAAGTACGAGGTGAGTGTGTCCGGAATTTTGTGTAAAGCAGTCATTTCGAGTCGAGCCGAGGAATGACAGCTTCGGCCGACCAGCCGAAGTAGGTTGTCCGGCAGGTTTCGGAGTGGACCTGACGCTCGAATGACCATGGTTGCGAGAGCCTGACCGGCCACTTCTGGCCCGACTCGCTCCTCCAGCAAAGCTTGAGGAAAAATGCTTGCGTGTTGCTCTCGTGCGCAACGGGAAGTCGAGCACAAGACACGGGCACCCAAAAAATCTAAGAGGAAAAATCCAGTCCCGGGGTCGGGACGAAGCCCAGCCCGGGGCCGGGGGGCAGGTACAGCCGGCCCTGGTCCAGCCGGGGCGGGGTGCCCAGGTCGGCGGCCAGCCAAGATGAGGTGGCGAGGCCGTGGGCCAGGTCGCTGCCCAGGGTGGCCGCCAGGTGGGCGGAGGCGAGGACGCCGCAGGCCGATTCCAGGGCGGTGGTGACGACACAGTCGCCGCCGGCAGCGGCGAAGCGCTGGGCCAGGGTGACGGCGGGGATCAGGCCCCCCAGGCGCGGCAGCTTGAGCACCAGGCGACGCACGGTGCCATCGAACAGGGCGGCGGGGGGCAGGTCGTGGAGGGATTCGTCCAGGGCCAGGGGGAAGGGCGTTTTCTCCTGTAGCGCGGCCCAGAGATCAGGGTTGGGCTTGGTTAGGGGTTCTTCCAGGGATTCGACGGGCAGGCCGGCCAGGGCGGCGACCATGGCAGCAGCGGTGCTTTGGTCCCAGGCCCGATTGGCATCCAGGCGCAGCATCACCCCGGCTGGAAGGCGCGTGGATAGGGCTTCCAGCAATGCTATCTCCTGGGGGGTAGGCAGGATGCCGATCTTCAGCTTGAGGACATCGAAACCGGCTTCCAGATTGGCTTCCAGGGCTGCGTCGGTGAGGCTGTCCAGCGCCCCCAGGCTGCCATTGACCCGCACCGAACTACGACAATCGCAGCCGCGCAGGCAGCCGGTGAGGGGACGCCGGTGGCGGCGGGCGATGAGGTCAAGCAGGGCGCATTCCAGGGCGGCCCGGGCCGCCGGGGTGGCGAAGGTGCTTTCCTGGTTGAGGGACTCCAGGAGTTCTCCGGCCTCCCGGCCCGGCACTTGGTGCTGCCAGGCGCTGAGGGCGGCCAGAGCCTGGGCTGGGGTTTCCGTGCCGATACTCGGCAGGGGGGCGCAGTCACCATAGCCGTAAGCCGTTTCGTCACTATTGCTCCCGTCTTCTTCCAGGCGCAGCAGCCAGCCTTCCCGGCAATCCAGGTTGCCGCTGGCGGTGCGCCAGGCGTGGCGGAAGGGCAGGCGGTAGGGGTGGAGGCGAAGGGCGGTGAGGGCCATGGGGGGAGTTTAGCGGCTGCGGCCCGGATGCCCAACCGATACGCCGTCCGGCATCGACTTGGCGGCCATTAAGCCGGGCTTAAGGATGGGGGCGTAGTCTCCAGCCATCGTTCATGGGAAGGAGAGATTCATGGAAGTTCTGCGCTATCGCCGGGAGCGGGTGTTCGATCCCCTGCTGCGGCTACTGCATTGGTTCAACGCCCTGGCCATCGTATTCCTGCTGGCCACAGAACTGGCTGCCGAGTCCCTGGAAAAGGGGCCGGTGCGGGAGGCGGTGTGGCACGGCCACGTGCTGGTGGGCTACGGCCTGATCGCCGGCCTGGCCCTGCGCCTGGTCTGGGGGCTGGTGGGCCCGCGCCGGGCCCGCTGGAGCGACTTTTTCCACTTCCCGGTCTGGTTGCGCCGCCAGAAAGCCGATGCCGCTGCCTTCGGTCACGACGCCTGGGCCAGCCTGGCCTACCTGGGCCTCTACACTGTGCTGATCGGCATGGGCGCCACCGGCCTGGTGGCTGCCGCTGGTTATTTCCAGCTCGGCCCCCTGGCCGACAGCGGCATTACCAAGGAGCTGGCCCACAGTTTCAAGGAAGTTCATGAACTGGGCGCCAACCTGATCTGGGCCTTCATCGTCCTGCACATCGGCGCCCTGATTTTCCACGAGCGCCGGGGCACCCCCATGGCCCAGGCCATGGTCAGCGGCTACCAGTACCGGGTGACGGATGAGGCGAAGTAAGCGCGGTAGGCACAAAGCCGACTGAAACAAGGAAAAAGGGACCGCTGCCGG
>DATEZY010000165.1:0-7242 GCA_035255085.1 Azospira sp. | reverse complement strand
CCGCTCGGACTCGCTGGCGATCTCTTCCGCCGCCTGCTGCAAGGCCTCCGGCGCCAGCTTGCCGGCCTGCTGGCGGCGCAGCAGGCTGCGGGCGTAGTTGCCCATGGTGGCCAGGGGCTGGTTCAGTTCATGGGCCAGGGTACCGGCCAGTTCGCCGAGGATGGACAGGCGGGAGAGGTGGTCCATCTGCTGCTGGCCGGCCGCCACCCGGGCCTCCAGCTGGTGGCGTTCGGCCAGGGCCGAGCTCAGCTCCCGGGTGCGCCGCAGCACCAGATGCTCGACCCGCACCGTATAGATGCCCCAGACCAGCAGGAGCAGGACGAAGCCGGCGGCCCAGGGCCAGTACTGGTGCCACAGGTAATCCCAGCCGGTCTCCCGCAGGAAGGCATAGGGGCCGATCTGCAATTCGCGGAACAGCTCATGCACCGGGTAGTAATCCGCCGGCACGCTCCAGGCGTGGCCGCCCTCGTCCGGCGGCAGGGATAGCAGGGCCAGCAGCACCGCCCGGGAGAGGGCCGGGTCCGTGCCCCGGGTGGCGGCAAAGGCCCAGCCAGGATAGAGGGGCGAGGTGACCTGGCAATGGCCGGTATCGCCCCGGGGGGAGAGCACCCGCAGGCGCCCCGGGGGCAGCTGGCCGGTCAGTTCCAGGCGCTCCAGCAGGCAGGCCCGCAGCACCCCGGCGTCGGCCTGCCCCTGCAGCACGGCCTCCACCACCCGGGACATGGGAAAGTCGGTAAACACCGGCCTGACCAGCCCTTTCTCCGGGTCCAGCCCCAGGCGCCGCAGCTCGGCCCAGATCAGCTGGTAACCACCGAAGGCATCCTCGGCCACCGCCGCCAGGCTGGCGCCCCGCAGGTCTTCCAGGCGCTGCAGGTCCTGGCGCCGGTCCAGCACCACCACGGCGGAGCCCACCACATGGGCCGGGTCCTGGGAGGGGGCGGAAACCTGGGTGGCAATGCGGGAGACCCCGTGCTCGGCCTCCAGGGTCACGTAATGGCCCGGATTGGTGAGCACAAACTCCACCTCCCCTTTTTCCAAGGCGTCGGAAAGCTCATCCAGATCGTAATGGCGCAGCACGATGCGGTAGCCCGGCAGGCGCTGCTCCAGCCCCTGCACCAGGGGTTTCCATTGCACCTCCGCCTCTTCCGAGCCGAGCCAGGCCAGCACCCCGAGGCGGATGTCGGTGGTGGCGCCGGCCACCCCGGCCCACAGGCCGAGCAGCAGGGCGGCCAGGGGGAAGCGAAACCGGCGGAAAGGAATGAAGAAGGAGGCCATAGGCAGGGATTGTAGCCGCCCCTGCCCGCCTCCGCCGGCAACATCGCCTGCGCCGTGGGCCTGGGCGCCGCCCTGGACTACGTGGAACGCATCGGCCTGGAAAACATCGCCCGCTACGAGCACGCCCTGCTGGAATACGCCAGCCACGGCCTACACACCGTGCCCGGCCTGCGCATCATCGGCACGGCAAGGGACAAGGCCAGCGTCGCCTCCTTCGTGCTGGAAGGCTTCAAGACCGAAGAAGTGGGCAAGGCCCTCAACCAGGAAGGCATCGCCGTGCGCTACGGCCACCACTGCGCCCAACCCATCCTGCGCCGCTTCGGCCTGGAAGCCACGGTGCGGCCGTCGCTAGCCTTCTACAACACCTGCCAGGAAGTGGATCACCTGGTGGCGACGTTGAAGCGGTTGAAGGGAGGGAGGAGTACGACGGTGTTTGGGTGAGGGTTAGCCGAAGTCAAAAAAGAAAAAGCCGCCCGGGAACGGGCGGCTTTTATCCGTTAATCGACCGAAGCTGCCGCTCGGACATCTCCCGTGCTATGTCAGCAATGTAGCTGATTGCGAATAACCGTACACATCGGCCTTTGCGTATCAATTCCCAGCACTGAGCAAACTTACGGTTACGCCCCAACCTGGCCACTCTGGTTAGACGGTTAAAGAACGGGCGAAGACAGCCCTACTAGAGAACCGGCTTCCCTTGCCTAGGTGTGAGCAAGGGCCCTTATTCTCGCCTTGAAAGAGCTTTGTTCGTTCCTGAAGAGGTCTATTTCTGAGGCTAACGCTGCAACGTTAACGTTAACGAATTTGGGATCTTTGTTAACCAACATGCGTGCAATCCTATTTGGAGACATATTCGGATAAAGCCCAATAGCAGTCAGTAACGCATCTCCGGTATCGGTTACCGCCTTTATTTTTCTTAGGCGAGCTCTCCTTTCCGCTGACAATATGTCGCCTAAATGGCATGTTTTAATAACAGCAAGGGCGCGAGCTCTGTGCTTCTTACTGCCAATAGCCTCAAACGTTAGCTCATTGTGAATCGTTATATGCTCTTCATACTTATGTATATATGGATGAATCCAAATAAAATCATCCGGCTTCAGAGGATAGGGATGATCGGGACCGAGGGCTCGGTTGACGGGATTGTAGGCGTGTTTTCTCCAGTTACATCGTTTGCAAGTTGCAATCAGGTTGGCTCTTTCGTAAGTAAACCGAGCCATGCCTTCAGCATCTTTAGGGATAATGTGATCAATTTCATTCCTGCCGATTTCTTCCCGAATCTCCCTTCGGCAGTACGCACACCTGTAAGATTGTTGCTGTAAAAGATATTCACGAAGCCTGTCTCTGACAGATTTCAAGCTTTTTTTACTCCAATCTTTACTGCCACCATTGAAAAGTTTTTCAATTTTCTTCTTGTCGTCGTCCGCCCACGGTTCAACGTCAAGCTTGCTAAATCCGTAGATCATTGTTTCCCACTCTTTTCGGTGACGGAAATGATAGTTTCGATTACCGGCGACAACGAATCATCTTCCGGTAATTTGTCTAGATAGAATCGCAGCTTACATGCCAACGCACTGAGCTTATCGTAGTTCTCCTTTACCCCTCTGGCAATATACTGCAGCGCCATGTTCACTAGATTCTCCAACTCCGGTGACCGTGTGGATGGAAGATCAAATATTTCTTCTAAGACATCCGATGACTCCCAGCCCGTCGGGGCCGGTAGAAGCTTCATTGAGATGTTGTCGAAATTATTATTTGGCCTAAGCACTACCACTTCACCATCGCTGTCTTTTATGCCCCCCACTATCAGTGGTGAGTGGGTGGCAAGTATTACGTGGCAATCTTTGCTCTCCACTAAAGAGTCTTGAAGGTCTTCGATAAATTCACGTTGCCAGCTGGGGTGCAAACCGGTTTCTGGTTCATCAATTAAGATTAGGCTTCTATTTTCACGAATTAGTGCCAACGTTGCCAATGATGAAAACAACCCCCACTGCCCAGCACTAAAATCATCTGGACGCATTTCTTTAACAGCCTGAGAGGATATATTGTTAAAGACAACGTCTGTGATTCGTAAAATCTTTAGACGAAGCGCTAATTCGATTATTTCTGGAGTCGTACCAGGTGTATCGAGCAGTATCTGATTGCCAATATCAATAAAAAACGGATACGCTTCTTTATTCCTATTTTTTATTTCTTTAGATTTTATTACTAGGCTTTGGTAGCGCCCCAAAAACTCCTGTAATTTTGGCAATAGATATTTAACCTCATTTGACTCAAGAAGCCTTTCCAGCTCTTTATCGACTAGTCCCGGCGTGCCGATTTCAGCCATCAGCCATTCTCTAAAGTTTCTCGGGTCAAAATTTATTTGACTGTTTAGCGACGAAGAAAGGTAGACCTGTATGTGGGTTGATATTGATGTCTTTTTGCAAAGACGATTTAAAAATTTAGCCTGCTTCGAGTTTATTTTTGTAGTCCGCAGGACTGCCGAAATGAAAGATTCAAGACTGTGTCGCCTACTAATTAAATTTCGCGAGGTACGCGGGCCAATGTAGTCGTAGGTATCAATATTAAAGCGGGTTTTGTAGCGCGGCTCACTTAAACTTGACTTTGCAGGAAAACGATCATTCGTTGTTGAAGAAACCGCTATGACGCGGCACGGGCCTTCACGGAGAGGAGCTCGCGTTGCGTCCTTAACATCTGTGCTGGTTGATTGGAAGCTCGCAATTTGTTGATCGAGAATTGATCGAAGTATGCGGCTTTTTCCCGTTCCATTGACCCCGAGAAGTATCGTTATACGGGGCGTTTTCCTGGATCGTTTTGGGAGATAGATCGGCGAATCAGGGGCTTCTGGCAAATGTAGGCTGCTTATTAGTGTCATGAGGATGTCCAACGCCGATTGGTGTTTTGAATAGCCGTAAAATATGAATACGCTATTGCGCATTCATGGGTCCGAATAGCAGTAAACAGAAATATAATATACCTTTTGCATTTTACCAGTTGGTTGCAGAGCCAAACGGCGTATGGGTTGCCTGTGGTTCGATGGAATTCATTTCTTCCCCACTTCGAGCTCATACGTTAGAAATCTAGGCGATTTCCGTCGCTCGGATTAGCAAAACTACGGTCTGCGTTATCCGATATACGTACACAAACGCCCCTCAACTATTTTTCCCCCACCCCACAATATCCATGCCCCTCGTTCGTCTACCCAGGCATGGACACATCGTTCTCCCTTTCCCTGCCCCGCGACGAGACCCGCCTGATGGCCGAGCAGAACCGACGCCTGACTGAAGCCATTGCCCGGGAGAGCGGGCGGCTGGGGAGTTTCATTCGCCGGCGGGTGCCCGACCCGGGCGAGGCGGAGGATATTCTGCAGGACGTGTTCTTCGAGCTGGTGGAGGCTTGGCGCCTGCCGGAGCCCATCGAGCAGGTGGGGGCCTGGCTGTTCCGGGTGGCCCGCCACCGCATCGTGGACCGCTTTCGCAAGCGCCGGGAGGAACCCCTGCCCGTGGCCGTGCTGGAAGACGGCGACGAGGAGCATTGGCTGGAAGCCGCCCTGCCGGCGGATGACGGCGGGCCGGAGGCGGCCTATCTGCGCCGCCTGTGGCTCGATGCCATCGCCACGGCCCTGGAGGAACTGGCGCCGGGGCCGCGGGAAACCTTCATCGCCCACGAGATCGACGGCCGCAGCTTCAAGGAGATGGCGGCCGAGAGCGGCGTGCCCCTGAATACCTTGCTCGGCTGGAAGCGGCAGGCGGTGCTGCACCTACGCCAGCGGCTGCGGCCCCTTTACGAACCCCAACCCTGAACAGGAAACAAACCATGAAATGTGGAACTGGAAAATCCGGCTGCGTCTCGCGCTGCATCAAGATCGGCCTGATGGCCGTGGTCGGCATCGGCGCCGTCACCTGGGTGGTGATGCAGTTGTGGAACTGCCTGCTGCCCGACCTCTTTGCCGGCGTCTCCCCCATCGGCTACTGGCAGGCCCTGGGTGTGCTGGTGCTGAGCCGCATCCTCTTCGGCGGCATGCGCTGCGGCGGTTTCCACCACTGGCGCGAGCGCCGGGCCCACTGGGAAAGCCTGACGGAAGAAGAGCGGGCACAACTCAAGGGCCGCTTCCACAGCCGCTGGAACCAATGCTGCACGCCGAAGGCGGAAGGCACCGAGCCCCAGGCCAAGGCCGCGGATAAACCGGCAGATAAGGCCTGATGGTCTGAAGCCTCCCCGGGCCCTGGGCGCGCCTCGTGCCGCCCGGGCCCGCTGGCCACACACCAGCCCCCTACCGAAGAACTCCATGCGCCCCGCCTCCCTGACCTCCCCCCGACCTGGGGCCCCGGCCACACCGCCCGCTCCTGCGGCCCAGCCCGCCCTCCCCGGCCGCCTGCGCCGGGCCCTGTGGCGCGTGCTGCCGCTCATGGGCGGCCTCCATGCCTACATCGGCTGGCGCCTGCTGCCGCCCCTGGACCTCAGCCCCGCCGCCCTGGCCCTGGCGGTTGCCGGGCTGGCCCTTTCCGCCTGCCTGGTGCCCCTGGGCCTGCTGGGCCGCTTCGTCACCGACAACCCGACCCTGGCGGACCGGCTCAGCTGGCTGGGCAGTCTGGCCATGGGCCTCTTCTCTTCGTTGCTGGTGCTGACGGTGCTGCGGGATATGGGCCTGCTGCTGGCCGGCACGCCTTCCCTGGCGGAGCCCACGGCCCTTGCGGTGGTGGCCGCTGCCGTCCTGTTTACCCTCTTCGGCTACGTCAATGCGCGGCGGGTGGCCCGTATCGTCCGGGTCGAGGTGCCCCTGGCCGGCCTGCCGCCGGCACTGGAGGGCTTCACCATCGTCCAGCTCAGCGACATCCACGTGGGGCCTACCATCAAGCGGGACTACGTCCAGGCCATCGTGGACCGGGTCAATGGGCTGGGGGCGGATCTGGTGGCCATCACCGGCGACGTGGTGGATGGCAGCGTGGAGCATCTACGGGAGCACACCGCGCCCCTGGGCCAGCTGCGCAGCCGCCACGGCAGCTACTTTGTCACCGGCAATCACGAATACTATTCGGGCGCCGCGGCCTGGATGGGGGAGTTCGAGCGCATCGGCCTCAAGGGGCTGCACAACGGCCACACCATCATTGCCCACAACGGTGCCCGCCTGGTGCTGGCCGGGGTAACCGACTATTCGGCCGGCGCCTTCGATGGGGCCCAGGCCAGCGACCCGGCGGCGGCCCTGGCCGGCAGCCCCCTGGGGCTGCCGCGCATCCTCCTGGCCCACCAGCCCCGCTCGGCACCGGCTGCCGCAGCCGCCGGCTTCGACCTGCAGCTTTCCGGCCACACCCACGGCGGCCAGTTCTGGCCCTGGAATTACTTCGTGCCCCTGCAACAGCCCTTCACCGCCGGCCTGCACCGGCTGGGCCGGCTGACGGTCTACACCAGCCGCGGCACCGGCTACTGGGGCCCGCCCAAGCGCCTCGGCGCCCCCTCGGAAATCACCGTGCTGCGGCTGGTCTCCGCATAAATCCAGCCACTGGCAAGGTACAGAAAGACTTTTTCACCTTCAGTTGCAGCGCTGCCTGGTAGGGCCAGGGGGATTGGTCAGGCAGCCGCGCAGCCAAATCATGTTCCGGCAAAGAGCCGCGCCAGAAAGCCTCCTGGCTGATACCATCGTCATTCATCGATTCCCCCAGGACGCCGACCGTCCGCCAAACCTTCAGGCAGCCCCCAAATGCTCAAATCCGCCCTGACCAAGACCGCCCTCCTCCTCGCCTGCCTCGTTTCTTTCAACAGCATGGCCCAGACGCCGGCGGATTGTCCGCCGCCGGCGGTACCCGAGACTTCACCCGAAGTCATCCAGGAGGGCATGAAGAATGCCCGGGATCATGGCTTTCTCTGGCGCATCGAGAAGGATGGCCATGCCTCCTATCTCTACGGCACGGTGCATGTGGGCAAGCAGGAATGGCTGTATCCGGGGCCCCGGCTGCGCCAGGCCATTCGGGA
>DATEZY010000164.1:0-2461 GCA_035255085.1 Azospira sp. | reverse complement strand
GACGCCGAAGGTGGGCAGGGTGTCGTGGCCCCACTGCTTCACCTTGTCATTGACCTTGCCGCGCAGTACGTCGATCAGGTACACCACGCCAAAGCGCTGGCCGGTGCGATAGACCACGGACAGGGCCTTCTGGGCGGCCACTGTGCCGTCCCACAGTTCCGGCGGGTCGAGGCAGACGTCGCAGTTGTGGCAGGCCTGGCTCTCCTCGCCGAAGTAGTCGAGCAGTACCACCCGGCGGCAGCGGGGGGATTCGGCATAGGCCAGCAGGGCGTTGAGCTTTTGCCCTTCCAGGCGCTTCTGGTCTTCGCCGGCGGTGGAGTCGTCGATGCGCGAGCGTTGCAGCACCACGTCCTGCAAACCGTAGGCCATCCAGGCTTCGGCGGGTTCGCCGTCCCGACCGGCCCGGCCCGTTTCCTGGTAGTAGGCCTCCAGGCTCTTGGGCAGGTCCAGGTGGGCGACGAAGCGCACGTCGGGCTTGTCGATGCCCATGCCGAAGGCGATGGTGGCCACCATGGTGATGCCTTCTTCCCGTAGGAAGGTGCGCTGGTTGTCGGCCCGCACTTCCGTCGGCAGGCCGGCGTGGTAGGGCAGGGCGGGGAAGCCCTGGCTGGTGAGCCAGGCGGCGGTTTCTTCAACCTTCTTGCGCGACAGGCAGTAGACGATGCCGGCCTCGCCCTTGTGGTTGGCGAGGAAGGACAGGAGCTGCTTGCGCGGATTGTCCTTCTCCACCACGGTGTAGCGGATGTTGGGCCGGTCGAAGCTGGCAACGAAGACCCGGGCTTCGGTGAGCCCCAGGCGTACCCGCATTTCCTCCCGGGTGGCCGTGTCCGCCGTGGCGGTGAGGGCGATGCGGGGTACCTGGGGGTAGCGGTTGTGCAGGGCCGAGAGTTGCAGGTATTCGGGGCGGAAGTCGTGGCCCCACTGGGAGACGCAATGGGCCTCGTCGATGGCGAAGAGGGCCAGGCGGCGGTCTTCCGCCAGCTTGTCGATGAGGGACAGGCAGCGGTCGGTGAGCAGGCGCTCGGGGGCAACGTAGAGCAGGTCCAGGTCGCCGGAAAGAACGCGCCGTTCCACCTCCTGCACCTGCTGCCAGTCCAGGGTGGAGTTGAGGTAGGCGGCCTTGACCCCGACCTGGGTCAGGGCATCCACCTGGTCCTGCATCAGGGCAATCAGCGGCGAGATGACCACGCCGCAGCCGTGGCGCAGCAGGGCGGGGATCTGGTAGCAGAGGGACTTGCCACCGCCGGTGGGCATCAGCACCAGGGCATCACCACCCTCGGCCACGTGGCCGACGATGTCGCCCTGGCTGCCCCGGAAGGCGGTGTAACCAAAAACCCGGTGCAGGATTTCCAGGGCGGCGGTGTTGGTGTTGATAGCGGTGTCGGTGATACGGGCGGTCATGGGCCGCGATTATCGCACGGCCCATGACCGGATTAGGGCTTAGTTGGTAGCCTTGCCAGCTTCACTCTCCGGGCGCAGCAGGGAGGCGACAATGGAGAGCGCCAGGATGCCCGCCACGGCGCCCAGGGAGACGAACACCGGGATGTGGAACCACTCGACGATGAGCATTTTCATGCCGATGAAGCACAGCACCGCGGCCAGGCCATACTTGAGCAGATGGAAACGGGCCGCCATGTCCGCCAGCAGGAAGTACAGGGCCCGCAGGCCGAGGATGGCGAAGATGTTGGAGCTCATGACGATGAAGGGGTCCGTGGTCACGGCGAAGATGGCCGGGATGGAATCCACGGCGAAGATTACGTCGGTAACGCCGATCAGCACCACCACCACGAACAGGGGCGTGAACCAGCGCACCCCATCCCTCATCACCGACAGCCGGTCGCCGTCGTACTGGGGCAGGAGTTTCAGGTGGCCGCGCATCCATTTGAGCACCGGATTCTGCTCGATGTCCGGCTCATGCTCGCCGGGCAGGGCCATCTTGACGCCGGTGACGAGCAGGAAGGCACCGAAGACGTAGAGGATCCAGCTGAACTGGGCGATCAGCCAGGCGCCGATGAGGATCATGATGGCCCGCAGCAGCACCGCCAGGATGACGCCGGTGACGAGGGCCTTCTTCTGCTGCTCCGCCGGCACGGCGAAGGCGGTGAAGATCATCAGGAAGACGAAGATGTTGTCCACCGACAAGGACTTTTCGATCAGGTAGCCGGTGAGGAATTCCGTCGCCTTCAGGTTGGCCACTTCCCGTCCCACGCTGTGGTCCAGCCAGCCCCACAAAATGGCGCAGAAGGCCAGGGCCAGGCTGACCCACAGGGCGGACCAGGCCAGGGCCTGGCGGGCGGTGACGGCCCGGCTGCCCTTCTTCTCCAGGGCCAGCAGGTCCAGGGTGATGGCGATGACGACGAAGACGATGAAGCCGCTCCATAGCCAGACATTGCCGATGCTTTCGTTCATGGCCGCGGCCCCTTACCAGTTCTGGCGACGGTCATTGACCCGGCGCCACTCG
>DATEZY010000163.1:0-5133 GCA_035255085.1 Azospira sp. | reverse complement strand
ACCCGGCGCCAGGGCCTGGAACTGGCCCTGGACGGCCATCGCGGCGACTTCGCCTGGAATGTGGGCTACAGCTATCTGCAGGCCACCTACGAATCGACCCTGACCCTGCACAGCCCGGCTAACAGCAGCGCCGACGCCGCCGGCGACATCCAGGTACGCCCGGGCAACCGCCTGCCCCTCAACCCCAACCACAACCTGCGCCTGCGCCTCGACTACGCCCCCGGTCCCTGGGCCCTGGGGGCCAGCCTGGTGGTGGTGGGCGCCCAGTACGCCCAGGGCGACGCCAACAACCAGGACGCCAACGGCAAGCTGCCCGGCTACGCCGTGGTGAACCTGGACGGCCACTACCGCCTGGACCGGGAATGGGAATTGCTCGGCAAGATCAACAACCTGTTCGACCGGCGCTACGACGGCATGGCGATCCTGGGCCAGAACTTCTTCCGCGGCCCCGGCGGCAGCTTCGACGCCGGCAGTGCCGCCCCGGAGCAGTTCCGTTCCCCCGGCGCCCCGCGCGGCATCTGGCTCGGCCTGCGCTACACCTGGCCCCAACACTGAAGGACATAAGGAGACATGGCCATGGCTCGCTTGCGCCCCATCCGCCTCACCTTGAAGACCCGCATCAGCCTGGTCCTCACCGCCCTGGTGGCGAGCCTCGCCCTGGTGGGCGGCGGCCTGTGGCTGGCCCACACCCGGGCCGCCACCCACGAAGAAGTGGAAGCCGCCACCCGGGTCGCCGAACAATGGCTGACGGTGGCCGCCCAGGACGTGCGGGACGGTGGCCCCGGCGCCGCCGCTGCCCTGCTGCATCAGGTAAAGAGCGTCGGCCGACTGCGCGCCAACGCCCTGGAAGTGCTGGATGGCCAGGGCCGCCGCCTGTACGCCTCGCCCCCGCCGGTGTACAAGGCGGGCCGGGACGCCCCGGCCTGGTTCACCTGGCTGGCCGAGCCCCGCCTGGCCGCCCGCCGGGTGGAGGCCGGCCCCTACACCCTGGTACTCCAGCCCGACCCCTCCCGCGCCAGCCTGGACGCCTGGGACAACCTTTGCGCCCTGGCCGGCTGGGGCGGCGCCCTGCTGCTGGCCCTGTTCCTCGCCAGCCGCTTCGCCCTAGCCCGGGCCCTGCAACCCCTGTCCCAGGTCATGAGCGCCCTGGACGCCACCGGCCGGGGCCGCTTCGACACCCGTCTGCCGGTGTACCCGGTGCCGGAGCTGGGGCGTCTGGCCCGGGCCTTCAACGGCATGGCCGACCGCCTGGCCCAGGCGGTGGATGAGAACGTGCGCCTCGACAGCGAGCGGGAAACGGCCCGCCGCCTGCAGCAGAACCTGCAACAAGGCCTGGAAATCGAACGCCGCAGCATCGCCCGGGAACTGCACGACGAACTGGCCCAGGGCATCACCGCCGTACGCGCCCTGGCCGGCGCCATCGCCCAGCGCTGCGAGGCCCGCCCCGATCTCCAGGGCCACGCCCAGAGCATCGTCGATGTGACCGGGGAGATGCAGGACGGGGTGCGCCACATCCTGCAGCGCCTCAAGCCCGCCGCCCCCGGCTCCCTGGACCAGGCCCTGGGCCGCTACCTGGAAACCTGGCGCCGCCACCATCCGGACATCGCCGTGACCGCCGACCTGGCCGCCGGTGCCCTGGGGGACGACCATTCCCTGGCCCTGCTGCGCATCGTCCAGGAAGGTCTGACCAACATCGCCCGCCACGCCGGCGCCAGCCAGGTCCATCTAACCCTGGCCCGGGAAACGGACCGGGCCGGCGCCCCCTGGATTCGCCTCTGCCTGGAAGACGACGGCCGGGGCCTCGCCGCCCCGAGCCGCACCCCCGGCTGCGGCCTCGGCCGGGCCGGCATGATGGAGCGGGCCGCCGCCCTGGGCGGCGAGGTCCAGCTGGCCGGAGGGCCGCAAGGGGGCACCCGCCTCCTTGCCCGCCTGCCCCTGGCCGGCGAGGCTATCCCGGCCCTCACTCCCTCTGTCGCTTTTACCACCTCACTCGCTTTTGCCACCCCTGTGGAGGAACTGTCATGACCCCCAATCTCAGCGGCACCAGGATCCTGCTCGCCGACGACCACGCCATCGTGCGCATGGGCTACCGCCTGCTGCTGGAGGGCGCCGGCGCCCAGGTGGTAGGGGAAGGCGAGAACGGCGAGGAGGCCCTGCAGCGTTACGCCGAGACCGCCCCGGACCTGCTGCTCATGGATGTCTCCATGCCCGGCCTGGGGGGCCTGGCGGCCCTGGAGCGGCTGCGCGCCCGGCACCCGGAGGCCAAGGTGCTGATGCTCTCCGCCCACCACGACGCCCAGACGCCCCAGCGGGCCCTCAAGGCCGGCGCCCTGGGCTACCTGTGCAAGCGCTGCACCCCGGCGGAGTTCCTCAAGGCCGTGGCCCAGGTGGCCCGGGGCCAGCGCTACCTGGACCCGGAGCTGGCGCCGGTGGTGGCCCTGGCCCAGCTGGGGGGCGCCGCCGACCCGGCGGAAAGCCTGAGCGAACGGGAGTTCGCCGTGTTCCTGCAGCTCGCCCAGGGCCGCTCGGTGAACGACATCGCCCGGGACTTCCACGTCAGCCCCAGCACGATCGGCACCCACCTCTACCACATCAAGCAGAAGCTCAACGTGCAGAACGCCGCCGAGCTGGCCATGGTGGCGGTACGGGGCGGCCTGGTGGAGGTGTGAAAGGAGGGGCCGGCATGGCCGCCCCGACCTATTTCTACCCTCTCCGCCCCCGACGGCCAGGCCCGTCTCCCGATTTTCATGAGGCCCCGCTCCCCGCCGCCCCGATGGGCGGGGAACCGGCCAAACCCTAAGCTCTCTCCCACGGGCCACCCCGCCTGTACCCCCCAAAAAATCACCGTCGATCACCCAGGGACCCACGTCATGCCTTCTGTCAGCCCTCGCCTCCTCACCCCCCTGGCCGCCGCCCTGGCCGCCGCCTTCGCCCTGCCCGCGGCCGCCGGCCCCGATGGGGCTGCCAATCTCGACCTCACCCTGTCTCCGGTGGTGGTCAGCGGCGCCCGGGTGGCCCACGACAGCTTCGACCTGCCGGCCTCGGTGGATGTGGTGGATGCGGAGCGCATCGGCGAGGGCCAGGCCAGGGTGAATGCCTCCGAGGCCCTGGCCGGAGTCCCCGGCCTGGTGGTGCAGAACCGCCAGAACTACGCCCAGGACCTGCAGATTTCCTCCCGGGGCTTCGGCGCCCGGGCGGCCTTCGGCGTGCGCGGCGTCAAGCTCATCGCCGACGGCATCCCGGCCACCATGCCCGATGGCCAGGGCCAGGCCGCCACCTTCGACCTGGACACGGCGGAGCGCATGGAAGTCCTGCGCGGCCCCTATTCGGCCATCTACGGCAACCACTCCGGCGGCGTGGTGCAGCTCTTCTCCCGGGACGGCCAGGGCGCCCCCAGCGTCGAGGGCCGGGTCCAGGCCGGCAGCTACGGCACCTGGAAGACCGACGTCACCGCCCAGGGCAAACCGGGGAACTGGGGCTACCTGCTCGACGCCTCCCGCTTTTCCACCGACGGCTACCGGGAGCACAGCGCCGCCACCCGGGACCAGTCCTTCGCCAAGCTGACCACGGCGCCGGACGCGGACAGCCGCCTCACCCTCACCGCCAACGGACTGTGGCAGCACGATACCCAGGACCCCCTGGGCCTGACCTGGTCGGCGGCCCAGAGCGATCCCCGCTCCGTGGCCTCGGTGGCCAACACTTTCAACACCCGCAAGAGCATCGACCACGTCCAGGGCGGCGCCACCTACGAACGCCGCTTCGGCGAGGACCGGCTGCAGTTGAGCGTCTACACCGGCAGCCGCCAGGTGGTGCAGTACCAGGCCATCAGCAGCGCCACCAAGCCCATCAATTCCAACACCTCCGGCGGGGTGGTGGATTTCGATCGCAACTTCGCCGGCATGGGGGCCCGCTGGATCAGCGTCGCCGCCCTGGCCGGGGGCAAGCTCACCACCACCACCGGCTTCGACTACGACCGGGCGGTGGACGACCGCAAGGGCTACGACAACGTGAACGGCATCAAGGGCCGGCTGCGGCGCAACGAGCAGGACACCGTCACCAGCCTCGATCCCTACGTCCAGACCGAATGGCAGCACGGCGCCTGGGGCCTCACCGCCGGCCTGCGCCACAGCCAGGTAAATTTCCAGGTGGCGGACCGCTACAACGTGGGCAGCAACAACGGCGACGACAGCGGCCGTGTCTCCTTCAGCCACACCACCCCGGTCCTGGGCCTGCTCTACAAGGCGACGCCGAGCCTCAACCTCTACGCCAGCGCCGCCCGGGGCTTCGAGACGCCGACCTTCAACGAGATGTTCTATTCCGCCGGCGGCGGGTCCTTCAACTTCAATCTCCAGCCGGCCGTGAGCCGCAACTACGAGGCCGGCGCCAAGGCCTACCTGGGGGCCAACACCCGCATGAACCTGGCGGTGTTCCAGGTGAATACGGAGAACGAGCTGGTGGTGGCCGACAGCACCGGCGGCCGCACCAGCTACAAGAACGCCGCCAGCACCCTGCGCCGGGGCATCGAGCTCGCCCTGGATACGACCTGGAGCGGCGGCTACAGCGGTCGCCTGGCTCTCACCGCCCTGCGCGCCGTCTATGACCAGGGCTTCATCAGCGGCACCGGCGGCAGCGCCGTGGCCGTGCCCGCCGGCAACCGCCTGCCCGGCGTGCCCAAGGCCAACCTCTACGCCGAACTGGCCTGGAAGAACCCGGCCTCGGGCCTCTTCGCCGCCGTCGAGGCCGTAGCCCGGGGCCCGATCTACGTCGAGGACACCAACACCCAGCAGGCCGCCCCCGGCTACGCCGCCGCCAACCTGCGCTTCGGCCTGGAGCAGAAGGCCGGCGGCTGGGTGACCAAGGAATTCCTGCGGGTGGATAACCTGTTCGACCGCAACTACATCGGCTCGGTGATCGTCGCCGACAGCAACGGCCGCTTCTATGAAACCGCCCCGGGCCGCAACTGGCTCCTGGGGGCCAGCGCCCGCTACAGCTTCTAAGGCCCCGGGTCGGATGGATCCAGCCACCGACCCCTTGTTTCCCCCCTGCGCTCCGCGCCGGGTGCTGCGCCTAGCGGTGGATCGGGGCCACTCCCTGTACGTGGAGGAGTGCGGGACGGCGGAAGGCCTGCCGGTG
>DATEZY010000162.1:0-12558 GCA_035255085.1 Azospira sp. | reverse complement strand
CAGCGATTTCCAGGCTGCGCCGGTAGCAGGAGGCAAGCAATTCCGGTTCTCCCTGTTCGCCACCGCGCCAGACCGGTCCTACCGTATGGATGACGTAGCGGGCTGGCAGGTGGTAGCCCCGGGTGAGCTTGGCGTCCCCGGTGGCGCAGCCGCCGAGGCCGCGGCATTCCTCCAGAAGTTGCGGCCCCGCGGCCCGATGGATCGCCCCATCGACCCCGCCGCCTCCCTGCAGGGTCGAATTGGCGGCATTGACGATGGCGTCCACCGGCAGGGTGGTGATGTCGTCCTGGAGGGCGTGGAGATTGGGGGGCATGGGGGTGATCTCCGAAGTCAGGGGGATGGCTGCCCGCCAGTTGCGGTGTGGGGGCGCTTCCATGATTCGCATTGTAGATGTTCGGGAGGGTAATGGCGGGCGGGTGCTAAATGCCATCACCACGCTCTGGCTCTGGGGCCTTCCCTAGGTGTCTGACGTGGCTGTAGGCGCCTGGGGCCGTCTGTGGCAGCATGTTCCTTACCCCCGTTCCCGGTATCCTTCCATGTATAGCCCCCATCCCAATCCGAGCCAGCGCGATCAGGTCGAGCCCTACCTTACCAAGGACGGTTCCCAGATTCGGGAGCTGATGCACCCGGCGGTCCACGGCAATCGGGCCCAGAGCCTGGCGGAGGCGTTGCTGCCGCCCGGCGGGTGCACCCTGTTGCACCGGCATCACCTGAGCGAGGAGCTGTATTACGTCACCAGCGGCCATGGCGTGATGACCCTGGGGGAGCGGCGCTTCCTGATTCGGCCGGGGGATACAGTGGCCATTCCGCCGGGTACCGCTCATGGCCTGGAGAATACCGGGGAGGAGGCCCTGGTGGTGCTGTGTGCCTGCAGCCCCGCCTATCGCCATGAGGATACGGAGCTGCTGGAGCCTGCGCCGGGAGCGGGAGCATGAGCACCGTCACTTACGATTTCGATGCTCCCATCGAGCGTCGCGGCAGCGACAGTTACAAGTGGGGGCGCTACGCCGGCCGGGACGTGTTGCCCCTGTGGGTGGCAGACATGGATTTTGCGGCGCCGCCGGAGGTGCTGGCGGCGCTCCATGCCCGGGTGGATCACGGCGTCTTTGGCTACGGTGGCGCCACCGAAGCCGTGACCGAGGCGGTGATGGCGGCCTTGAGGCGAGATTACGCCTGGCAGGTCGCCTCCGAGTGGCTGGTGTGGCTGCCTGGCTTGGTCACCGGCCTCAACGTGGCCTGCCGGGGGCTGACGGCACCGGGCGCGACGGTGCTGAGCGCCGTGCCGGTGTATCGCCCTTTCCTCACCGCGCCAGAGCTCTCGGAGCGGCGCCTGGCGACGGTGTCCCTGGTGCTGCGTGACGGCCGTTGGCAGTGGGACTTCGATGCTCTGGAAGCGGCTCTGGACGCCGATCCCAAGCCATCATTGCTGCTGCTGTGCCACCCCCATAACCCGGTGGGCCGGGCCTGGACCCGGGCCGAGCTGGAAACTGTGGCCGAATTATGCGAACGCCACGGCGTACTGGTCTGTTCCGACGAAATCCACGCCGACCTGCAACTGGAGCCCGGGGCTCGTCATCTGCCCTTCGCCGCCCTCGACCGGGAGGTGGCCCGACGCAGCGTCACCCTGATGGCCCCTTCCAAGACCTACAACATTCCCGGCCTGTCCTGCGCCTTTGCGGTGATTCCCGATATACAGATGCGGCGCCGCTTTACCCAGGCCATGGCGGGAATCGTGCCCCACGTCAACGTGCTGGGGCTAGTCGCCTGTGGTGCCGCCTATGCTCATGGCGTCCCCTGGCGGGCGGCGCTGCTGGACTACCTGCGTGGCAACCGGGAGCGGGTGCTGCAAGCCGTGGCCACCATGCCCTGCCTCGCCGCGACGTCCCCCGAGGCTACCTACTTGGCCTGGATCGATGCCCGCCCCCAGGGGTGGGAGAGTCCGCTACAACATCTCGAGGCCGCCGGGCTGGGGGTGTCCGATGGACTGGAATTTGGCGCGCCGGGCTGGTTCCGGCTCAATTTCGGCTGCCCGAGAAGCACGCTGGAGGAGGCCCTGGAGCGCTTGCGGCGTGCCCTGGCTTAGGCTCGAAGCTTGAGCGGCGGGCGCCCCAGCCGGCGGCGGGGAATGTATTGCATGGACGCCTTGGCCACCGGGTAGCCGGGGAGTGGGGCATCCCGGAACCACTCGCCCTCTTCCGTCTCGACGCCCATGACGTTGCTGAAGGCGTCATGGTGAATGACCAGGCGGCGGGAGCTTTGCCAGTTGGCCAGCAAGGCCGGATCCAGATGGTAGTGCTCTCCCAGCATGGTGGAATCGACTGCCGGGCGCTGGCGGCGGCGTTCAATGCCGCGGAAGCGGAAGTAGTTGTAGAAGGCCCAGGCCAGCAGGCTGCCGCCCATGCCGGCGATGACCAGCAGGTACACGCCAAACAGGTGGAGCAGTCCCCGGTAGCCTTCCAGGGTCACCATGTGCTCGTAAGTTTTGGTCAGCCCGAAGGCCCAGGCGGCAAAGGTCAGCAGGGGCGTCCATAGGTAGCCCCAGGCCATCCAGAAAATCAGGGTGATGCTGGCGTAGAGCGTTCGCTGGCGCAGGGTTTGCCATTCCGGATGCTCGATGATCAGGGTCTTCATGACGGCTTTACCCCCCGATCAGGACTGACCCAGATGGCCCGGGCATGGCGCTTGCGCATCAGGGTCCGGGGAACGGCCCAGATGGTGGTAAGCATGTTGAGCAGCCAGTAGGCCAGGGGATACCAGATCATCCAGTAATAGACCCGGGCGACCTTCTGGCCATGGGATTTTTCGTAGTGGGCGTCGAGCAGGAGGGACAGGCCGATCTGCAGCAGACAGGTGGAGCCGATGACGACCCCGTTCCAGCCGGGCAGGATGGTGGGCACCTGCAGGCTGGGCGGCAGGTCGAAGACCAGGCCCAGGGCCCAGAGGAAGAATACCAGGCCCATGGCATAGGCCCAGAGAACGCTGATCAGGAATTCCAGGTAGATCAGCCACATCCGCCGCTTGCGCCAATGCAGCAGGGCCGGCAGGTATTTGAGCAGCACCTGGACGCCGCCCATGGCCCAGCGCAGGCGTTGTTTCCACAGGCCGGCCAGGGTTTCAGGCATGAGGATCCAGCACAGGGCCTTGGGTTCGTAGCGAATATCCCAGTGGGAGATCTGCAGCTTCCAGCTCACGTCGATGTCCTCCGTGAGCATTTCCGGACTCCAGTAGCCAATGTCGTGGAGGGCGGCCTTGCGGAAAGCGCAGACCACGCCGGAGACGGTGAAGATGCGGCCGTAGGTGCGCTGGGCACGTTTGATCAGACCGATGATGGAGGAAAATTCCCCCACCTGGATCTTGCCCAGGAGGCTGGAGCGGTTGCGGATGCGCGGGTTGCCGGTGACGGCGCCGACCCGGGGACCGTAGACGAAATGCTGCATGCACCAGGCCACCGCATGTTCATCCAGCAGCGCGTCACCGTCGATGCACATGAGGTACTGGTGACTGGACATGAGGGCGGCCATGTCCAGTCCCACCGCCTTGCCCTGGTTTTCGGCCAGGTGGATGACCCGGAGTTGGGGATGCTCCTCGGCCAGTTGGTCCAGGATGGCACCGGTGTTGTCGCGGCTGCCGTCATTGACGGCAATGATTTCGAACTCCGGATATTTCTGTCGCAAGAGCTGGTTGATGGTCTCCCGGGCGTTATCACCCTCGTTGTGCATGGGGACCACCAGGCTGACCCCGGGGTATTCGGGGAGCGGGGGCGGTTCCACTTGTCCCAGGTAGCGGCGCTCAAAGCGCAGGTAATAGTTGATGGCCCCGATCATCCACAGGTAGGCCATGAACAGGGGGTAATAGAAGGAGAAGTCGAGCAGGGTCTGGCCGATCAGGCCAAAGCCAGTGTCCAGAATGCTACTCACCGCCTTGCCTCCTGGTGGGGGAAGGTGCGCAGGGAGAAGTTGGGGCGGATGACGTCAAAGCGTGGCTGGTCCTGCAGGAAATCGTCCGGGTAGTAGCCGAAATTCACGGCCCCCCGGACCTGCAACAGGCGCATTTCTTCCGCCAGCAAGGTACTGTCGATGGGCTGGTTGCCGTCGCGCCAGTCCACCGCCTGTAATTCGAAAACGCTCTTTTCCAGCCCCCGGGGCTGGGCCGTTACCGTTTCCACCAGTTGCTTTAACCAGGGTAGGGGTTCGCTGGCGCCCTCCATGAAGGGCATGGCCATGATGGCGGTGTAGTCATAGCTGGCAAGAAAGTTCGGCAGGGACTGGGCAAACCAGGCTTCGGATTCGGGCTCCAGGGCCACCCGGGCGTAAAGGTTGCGTCCGGTGCGCAGATTGGGCTGCTCGCGCCGGACCAGGGCGGCCAGTTCCAGGCTGAAGTCGGTCAGGTGGCGGGTCTTGAAGCCCACCCAGCGCTTGAACAGGACCGGGTCCTGGCGGATGGCTGCCACATCCGGCGGCAACTGCCAGCGACTGGCGTAGTAGCTCAGTGCAGCCGGGCTGTTGTCCTCATAGTCGGAAAAAGTGGCGTCGTCGTGGAATAGCAGTCCCTGGAAAATGGCATGGCGGGCCAGGTCCTCGTAGAGTTCCCGGATAATCTGGCGGGCCCGGTCATCGAAGGGGCTCAGGCGCGGGTAACCACCTTGGCCGGGTGCGAGTGCCTGGACGGCCCGCTGCCGGTCCGGATGCCCGCTGGGCAGTTCGAAGGCGAGCAGGGGCATCCACGCAAAGACCTTGACCCCGGCCCGGGTCTGCAACTGCCAGGCGACCCGGGAAAAAAGGTCGGCGCGCATCGGCAGGTGCCGGTTGGGGAAGTAGAGGGCATCGGCAGCGCCGTTGCCATCCGGATCGGCGTAGGCTTGGAGGAACACGGTATTGATGCCCATGTTCTTGACCCGGTCCAGGAGGCGCCCCAGATTGGCTTCCTGCTGGGCAGGATCCGGATCATGGATGTAATCCAGGTCCACGTGCATCACCCGTATAGGGTCGGGTCTGGCGGGCGGCTGCAGGGCTGCTGCCAGGTCGGCTACAGAGGGGTTGTGGGTCATCAGCAGCCGCTGCACCCGGTCTAGGCCCAGGTCCGGGGTGTTGGTGGGGCGGGATTCATCCAGGGTCAGGGTGACCGGCATGCCGGCCTTGCGGGCTGCGGCGATGGCGGTTTCGTTATAGCGTCCATAGGGCCAGACCATGGCGCGGGGGCGGTGGCCCAAGTGCTTTTCCAGCAGTGCGGAGTTGCGGGCCAGGTCGCTCTCGATGCGCAGCCGATAGTCGGCCTCCGCTTCATAGCCCCGGGCGGGGTCGTAGAGACGGGTGATGGCTGCCGGCAGGGTATTGCCCTGGGGATTAGCCAGGATACCGCGATGCAGGTTGTAGCTATGAGAGGCGATCTCCACCAGGCCGGAAGCGGTTATTTCCCGCAGTTCATCCCAGGAGAGGAAGTCCTCCCGGTGGTAGGCGTGATCGTCGTAGGGCACCCGATCCTTGGGGGCTACATCGAGCCAGCTGCCGACCAGAGCCAGGACGGCCGGATAATTGAAGGCCTTGAGCAGAGGGAAAATCTGGGTGCGGAAGCTCTTGTAACCATCGTCGAAAGTCAGGAGCACGGCCTTGGCAGGCAAGGGGCGCTTGCCTTGCCGGGCCTGGATAACGTCTTCCAGGCTGACCACGTGGTAGCCGTTTTCCTTCAGCCAGGCGAAGTGCTGCACCAGTTGCGCCGTCGACACCGTGTAACGGTCCGGTTCCTGGCTTGGGTCTTCCCGCACGTCGTGGTAACAGAGTGCCTGGAAATCGCCACCCATGGCCAGGGCCGGGCGCAGGTTTTGACTCCAGGCGGAGGCTGCGAACCCCAGGAAGAGCAGGATGGAGAGCAGGCGGGAGAGCTGGTAGGAGAGCTGGTGGGTTAAGGAGTCGGTCATCTCAGAATCTCCAGTTCGCCGTGAGCGTTAGGGCCTGCAGCGTGGTCTGTTCTCCATCGTAGGGACGGCGGCTGTAGCTGATGCCGGCCCGCAGTTCGGTCCGGTCATCCGGGGCGTAGATCATTTCGTAACGCACCAGGTGGAGGGGGCCCGTGCCGTAGTTTTCCTGCCAATAGTTGCCTACTCCCAGGTCGAGCCGATGCTTGAGGGAGCGGTCATAGCGGTGGAATTGCACCCATTCGTTGCCGAAGGTGAGGGAGAGACTGCGATCCCGGCTGGGGTTGAAGTAGTTCACCGCGGCCGCCTCCTTGGAGTTGCTGGAGGTGTAGTAGTCACCCCGCAGGTCCAGCTTGTAGCGGGGACCGGTCACGACGCGTTCCGTCCAGGCGGCGGACCAGGATTGGCGGCGGTTATCGTCGCTGAAGTCCCGTTGTTCCCAGCTCAGGCTGGTGCTACGGGATTCGTGCCAGCGATAGGTGGCGCCTAAATTGGTGCGGCTGGCATTGACCCCCGCCTGGTATGCCCGTAGCGGTGCATCGAGGGCCTTGTTGCTGTAGCCCCCATCGAAGCGCCAATGGTCATCGGGCAGATAGGCAGCGCTGGCGGCCAGGGCGGCGCCATCGCCCCGCAGGGCATAGGCTTCGCCGCTGGCCTGCCACTGCCGGCTGCGGTATTCCAAGCCGCCACCGGCTGCCGTGCGTACTGGGGCAGCATCGGGGAAACTGGCGGTGCTGTAGTGGGTGTGGCCAAACAAGCGCCATTGGTAAGCAATGGGTTGGGAATAGAGCCATGCATCGATGCTGCTGTCCCGGGTGCCCAGGGGGCTGTTGGTACTGCCGCTGGAATTGCCGAACATGGCCTCCAGGCGCAGTTCGTGCAACCGGTGTGTTTCCCAGTCGCGGCGAGCCCGCTGGGCTGCCTTTTCCCCAGGCAGGGCGGCTTCCGTGGCATTCAGGTCTTGTTCCGCCTGCTGGTAGTCGGCCACGGCCAGTCGGCTGTTATAGAGCCCCAGGCGGGCCCAGGGGTAGTCTGGGTTGCCACCCAGCAGCCATTCATAGTCGGCCTCGGCCCGCCGGGGCCAGCCCCGCATCTGATAGGTGGCGGCGAGGCTGTTGCCGATATCGGTGCTGGCCGGGGCCAGGCTTTTCAATGCCTCCAGCCGGCCCTGCCCTTCGGCCAGGCGCTCCGTGTAGCTGCGGGCGAGGGCGCGGGCGACCATGAGACGGGGGTAGTCGGGGTTGGGGCGGCGTAACTGAAGGTTATCGCCTTGCAGCCATTCAGGCTGGACTTGGGCGTCGATATAGGCCAGGGCCTCGTCGTAGCGCTCGCTCTCGAGCAGCGCGTAGAAAAAGTCGAGGCGGGAGGAGAAATTGCCGTTCGGCTCATTCGCCAGGGCGGTAGCCAGAAGCTCTCGTGCAGCTTCTGGGTTTTCCTGATGCAGGTAGGCGCTGGCAACTGCCAAGCGGGCATGCAGGGGCGGAGGGGCTTCGCCTTGTCCGGTGAGCTTGCGATAGGTGGCAATGCTGTCAGCCATGCGCAGCCGGTCTGCCAGGGCGGTGACCTCGTCGGCACGCACGCGCCGGGCAACGTTATCAATGCCCTCGGCTTCGAGTTGGTTTGCCAGGCCATCCAGCCCTTGAATCGCCTGATCCAGGCCTTGCCAGCGTTGGGAGGTGCTGCCCTCCTCGGCTGCAATCCGGCTCCAGCGGACGGCAAATGCCAGCTGGTCATGGGCCAAGGCAGCCGATTCCTGTCGTTCCAGGTCAGCCGGCTGTCGACGGGCCGCCTCATGGGGTGCCCCCAAGCGCCACAGGGCGAGGAAGCGTAGGCGAGAGGCTGCAGGATTCTTGGGGTGTCGCTTCAGGATGACTTCGCTGTCTTCCAGGGCTTCGATCCAGTTCCCGGCCTGTTCGTCGGCGCGCATCAGGGCAGCGATGGCGCCCTCGTGATCTGGAGCTTGGCCCAGAAGTTTTCTTGCCGACTGCACGGCATTCCGGCCCTGGCCGGCGTCGATCAATGTATGAATTTTGCCTAGCGCCGGGTCGAGATCCTGAGGCTGGCGATGTGCCAGGATCTCATAACATTCTAGGGCTTTGTCATATGCCTTGACATTGCGAAACGCCTTAGCCAGCGCCGACAAGGCATAGCTCGGAAGGGATGCTGGTGATAGATCCAGGCCGACGGCGACCGCCTGCTGATTCTGGTTGGCCCAGGCGGCGATGGTAATGAAATCAGCGGTGTACTTCAGATTGTCCGGATGCTCCCGGCGCAGCGTCTCGAGCAGAGCCATGGCCTCCAGGGGGCGGCCCTCCCTGCTGGCGGCCAGGGCTCGGGCGTGACGTACCCCTTCGGCCTCGATCGGGGGCGGTGATTCCTGTCGCCATTCCGTGCCCAGTGAATTTTGTTCCCCTGCGGCTGCAACATGGGTCATGGACCCCGTTACCGCAGCCATAAGCCATGCAGTTCTTTTCAACATCCGTAATTCTTGTCAGAAGTAACCACTGACTATAACGGACGTCAACAATAGTTCTAATGAACTACTTCACAGTTTGTTGAAATATATGGGTAATATTTCTTATGTCATGTTTCTTTTGTTGATGGGTGTTGTTGTTAATAATGTCTAATTAATGACTTTGGTATTGAGGCTGTAGGTGCCGGCAGCACTGGCTTGTGCCAGGATGTGACCGGCCATGGCGAGCCTGGCCTGCTGGCCGGTGAATCGTCCTTCCAGGGGGAGGCGCACCACGTCCAGGGCGAAGACCGTGAATACATAGCGGTGCCGGAGGGTGTCGTTCCAGGGAGGGCAGGGGCCGTCATAGCCGTAATAGTCTCCCCGCATGTCCTGGTCTCCGCTGAAGTCCCCGGTGAAATCGTTGATGCCCTGGCGGGTTCCGTGGGCCGCCGCCGGCCCTGGTTTTCCCTGAGGGGTCACTTCGCTGCTGAACTCCCCGGCCTGAATGCAGGTCATGCTGGTGGGGATGTCTACGAGAACCCAGTGAAAGAAATCCACCCGCGGCAGGTCGGCGGGAACGCTGTGGCCTTCCCGATTGACGTCTTCTCCCCGGGAGGGAACGTCCGGGTCGTGACAAATAATGGCGAAGGATCGGGTGCCGGCCGGGGCGCCGCTCCAGGCGAGGTGCGGATTATGGTTGCGGCCGAGGCAGACATGATGGGTGCCGTGGGGGATGCAGAAGGCGAACTCGCCCGGGATTGGGGCTCCGTCGGCAAAGCTTTGGCTTTCCAGTTTCATTGTTGTCTCCTTGTTTAATGCACAGCGGAAACACAAGCTGACCCTGCTTGCCGCCCGGCGGGCGGATATTGCGGCCTCTACTCGGCGGCACGGCGTTTGAAGTCCCTCATTCTAAAGCCGAGAAGCGCCAGGGTGGCGAAATAACTCCCTACCCCTAACCCCACCACCAGGCTCAGGCGCAGCAGACGTTCGCTGGAGCTATAGAGGAGCCAGGCGCTTTCCTCGCCGATGCCAAGCCAAAGTACTCCGCCGAGGGCGGCTAGGGCAACCCCCAGCTTGAGCAGGAAGGGGCGCCAGCCAGCCTGGGGGGTGAAAATGCCGTGGCGACGCAGGCCAGTATAGAGAAGGCCGGCGTTGATGCAGGCGGCCAGGCCGATGGAGAGGGCCAGGCCGGCGTGCTTGAGGTTCCAGATGAAGGCCAGGTTCATGGCCTGAGTGGCGAAGAGGGAAACCAGGGCGATCTTCACTGGTGTTCGGATGTTCTGTCGGGCGTAGAAGCCGGGTGCCAGGACCTTGACCAGGATCAGTCCGGTGAGTCCGACGCTGTAAGCAGCCAGGGCTTCCCGGGTGCGCAGTACGTCGGTGGGAGTAAAGGCGCCGTGCTGGAACAGGGTGCTGATCAACGGAACGCCGAGCAAAGCCAGGGCCAGGGCGGCTGGCAGGGTGAGCAGTAGGCACAGGCGCAGACCCCAGTCCAGCAGGCGTGAATAGTCCTCGGTCTTGCCGTCCGCGTGGTACTTGGAGAGGGAGGGGAGGAGGATGGTGCCCAGGGCGGCCCCGAGCAGGCCGGAAGGGAATTCCATCAGGCGGTCGGCGTAATAAAGCCAGGAAACGGAGCCGTGGTCGAGGAAGGAGGCGAATACAGTATTGATGAGTAGACTCACCTGGCTGACCGAGACGCCCAGAACGGCCGGCGCCATGAGCTTGAGAATGCGGCGCACCCCTTCATCACGACAGTCCAGGCGAAAGCGGGGCAGCATGTCGATCTTCTTTAGTGCCGGGAGTTGCAGGGCCAGTTGCAGCAGGCCGCCGAGGAATACCGCCCAGCCCAGGACCAGGGCAGGGGGATCGAAGCAGGGGGCGGCGAACAGGGCCAGGACGATGAAGCTGAGGTTGAGCAGTACCGGAGTGAAGGCCGGCAGGGCAAAGCGGCTCCAGGTGTTGAGTACCCCTCCCGCCAGGGCCACCAGGGACATGAACAGGATATAAGGAAAGGTGATCCGGGTCAGGGAGACGGTCAGGGCGAATTTATCGCCTTCGGCGGCAAAGCCCGGGGCCGAGATGTATACCAATAAGGGAGCGCCGATGCTTCCGATCACCGTGACCAGGGTCAATATAATAAAGAGCAGGGTGGCGACTCGGTCCACCAGGTGACGGGCCGCTTCGTTGCCCCGCCGGTTCTTGTATTCCCCCAGGATGGGAACGAAGGCCTGGGAGAAGGCGCCCTCGGCGAAGAGGCGGCGCAGCAGGTTGGGTAACTTGAAAGCGACAAAGAAAGCATCGGTGGCCAGGCCGGCACCAAAGGCGCGGGCAATGACAAAGTCCCGGACAAACCCAAGGATGCGGGACAACAGGGTCATGCCGCTGACGGTGATGAGGGCGCGGAGCAGGCTCATAAGGGGAGTCGTATTAGGAGGGGTGATGCGAAGTGCGCCATCTTAGCGGCTGGCCGGGGGGAGGGCAATTTCCCCTTGCGTTTGCCAGGGGAAATCTGTAAACTCGCGCGTTTTCGATTAACCTCGTTCAGGAAGAGTCCATGGCCAACAGCGCACAAGCCCGCAAACGCGCGCGCCAATCCGAGAAGCAACGTGCCCACAACGCTAGCCAGCGTTCCACGCTGCGTACGGCTGTCAAGCGCGTTCTCAAGGCGATCGAAGCTGGCGACAAGGCTGCCGCGCAAAGCGTGTATCAGCAGTCGGTCAGCACCATCGATAGCATCGCCGATAAGAAAATCGTCCACAAGAACAAGGCAGCTCGCCATAAGAGCCGTCTGTCTGCTGCGATCAAGGCCCTGGCTGCCTGATCCCGCTGTTCTGGATGCGAAAATGGCGCCCTCGGGCGCCTTTTTTGTTTTGTACTTCGTTTTTTTGATTCGGCTGCTGCAGCCTAACGGATTTTTGGGTTCTGTTCGGTGATCTGGCGTTTATGGGGTCAGTTGCTCGGGCGCTCTACGCCGTGGACTACCTGGAGTTCATTGTCCTGGGCGAAGTTGAGCATGAATTTGTAGGCCATGGGTTCAATCTTTCCCAGGCTGGCGTCGACGAAAACAGCTTTTTCCCCGTTGTAGGTGCAGGGGCCGACGTAAGGCGAGTACTTCATTTTCTTTTCGGCACCGAAGGCGGACATGACGCCGCAGAGACGTTCGGCCCAGTCGCTAGGGCGGAATTTTCGCCCCTCGTGGGTCAGGCCGACGATAATGAAATTAGGGGCGAGTTGTTCTGTCATGTCTCCACTTATTATCGGCATGCCGCCACAGGCGAAGGTGGCGGGGGGGGTCCTAGTAGTGGTGTGGTGAGCCGGAGCGCGCTATGGCGCTGCCGATTCCCTCTCTGTCGCCGGGCATTCTAGCAGAAATGCCGATGCCTGCGCGGCAGCTGGTGGGCCCGCTCTGACGCTCGCCAGGTTCGTCGTGATTCCCGTCCGAAGCGGGGGCGGATCATCCATGGGCGAGAAGGAAGTGCGAAGGCCCGCCGAGCCCGCTTTGGCCAATGCTTGACGGTGTGCCCGAGGGGGCAGAGGTCGGCCCCCGTGTACACAAGGCCCTTTTTTTCCCTTAATATCCTGCCTTTAGCAACCCGAACCAGCCTCGTTTCGGCGACTCAGGGCAATTTCAGTAAAAATTGCTGTCGATTTGCCACGAGCGCAGCGGAAAGAAGGCGGCGGCCTCGGCCGCCGTTTGTCATTTCCGACCGTCTATCAAGGCAATGTCCATGCCCCATCTCATGAATACCTACGCCCGTCTGCCGGTGGCTTTCAGCCATGGCGAGGGCAGCTGGATTTTCGATACCGAAGGCAAGCGCTACCTGGATGCCCTATCCGGGATCGCCGTGAATACCTTGGGCCATAACCATCCCAAGCTGGTGAGTGCCATCGCAGACCAGGCCACCAAGGTGTTGCACACCTCCAACCTTTATCGCATTCCGCTCCAGGAAGAACTGGCGGACAAACTGGCCGAGCGGGCCGGCATGGAGGAAGTATTCCTCTGTAATTCCGGTTGCGAAGCCAACGAAGCCGCCATCAAGCTGGCCCGTTTCTACGGCCATCAACAGGGGGTTGAGAATCCGGCCATCATCGTCATGGAGAAGGCTTTCCACGGCCGTACTTTGGCGACCCTCTCGGCCACCGGTAACCGCAAGGCCCAGGCCGGCTTCGAGCCCCTGGTCGCCGGTTTTGT